>JBQTJH010000101.1:0-19477 GCA_052387335.1 Panacagrimonas sp. | reverse complement strand
TACATGGCGGGAAGGTTTTTCAGCGCGTCCACGGTCATGTCGGTGGCCACGATAGCTGCTGCTCTGAATGCTAGACCTATCAGGGGTGCTGCCCTCGTGATCGCAACCCTGCTTGCTGTAAAGGCTGGAACATTAGCAACGACGGTTTTTGCGTCCGAAGATTTCAGCCGGCGCCACATATCAAAATCGGGCCTCGCAGATGAGCGTGGGTACTATTACCAGGCGCTGGGGCTACGGCCCGTACTTCGTCGCGGCACATGGGTTTCGCACCCATGGCTGCTGGAGGGCTACCTTCTGAGGCCGCATGCGGGTTGGTATACGCGCTGCAGCATCGGGATGGTGGCCTACGCTGCGGGCCCTGAAGCGCGCTGGATTGATCCGCTGGCCTTGACTGAACCGTTCTTGTCCCGCTTGCCCTCGCGCTCCGGGGCGAGGGTCGGGCATTACGAACGCGCGTTCCCTGCTGGATATCTCGATTCAATGCTGCGAGGCGACAATAGGGTTGTTGATCCTTTGCTTCGCGCTCTCTACGCCGATGTCCATCTCGCGGCTCGAGCACCATGGGCATCAGTCGACAGACTTGGTGCAATCTGGCGTCTGAGTATTGGGTACCACGACATCGAAGCATCGGACTTCGACAAGAATGCGGTCGGTCTGCCCGGGGTGCGGGGGCGTTCCAGTTCGCCATTCGCGTGCTACGGAATTACTCACGGCAGTACAACGACCTGGAAGTTGAGCGGACCTCCGCTATCCGTTTCACGTGTAAAAGTACGCGATAGGTAAGGTTCCGCCTGGTGCAATCGCTAAAGTCTTAACTTCAAATATTCAAAGTATGCGGTTTGCCACGAAAATGGCGACTGCGAACCCCGCCAAAATTACGGGTACAAGGATTCGGTCTAGCCGTGCGACGAGTTCTTGAGCAGTTCCAGAGGTATAGCTGGGAAGCGCTACGGCCAATGGGGCCACGTTTAAAAATCGATAAAGGCCAGCCGAAGTAACGAAAAAAAGAATAAGGATCAACTCCCCAAAAATCCGCGGTTCGTAAGGATTCCCTATGAACAATAGCGCCAAGAAATATGAGCCGCCAGCCACCGCGGCACGTTTAAGGTAGTCGGGCAGATGAGCGCGAAGCGCCAAACAAATTAAAGGCAAAAACGCGATGGTTGCCAATAAGCGAAGATCGTTCGCCGGGTTGAGCAGCCATATTAAGTTGTCATTGATTCGCAGCGCCTCGTCCTTGTGCCATGCAAAAGGACCCCCGTAAGGCTGCGGGTTATTCGAGAGTGCTGTCGAAACGGAAAATCTCACAAGGAAGAAGGTTGAGAGCTGGGTAGCTAGCAGAAGAGAGTAAGTACTGAGTTTCATGCGACCGAGGTAAATGGCGCTAAAGAGTGCGGGTATCAGAAGAGCCGACTCTCTGTTCAGAGCGCCCAATGCCACGCACAAAGTCAGTGCCGTCCATTTTTTTCGGAAGATGAAAAGCAGGCCGAGCGCTACAAACAGCATTGATGGCGTGTCATACGGGTAAAAGATCGGCCATTCGAGGCGGAGCAAGAACGCCATTGGCAGCGTAAACGGAAACGCCAGTGAGAGGACTGTTGCCCATTTACGAACCATGAGCGACATCAGCCCGGCTCTCAAAGCCAAGATCATCGCGAAGGTTGACGCTGCTTCCAGAACATGAAATGCATCTGGCAGTGAAGCGCCTAGGTCGACGATTGGGCGAGCCAATAATGGCACCAGCACTCGGTGCCCAAAGGGTATCGGTGCGGTAAGGTCGTGGAGTTGTTGCCAGGTGGCTCCCGAGTATTGAGAATTAAGCCGTAAACGCAAATCGGCATATGCGATCGAGACCGCTAGTACCGCAGACAAAAAAAGTAGGTTGTTGAGAGTGGCTCTTTTCATTGCTTGGGTGCTGTCGGTTACCTACGGCGTGTCTCAACACTGTGGTTTAGCGTTACCGAAAATATCAATGTAATCGACCTAGACGCTGACTCCTGGAATCAGTTATTGCACGTCCATCGAATGCGAGCTGCAGAAGGATTTGTACGGCGACCACGAAGTGCGACTTGTTCAGTATTGATCACTTGAAGAGTATAGAAATATCCGAATCAATCTCTAGGTTTTTCGATGAACCTCAGCCTTAAAGTTCGATGTCGTGCTGGCTCCATTCACTTGGCAATCAGTGCACTCATTGCCCTTATGGCGATGTCGCTTATTTTTCTGGTTTGGTATCCGGGCGCTCTGGCCCGCGCCCAAGGCGTGGACTATCTGGTGCTGATCCTGATCGGTGTCGATGTGGCCCTAGGCCCGCTCATGACCACCATCATCTACGTTCCCGGCAAGTGGGGCCTTAAATTTGACCTGATGGTGATTGCGGCCATGCAGACTGCGGCGTTGCTGTACGGGTTGGAGGCGATTCACGGCGGTCGCCCGGCTTATGTTGTTTTCAACGTAGATCGGTTTGATGCCATCGCGTATCAGGATGTGAACGCGGACAGTCTGTCGCGGGCGCCGGCGGGGATGGAGCGTTCGTTTTGGGGGCCGAAGATGGTGGCGGCGGTGTTGCCGACAGATACGGATGCGAAGGCGGACATTCTGTTTTCCGCCATCGGCGGCGGGGCGGACTTGCCGCAGTTGCCGGAATACTTTGTGCCGTTGGAGACGCAGCGCGAGCAGATGCTCAAGCGCCAGCGTCCGATGGAGGAACTGCGCAAGCTCAATGAGTTGGATGATGCGGCCTGGGAGTCCTTGTTGAAGTCATTTGAGCGTAGCGAATCCGAGCTGGCTTACTTGCCGCTAGCCGCTAATGCGCGCGACGGGGCGGTGATCATTGACGCGAAGTCTGGAGAAATTCTGGGTATTCGTTTGTTGCAGCCGCGTTTTGGCGCGGACAAGAAGAAGGATTCTGAGTCGCCAAAGCCGTATAAGACGAAACCAGCGCAGGCGGTGGGGTAGAGCGGGTCCCGGCTCGACGCTTGAAGCTTGAAGCTTGAAGCTGCGTCGGCCCGGGCTACCTTTCTCGGGGCCGATGGTGCCGCCGCCAGCGCTAATCCGAAGCCGCGCGTTCCCGTCTGGGAAGATCGAACTATTCACCCGTATTTCTGCTCTGTTGATCACGAATCTTCTGGGACTGACGCATGCGCATTCGACCCTGGCTGCTGTTGACCTTCTTCGGGCTGTTGGGTTTTGCCGCCTGGTATCTGAAACCCTGGGCAGACCCGCGCCCCTCGCTGGCCTTGATCGACGCGGTGGCGGCGGAGTCTGAGCACAACCGGTACACCGAGGTGTCGCTCGGCTACACCGCGCAGCCGGTGGTGCAGGGTCTGGAATTGCCCTGGGACGTGGCGTTTCTTGGCGACACGGAAATTCTGGTGACGGAGAAGGTGGGTCGCTTGACGCGCATCCATCTGCAGACCGGGGAGCGTTCGGCGATTACGGGAATGCCGGCGGTCACGGTGCATGGTCAGGGCGGCTTGCATGCGGTGGTGCTGCATCCGGATTTTGCGACCAACGGCTGGTTGTACTTGAGCTATGCGGCGCCGGCGCCAGCTGGGGGCTACACCACGCACTTCACCCGCGCGCGCTTGCAGGGCAGTGCGCTCACAGAACAGAAGCTGTTGCTGCAGGCGCAGGCGAACACCGGCAAGGGGCAGCACTTTGGCGGGGCTATGGTGTTTGATCGCGACGGCTTTCTGTTTTTGTGCGTGGGCGATCGGGGCGAGCGTGATGACGCGCAGAATCTGGGCCGACACAATGGCAAGATCCTGCGCTTGCACGATGACGGCCGCGTGCCAACCGATAATCCGTTCGTGAAGGTGGCGGGTGCGCTGCCGGAAATTTATTCCTACGGGCATCGCAATCCGCAGGGCATGGATCTGGACGCGGCCACCAATCAAATCTGGGCGGTGGAGCACGGGCCGCGCGGCGGCGACGAGATCAA
Organism: Panacagrimonas sp.; assembly: GCA_052387335.1. Lineage (GTDB taxonomy): Bacteria > Pseudomonadota > Gammaproteobacteria > Nevskiales > Nevskiaceae > Panacagrimonas. The sequence continues at coordinate 15,534 of JBQTJH010000101.1, read as the reverse complement.
CCGCGTGCTGCCCGGTCGCAACTACGGCTGGCCGGTGATCACCTACGGCAAGGAGTATGTGGGCGGCAAGATCGGCGAGGGCGCGGCCAAGGACGGCATGGAGCAGCCGGTGCATTACTACGTGCCAAGCATCGCGACCGGGGGCATGGCGTACTACGCCGGGGCTGCGTTTCCGCAATGGCAGGGCAGTGTGTTTGTGGCGGCCCTGCGCGGCCATCTCAATCGCGTGCAGTTGAAAGATGGCCGCTATGTGAAGGAAGAGCGGCTGCTGACGGATCAACATCTGCGCGTGCGCAGCGTGCGCATCAGCCCCAGCGGTGAGCTGTGGGTGGTGGCGGATGACGGAGTGATCTTGAAGCTGGGGAAGGCGAAAAGCTGAGCGTGTTGTCGGGTTGGGGCGCTACTGGGGTGAGATCTGCGCGGCGTCTACCAAAATAAGCTCGAACAAGGGTTCGTGCAGATCTCGGGCGCTGCATAGATCGGGAAGCGCGCTTCAAATTTCGATGACGGTGTCGCTGTAGCGCGCCACGATGGGGTCGTGGGTGATAAGCCGCATCGGCTCGACAAGCGCCTGCGCTACGAGGATGCGGTCAAACGGATCAGCATGATGCTTGGGCAGGTCTTCTACAGCCGCTGCGTGCTCGGCTTCGATGGGAAGCAACTGGTAGCCAGACGCCTGAAAGTAGCGTAACGCTGCTTGCCCGGAAACCGGCATGTCGCCACGTCCCAAGCCATGCTTGATGGTGATCTCCCACACCGTTGCGGCGCTGATCCAGACCGATGATCTTGGCGATTCAATTAGCTCGCGGGCTTTCTTGGTCAGCTTGGGGCTATCGGTGATCGCCCACAGCGCAACATGAGTGTCGAGTAGCAGATTCAAGGCTTTTGCCGGCCAAGAAAGAGTTTGGCAGCCTCGTCATTGTGGGCGTCGATGTTGCTCGGCACCTTGAATTTGCCCTTGGCGACGCCGATGCGTTTACCGGCTAGCACGGTATTGATTGGCACAAGCTTGGCAGCCGGGCGGCCATTCCGCGCGATCACGATTTCACGCTCGCGACCCTGCTCGATCGATTCCACGAGGCGGGACAGCGAAGACTTAGCCTGCAGCATGTTTACGGATGTCATGGCAATGCTCCTTTATTGCAGACTAGCCTAGTCTGGCTAATGACGTCCTGTATGTCCGAACCCGCCGGCGCCGCGATCCGTGGCTTCGAAGTCCGACACCAGTTCAAATTCCGCCCGCACCACCGGCACGATCACCAGCTGCGCGATACGTTCACCTGGGTTGATGGTGAAGCTGCTCTGGCCGCGGTTCCAGCAGGACACCATCAGCTCGCCCTGGTAGTCGGAGTCGATCAAGCCCACCAGATTGCCGAGCACGATGCCGTTCTTATGGCCCAGGCCCGAACGCGGCAGGATCACGGCAGCGAGGTTGGGGTCGGCAATGTAGATCGACAGCCCGGTGCGCAGCAGCGTGGTCTGGCCCGGGGCCAGGTCCAGCGGCGCGTCAGCCAGTACACGCAGGTCCATGCCGGCAGAACCGTCGGTGGCGTAGGCGGGCAGGGGCAGTTCGCGGCCGAGGCGCGGGTCAAGAATTTTGAGTTGGATGCGGGCCATTTTTATGGAAACTCTATTGATATTAAGTGGTGATCCCTCTCCCTTTGGGAGAGGGGTAGGGGTGAGGGCCTCTCCGAGCGTGGGCCTACGTTCTGAAAAGCGCCTCATCCCGGTTGGGCTGATGTGGGAGTGACCATTGAGGCACTCCCACACCGGGACCCAACCGCTTCGCGCCTCTTTCGTTTCGCGAAATTCAATCTCCCGATGGGAGAAGGCATGTAATCACGAGGGTGTATTTGCGGTGTAGCGCTCCACGATCAACGTCGCGAGTTCACGTGCAATCACATCTTTCGGAGCAGCGACCAGTTCGCGCGCACCCTCGGCCCAGAACACGCTGAGCTGGTTGTCGTCGCGATCAAACGCGCGGCCGTTGCCCACCCAGTTGGCGGCCACCATCTGCAATTGCTTTTTCACCAATTTTTCGCGCGCGTGCTGTTCGAGCTTTTCGGTTTCAGCGGCAAAGCCAACCATAAACAGCTGTGGCTGCAGGGCGCGAACGCGCATGAGAATGTCGTCGTTGCGCGTGAGTTGCAGACTGAATTCGTTCGCCTGTTTCTTGATTTTTTCCGGCGCAAAATTTGCTGCGCGGTAATCCGCTACCGCTGCGGTACCAATGAACAGATCGGCCGTAGCCGCTGCTTGCAGCGAGGCCTCGCACATCTGCTGCGCGGTCTCCACGTCTACACGCTGCACGCCGACGGGTGCGGGCAGGTTCGTCGGGCCGGACACCAGGGTCACGCGCGCGCCCAGATGTGCAAAGGCCAGGGCCAGGGCATAGCCCTGTTTGCCGGACGAACGATTGGTGATGAAGCGAACCGGGTCGATGGGTTCACGCGTGGGACCGGCGGTGATCACTACATGCCGACCCTGCAGCGGACCAGAGGCAAGCAGTTGCGCCACATCCGCGCGCAAATCCAGCGGCTCGCGCATGCGGCCTTCGCCAATTTCGCCGCACGCCTGAAAGCCCGCGCCCGGCCCCAGAATGTGTACGCCGCGCGCAGTCAGCGTTGCAACATTGGCCTGCGTGGCGGCGTTGCTCCACATCAGCCGATTCATGGCCGGTGCAATCGCCACCGGCTTGTCCGTGGCCAGCGCCAGGGTGGTGAGTAGGTCGTCGGCACGGCCCATGGCCAGGCGCGCGATGACATCGGCGGAGGCCGGGGCAATGAGGATCAGATGCGGCCAGCGCGCCAGTTCGATATGGCTCATCGCCGCTTCGCCCTGCGGGTCCCATAGCGAATCGCGCACGCTGCGGCCAGACAGCGCCTGAAACGTGGTGGCACCAATGAAGTGCTGTGCGCCCTGGGTCATCACCACCTGCACCTCGGCGCCGGCTTCGACCAGTCGGCGCGTCAAGTCGGCTGCCTTGTAGGCGGCGATGCCACCGGTGACGCCGAGCAGGATGCGGCGAGATTGGAGGTTGGGAATGGGCGCTGGGTTGCTCATGGGATTGGAGTTTAGAGCAGGTTGTTCTCCCTCCCCTGCGTAGCGGGGGAGGGTGGGGAGGGGGCGACGAGGGTGGGCGCACTTTCCGACTGCCCCTCACCCCAGCCCTCTCCCCGCTATCGCGGGGCGAGGGGGTTTCCCGGTTCGCGCGCCGTCACGAGATTCGCCTCCACCACCGTCAGCGCCGTCATGTTGACGATGCGCCGCACCGTGGCCGAGGGCGTCATGACGTGAACCGGCGCGCTGCAGCCAAGCAGGATGGGGCCGACCGCCACGTTGTTGCCAGCGGCGGTCTTGAGCAGGTTGTAGGCGATGTTGGCGGCGTCGCCATTGGGCATCACCAGCAGATTCGCGCTGCCCTTGAGCGTGGAGTCGGGCAGGATGCGCATGCGCATGGCTTCATCCAGCGCGCAATCGCCATGCATCTCGCCGTCCACTTCCAGGTCCGGGGCGCGCTCGCGCAGTAGCGCCAGGACCTGCCGCATTTTGACCGCGGACGCAGCGTTCGAGCTGCCGAAGTTGGAGTGCGACAGCAGCGCGGCCTTGGGCTCAATGCCGAAGCGGCGGATGTGATCGGCAGCGCGCACGGTGATCTCGGCCAGTTGTTCGGCCGTGGGATCGATGTTCACGTGCGTGTCCACAATGAACACCTGACGGTTGGGCAGGATCAGCGCATTCATCGCGGCGTAGCAGCTCGCGCCCGGTGACAGCCCCAGCACGCGGTCGATGTACTGCAAGTGCCGCCCGTAATTACTGACGGTGCCGCAGATCATGCCGTCACCTTCGCCCTTCTTGAGCAGCATGGCCGCAATCAGCGTGGGTCGCCGACGCATTTCCAGCTTGGCGTACTGCGCAGTGACGCCGCGGCGCGACATGGTCTGGTGATAGTCCTGCCAGTAATCCGGGAAGCGCGCGTCGAATTCCGGATTGACCAAGGTGAAATGCACACCGGGTTTGAGACGCAGACCAAATTTCTTGATGCGCTTTTCAATCACCGCCGGACGGCCAACCAGAATGGGCTGCGCCAGCTTGTCGTCCACCAGCACCTGCACCGCACGCAGCACGCGCTCTTCTTCGCCCTCGGCAAAGATGATGCGCTTCTTCTCGGCTGGCGCCTTGCGCGCGCTTTCCACCACCGGCTTCATCATGGTGCCGCTGTGGGTGGTGAAGCGCTGCAACTGTTCGCGATACGCCTCGAAGTCGGCGATGGGGCGCGTGGCCACGCCCGACTCCATTGCCGCCCGCGCCACTGCGGGCGCGATCTGCACGATCAAGCGCGGATCGAAAGGTTTGGGAATCAGGTATTCAGGGCCGAACTGAAGGTCTTCGATGCCGTAAGCGCTGGCCACCACGTCGCTCTGTTCCAGGCGCGCGAGTTCGGCGATTGCATGCACCGTGGCAATTTCCATCTCGCGCGTGATGGTGGTGGCGCCCACGTCGAGCGCGCCACGAAAAATGAAGGGGAAGCACAGAACATTGTTGACCTGATTGGGATAGTCGGTGCGGCCAGTGGCGATCACGGCATCGTCGCGCACCGACTTCACTTCTTCGGGCAGGATTTCCGGTGTGGGATTGGCCAGCGCAAAGATCAGCGGCTGCGGTGCCATCTTGGCCACCATCTCGGGCTTGAGCACGCCGCCGGCGGACAGCCCCAGGAACATATCCGCGCCTTCGATCACGTCCATCAAGCTGCGATGGTCGGTGGCCTGCGCGAAGCGCGCCTTGTCCGGATCCATCAACTCGGTACGGCCCTGATACACCACGCCGGCCAGATCGGTGAGCCAGATGTTTTTTATCGGCAACCCCAGATCCAGTAGCAGATCGACGCAGGCCAGTGCCGCGGCGCCGGCACCACTGACCACCAGCTTGATCTGCGTGATGTCCTTGTTCACCACCTTCAAGCCGTTGAGCGTGGCGGCGCTAACGATGATCGCGGTGCCGTGCTGATCGTCGTGAAACACGGGAATCTTCAGCCGCCCACGCAAGGCGCGCTCCACGTGAAAACACTCCGGCGCCTTGATGTCTTCCAGATTGATGCCGCCGAAGGTGGGTTCCAGCGCGGCGATGATCTCGATCAGCTTGTCCGGGTCGCGCTCGTTGATCTCGATGTCGAACACATCGATGCCGGCGAATTTCTTGAACAGCACGCCCTTGCCTTCCATCACCGGCTTGGCCGCGAGCGGGCCGATGGCACCCAGGCCCAGCACCGCGGTGCCGTTGGTGATGACGCCCACCAGATTGCCGCGCGCGGTGTAGCGGAAGGCATTGACCGGGGCGGCGACGATTTCCTCGCAGGCCGCCGCCACGCCCGGTGAATAGGCCAGGGCCAGGTCGCGCTGGGTGACCAGCTGCTTGGTCGGCGTAACGGAAATCTTCCCGGGGGTCGGACGCTCGTGGTAATCGAGGGCGGCCTGGCGCAGGCCTTCGCGGAGTTTCAAGGGAAATTACGGCCGGCAAATTGGGCGCATATCCTGCCACGGCGGGTTAACGCCGGGCTGACTCAATGTCAGTCCGGCGCTGGGACCCGCCGCCCGCGTTGTGACATGACTCACAGTGCAAAAACACTCGCCATAGACGCCTGCTGACCGGCTGCGTAACTTGCCAGGCATGTCGATCGCCGACTGGCCCGAGGACGAAAGACCGCGCGAAAAATTACTCGCGCGTGGAGCGGACGCCTTGTCCGACGCCGAACTGCTGGCCATCTTCTTGCGTACCGGCGTCGCCGGCCGCAGCGCAGTGGATCTGGCGCGTGATCTGCTGTCCCGTTTCGGCTCCTTGCGAGCGCTGGTGAAGGCCTCGCCTGAACAGTTCTGCGAGGCGCGCGGCCTGGGTCTGGCCAAGTACGTGCAGTTGCAGGCCGTGATCGAGATGGGACGTCGCGTGCTGGCCGAAGACTTGCGGCGACGCGACGCGCTGTCCGATCCGGCCGCAACGCGGAAGTATCTGACCGCCTGGCTGCGTGACCGCGACCGCGAGGTGTTTGCCGCCCTATTCCTGGACGCGCAGCACCGGGTGCTGGCGGCCGAGGAATTGAGCCAGGGCACCTTGGACGCTGCCAGCGTGTACCCGCGCGAAGTGGTCAAACGCGCGCTGGCGTTGGGCGCCGCGGCAGTGATCTTTGCGCACAACCATCCCAGCGGCGTGGCCGAGCCCTCGGCTGCGGATCGGGTCCTGACCGAGCGCCTCAAGCAGGCCCTGGCCTTGGTGGACGTGCGGGTGCTGGATCATTTCGTGGTTGGCGAGGGGCCGCCCACCAGCTTCGCCGAGCGGGGCTGGTTGTAATGACTCCTCCCCCGCGTGCGGGGGGAGGCTGGGAGGGGGGCGGCGGAGAATCTGCACCGCGACGGGTCGAGCGCCCCCCGCCCCGATCCCGACCCTCCCCCGCATGCGAGGGAGGGCGATGTGAGTTTTTGGTGGTTGCCGTTGCGGCGGACCGCTGGTATCGTTCGCGCCCCCAAAATGGGCCACCCGGCTGGGTGTCCCGCCTCCAAGAGAGCGCGTCATGTCCAAAGTCTGCCAAGTCACCGGCAAGAAGCCGATGGTCGGTAACACCGTGTCGCACGCCAACAACAGGCGTCGTCGCCGGTTCGAGCCGAATCTTCACACCCATCGTTTCTGGGTGGAGGCCGAGAAGAAGTTCATCAAGCTGCGCGTGTCGCATCACGGCCTGCGCATCATTGATAAGAAGGGCATCGAGGCGGTGATCGCCGAGCTGCGCAAGAACGGCACGAAGGTCTGAGTCTTAGGAAACGATCATGGCCAAGGGCAAGAAAGACCGCGAAAAGATCAAGCTGGTGTCCACCGCGGGCACGGGCTTCTACTACACCACCACCAAGAACAAGAAGAACACGCCGGACAAGTTCTCCTTCAGCAAGTACGACCCGGTCGTGCGCAAGCACGTCGAGTTCAAGGAAGCGAAAATTAAATAGCGTCCTGTGGGCTGGCCTTGCATGGCCAGTCAAAAGGAGTACGCTCTGCGGCCCGATTCAATTTTGGGCCCGAAACTGTCAACAGGCTGCCTTATTTCTTTGTCAGTCTGACCGCTTGAGAACAACGAGCGCTGGAGCCGATCAAGGCCACCGGCGCCGAGCTGGAGAGCAAAATCCAACGCCCGCGCAAGCGGGCGTTTTTATTGGGATTCTCGGCCGGGTCAGCGGATGAATGACACCCAGAGTCAGCGCACGCATCATCGCCACCTGGAGCGGGCCCGGGCCCAGGTCATCGATCTGCTGTCGCGTCAGGCGCTTGAACGCGATCTGGTTCAGCGCAGCGAGCTGGCGGCCCAGCCCGGCCGCCAGGACGTGGTGGCGCAACTGGTGCAGCGTCAGCATCAGGCGGCGCTCGAGCAGCGCCTGGCCCATTTCCACCCGGCCGACATTGCCTTCGTGTTGGAGAGCCTCAATCCTGAGGCGCGTGACCTGGCCTGGTCGCTGGTGCGGCCGGATCGACGCGGGGCGGTGTTGCTGGAAACCACCGACGCAGTGCGTCGTGCCGTGGTGCAGGGCATGCCGCCGAAAGCGGTGGCCGAGCTGGTGGCGCCGTTGGACCCCGACGATATCGCCGAGCTGGTCGCCAGCCTGCCGGAAGCCGAACGCCAGCCGGTGCTGGATCAGCTCGACAAAACCGATCAGGCCGAGGTGCGCTCGGTGCTGTCCTTCCCCGCCGGATCGGTGGGCGCATCCATGGACCTGAATTTCGTCAGTGTGCGCGAGGATGCCTCGCTCGAAGCGGTGCAGCGCTTGCTGCGGCGGCGCCAGCAACTGCCGGCGCATACCCACGAATTAATGGTGGTGGACCGCGCCCATCATCTGCGCGGCTTTCTGCCCTTGTCGCGCGTGCTGATGGGCGAGCCCGAGGCCAGCGTCGGCGACGAGATGTCGCGCAATCCGGTGTTTTTCTACACCGACGATCGCATGCAGGAGGCGGTGACCGCCTTCGAAAAATATGATCTGGTCTCGGCGCCGGTGGTGAACCTGCATGAACAGGTGGTGGGCCGTATCACCGTGGACGCGGTGGTGGACGAGATTAACGAGCGTGCGCAGACCGAGGGCCTGCGCAAGGTCGGTCTGTCCGAGGCCGACGAAGACCTGTTCGCACCCATCCGCAGTGCCGCCAAGCGCCGCTGGCCCTGGCTGGCCATCAACCTCTGCACGGCGTTTCTGGCCTCGCGCGTGATTGGCGCATTTGAAGACACCATCGGCACCTTGGTGGCGCTGGCCGCCCTGATGCCGATCGTGGCAAGTATCGGCGGCAATTCCGGCAATCAATCCGTGGCTCTGGTGATTCGCGGGCTGGCGCTGCATCAGTTGGGTCCCGTGCAGCTGCGCCGAATCCTGGTGCGAGAGCTGAGCATCGGTGCGCTCAATGGCACGATCTGGGGCCTGGTGCTGGGCGTGGCGACCCTGGCGATCTATCAGAATCTGGCGCTATCGGCAGTGATCGCCGCAGCGCTGATGCTGAATCTGCTGGTTGCGGCTTTGGTAGGCGTGTGTGCGCCGGCCATCCTGCACCGCTTTGGCCGCGATCCGGTCATGGGGTCTAGCATCGTGCTGACCGCCACCACTGACTGCATGGGCTTTTTCATCTTCCTGGGACTGGCGGCGAGCTTTCTGAGCTGAGCCGGGCTGTCCTGTAGCGTTTGAATAGACCGATCATTTCGTTGCCAGCCCCCGAGTCATCGCTTAAGGTGCGCCGCCTCATGACTCCCACGCCCGCTATTCAAGAGTCTGCACTTGGCCTGATTGCCGCGGGTGAGTTGTTTCACCGGCGCGGTTGGGTGCCGGCTACGGGCGGCAATTTTTCTGCCCGCATCGGGCCGGACAGCATGCTGATCACGGCCTCGGGCTGGCATAAGGGCGAGTTGAGCCAGGACGCGTTTCTGATTGCGGACATGGACGGGCGCCCGCAGGACACGACGCGCAAGACATCTTACGAAACCCTGCTGCACTGCCAGTTATATCGCCACGACGCCAGCATCGGCAGCGTGCTGCACACCCATTCGATTGCGAACACCGTGCTGTCACGCGCCCATGCCAGCATCCGCTTGTCGGGCTACGAACTCTTGAAGCTGCTGCCCGGGATACAAACGCACGATGTGACGGTCGAAGTGCCCGTATTCGAGAACGATCAGGACATCCCGCGTCTAGCCGCCAAGGTTGATGCCTGGATGAAGCGCCACCCGCAGGTGCCGGCCTACCTCATCGCCGGGCATGGTTTGTACGCTTGGGGTCACAACGTGGCGCAGGCGCGGCATCGCGTCGAGGCGCTGGAGTTTCTCTTTGAGTGCGAGTTGCACTCAAAGCCATGATGATCAATCAGTGCCCGCTGCAGTAGCACTGAAAAATCCAAGGAGAACCACGATGAGCGAACTGCGCATCTACGATGAAAACCACCCGGACAAGCCGGACAAACTGCTGACCCGCTTCGAGGATATTCGCGACGCGCTCGCCGGGATCGGTGTTGAATTCGAGCGCTGGGAAGCCAGCGCCCAGCTCGACGCGCAGGCATCGCAGGACGAGGTCATCGAGGCCTACCGCGAGCCGATCGACCGGCTGATGAAGAAGTACAGCTTTCAGTCGGTGGACGTGATCAGCCTGACCGCCAACCACCCGCAAAAAGAAGCGATGCGCGAGAAATTCTTGAGCGAGCACACGCACGATGATTTCGAGACCCGTTTCTTTGTTGAAGGCGAGGGTCTGTTCAACATTCGCAAGAACGGAAAGGTGTACGCCACGCTTTGCAAGCGCGGCGATCTGCTGAACCTGCCGGCCAACACCACGCACTGGTTTGATCTGGGCCCGCAGCCGCAGCTCAAGGCGATCCGTCTGTTCACCACGCCGGAAGGCTGGGTCGCGACCTTCACCGGCGACAAAATCGCAGATCGCTTCCCGAAACTGGAAGCGCCGCACTACGCGCTGGCGCAGGCCGCCTGAGAGGTGCTCGGATCTTGATTCGTGCAATCGTCACCGATATCGAGGGCACCACGTCCTCGATTGATTTTGTGCACCAAACGCTGTTTCCGTATGCGAAGCAGCATCTGCGTGCCTACCTGAAGTCGCATGCTGACCGCACCGAGATCCAGCAATTGATCGACGATGTGGAAGCCATAGAGCACAGGGATCTCAGCATTGAGGAAGCGGCCGATGTGCTGGAGCGCTGGATTGCCGAAGACCGCAAGCTCACGCCGCTGAAAACCCTGCAGGGCATGATCTGGCGTCAGGGCTATGAAGCCGGTGAGCTCAAGGGTCATATCTACGCGGATACCGCGCCGGCGCTGCGCCGCTGGCATGCGCAGGGGTTGAAGCTCTATGTGTATTCCTCAGGCTCGGTCGAGGCGCAGAAGCTGATTTTTGGCCACACCGAGGCGGGCGATCTCACGCCTCTGTTTTCGGGCTACTTCGACACGCGTGTCGGTGGCAAGCGCGAGGCCTCCTCGTATCGCGCCATCCTGAATCAGATCGGACTGGCGGGAAGCGCGGTCTTGTTTTTGTCGGACGTGGGTGAAGAGCTGGATGCGGCGCGCGAAGCAGGATTGCAGACCGTGCAGCTGATTCGTGATGACAAGGCCAAGCCGTTCCCGGCGCATGCACAGGCCACGGATTTTTCCAGCGTCTTGAGCTGAGCCAGAACCCGGGTTCGACCTTCAGTCGATCAGATCGCGACCCTCGCCGTCGCGCTGGCCCTGAAAACGCAGCAGGCGGCCGAAGAGTTTTTCCGGGTCCACATCCAGCGCTTCGAAGGACGAGGAAATGGGGCGCAGCATGTCGACCATGCCGGTGCGCGTCAGCTCGTAGCACTCACGGAAGCGCCTGGAGTCAAAGCCCAGATCCACGGCGTGATCACGCGACTTGCGCACGTGCGTGGCTTCGTCGTGGCGGATGTGCTTGATCAGCCGCGCGAAGCCGCTGGCGGCGCGCACCTTGGGTGAGCCCAGCAGCGCCGACAGCGAAATGCACACGCCCGAATCCAGGCCGGTGATGCGCGCAAAGTGTTCGCCCAGATCGCGGCTGGCCACGCGCATGAACAGGCGCTTGGTGCGGCGACGCACGGCACCGATGTCGTCCGGCTCTGGGAAATAGCTGCGCGCCTGCTGGATCAGCCAGTTGTGGACACGCTCCTCGGACTCGATCTCGCGCAGCGCGCCTTGCTCCACTGCGATGCGCTCGGCGTCCAGCCGGCCGCATTCGTGATGAAAGATATTGATGGCCGATTCTTCTGCGCAGATCAGTACGCCGAGGATGCGCGCAATGCCGAGCTGGGCCGCATCGCCCACGCCGCACAGCATGGCGTCGCGGGTGGCCGCGTGATCGCAGTAGTCGACCATGATGGCGCTGGCGCGGACGCGCGACTCAGCATCCCAGGTCAGTTCACGCAGGATGCTGGCGGGGTCTTGCGCGCTGGCCGCAGCGTCGGGATAGGCAAAGCAGAACGGCTGCGCTGCCGACAGTGTTGCGAGCTGCGCCGGCAGTCGGTCCACAGCAACTGCGCCGTCCAGGGTTTCGGCCTGGATCGCGAGCAGTTGCTCGTCGAACGTCGCCTCAAAATCGTCCCGCATATGCTGTGCCTGAACCTGAATCGATCATCAAAACCGAACGCTAGCACGACCCAGCCGGTCGACGGCATGGCCGCCGGCGCATGCGCATAGACGCCGCTTAACCCGCATCGACCACAGCCACGATGCGCATCATTTCCTGCTCCAGCTTGAGCCGGCAGCGTTCCATCTCGGCCTCGTCGGCGTCCTTAGCCACGTGGATCGGCTCACCGTAGGCGTAGTGCAGTCGGGTGAAGGGGTAGGGCACGATCATGGCGTCCCAGGAGCGCAGGATTTTCTTGTGCTGCGCCTGGTAGGTCATCGGAATGAGGGGTAGGCCGGTCATGCGCGCGGTGGCGATGACGCCGGGCTGCACCTTGTACTTGGGTCCGCGCGGGCCGTCTGGCGTGATGCCCAGGTCATGCCCCAGCTTGACCGCTCGCAGCATCTGCCGCAGCGCCTTGCTGCCGCCCTGACTGGACGAGCCGCGGATGCAGTCCACGCCCAGATAGTGCATGGCGGCCGCGGCGAGCGAACCGTCGCGTGAGGCGCTGGCCAGCGGAATGAAGCGACGGTTGCGCCGGGCGTGGGCCAGGTAGCCGAAGCAGGCCAGGATGTTGCGGTTGTGCCAAGACACCAGGATGAACGGCTGATCGCGATCCAGGTGGCGTTCGAGCACCTGCAGGTTGGTGTAGCGCTTGCGGCTGCTGGTGAAGATCAGGCGCATCAGCCAGGACAGCATCCAGCCCAGCACCCGGGCCTTGAGCGGAAAGCGGTCGGTGGCTTGGCTCATGTCAGACGATGGTGTCCAGCAGCGCGGACCAGTCGCGCGTCGTGTCGCCGACCACGGCGAAGCGCGGGTTGAGCAGGGAGTCTTTCTGGTTGTAGCGCAGGCGGCTGCGACCCGGCAGTTGCAGCACGGCGGCACCGGCTTGCTCGGCCACGCACTGGCCGGCGGCTGTATCCCACTCGGATGTAGGCCCCGTGCGCGGATACAGATCTGCTGCGCCCTCGGCGACCTGGCAGAACTTGAGTGAGGAGCCGCGGCTCACCGCCTCGTGCGGCGGGGCGGCGGCCAGGAATTTTTCCAGCGCCGCATCCTGGTGCGAGCGGCTGACCACGAAGCTCGGACGCATCGGTGCCGTGCGCGTGCGGATGGGTTCGCGTCGCCCAGCAACGATACGAAACGCGCCGGCCTGGTCTGCGGCCAGATAGCTGAGTTGCAGCGCCGGTGCGTGTACCACGCCCAGCACCGGGTAACCGGTGTCGATCAGCGCGATGTTCACGGTGAAATCACCGTTGCGCTTGATGAACTCCTTGGTGCCATCGAGCGGGTCCACCAACCAGTAGCGCGACCAAGCCTGCCGCGTCGCGTAGGCAATATCGGCGTCTTCTTCGGACAGCAGCGGGTAGTGCACCGGTAGCGCGGCCAGGGCCTGGGCGATGTGGGCGTGCGCGGCCAGGTCGGCCTGGGTCAGCGGCGAGGCGTCGTCCTTGTGCGTCACGCCGAAATCCGCCGAGTTGTACACGGTCATGATGTGGCGACCGGCTTGGAGCGCAATATCGAGGACCGGTTGCAGCAGTTCGGCTGGATTCATGGGGCGGAATGGAAGGCTGAAGCCCCTATGATAGTGGGATGAATTTGACTCGACCGGATTGGGCGCGCGTGCGCCACGTGTTTCTGGACATGGACGGCACCCTGCTGGACCTGGCCTTCGACAATTTCATCTGGCGTCAGGCGGTGCCGCAGCGTTACGCGGCTGCGCGTGGCCTGTCGCTGGACGCGGCGCGGCGCGAGCTGGAACCGCAGTTCATGGCAGTGGCCCACACCCTGCCCTGGTACGACACCGACTACTGGACTCGCCTCACCGGCGTGGACGTTGCGGCCCTGCACCGCGAGTTTCAGTCGCGCGTCAAGATTTTTGACGGCAGCCTTGCGTTTCTCGACGCCGTGCGCGCCACAGGCCGGCCGATCTGGCTGGTCACCAATGCGCACCCGGATAGCTGGCGGCCCAAGCTGGAACAGACCGGCATCGCGCACTACTTCGAGCACATCATCTCGTCCTGGGACATGCAGGCGCCCAAGGAAGATGCGGCGTACTGGAGCGGCCTGCGAGCGCGGCATCCCTACGATCCGGCGCAGGTCTTGTTTGCCGATGACAGCCTGCCGGTGCTGAACGCGGCGCGCGCCTATGGTCTAGGTCAGATCGTGGCGATGAATGATCCCGACAGCACGCAGCCGCGGCGGGTGTTTGAGGATTTTTTCAGCGTCGGACGTTTGAGCGAATTGCTGCCGCTCCTACAGCGGACAGACGTTGACCACGCCGGTCTTGAAGCTCGCTAGGCGTTCCAGTGCGTGGCGGTAGCCGCTATCGGCGAGTTCGTCGATCTTCTTCCAGTCAAATACGCCGATGCCTGTGACCGGCATGCGCAGATACAGATCAGCGCTCGCTGCGCGTGCAGCCACACCTGATTCGCTGGTCAGGGTTGCGGTGCGAAACAGGATGGAAAACAGGCTGGGACGCTGCGCCGTAAGGGTCCACTTGAGCAGGGCTTCGGGGTCTGGACCCTCGATACCCGGCGCGCTGATGCCATTCTCGGTGCTGACGTCCGAGGCGATGATCGGCCCGCGCTCCAGCGCCTGCATCACGTCGGTGGGCAGGCTGTTGATCACCGCGCCGTCGACCAGTAACTCACCCTTGTAGGCTACCGGCGGCGCAACGCCGGGAATGCACATGCTGGTGCCCAGCCATAGATGCAGCGGACCGTGGTCGTGTACGTGTGCGCGTCCGCGCGTGAGGTTGGTGGAAACGCAGTAGAACGGCGTGCGCAGATGCTCGATCTGCAGTTCGCCAAAAATATCTTCGAGCCGGCGCAGGAACTTTCGGCCACGGATAAGAGATACGCTCGGAAACAGATAATCGTTGAGCAGATTGCCGCGGACAAAGGTTTCGCGCGCAATGCGCAGGATGTCGCGGCTGGAATATCCGCAGGCGACGAGCGCAGAAATGAACGCGCCCATACTTGATCCGCCGACTGCGTCGATCTGGATGCCCAGCTCCTCCATTGCGCGCAGCACGCCGATGTGGGCGAAGCCGCGCGCACCGCCGCCGCCCAGAACCAGGCCGACCGCGCGACCGGTCAAGCTGCGTGACACGCGCTCTATATCTCCGGTGTTGCCCGGGCGCACAAAGTAATGCGAGCTGGCACCGGTGATCCCGCGCCATTCGCGCACGCGACCGGCCGGCGCACCCTCAGGCCGTAGCAGCACCAGATCGACGGGCGCACGCGAGGCGCTGGCGCGTAGCTCGGCCAGCATCGGGCTCTGCTGTGGCGCATCTGCGGCATCGGCCAGCAGCAGCACGCGGTCAGCCTGGCGTACGCAACGGCGTGACCATGGACCCGGCTGCGAGTCGGCAACATATGCCAGGTGTCGATACGCCAGCTCTTGCTGGTGCAGCCACTCCACCAGCGGTTCCTCGTGGTGGGTCGCGCCGCTGCGCGTGGACGCCGTGCCCTCACCGAGTGCTGCGTCCACTGTCGCTGCATCCAGTTTCTTGACTGCACCGCAATTGGATAGCGCCGTGCACAGAGCGTCGGCAAAACCACTCAGATCCAGCTGCGGCGTCGCCGCCAGCACGGCGATGGAGCGCGAGCGGCGCGAGGATTCGAGCTTGGCAGCGCGCTGGTTCTGGCGCAGCCGCATGATGACGGTCCGGCTCATCGCCAGCAGCGCCGAGGGATGCCGCTGGAACACTGCGTACAGCGCCAGGCGGTCGATCTCCAGCACCGTGGTGTCGCGGATCGCGTAGACCGTCGCGGATCGCGGCTCGCCTGACAGCAGGCTGATCTCGCCCACCGGTTCCAGCCGCGCGATCTCGTTGACGACCAGGCCGCTGGGTAGTTCCACACGCAAGCGCCCAACCGCGACGATGTACAGC
>JBQTJH010000100.1:0-4428 GCA_052387335.1 Panacagrimonas sp. | reverse complement strand
TGCGAAGAACTGTTCAGCGCCGCCAAGACCGAGTTCAAGCATCTGGAATATTTCTACTTCCACAATTTCATTTACGAGAGCGTGTGGAAGGACAACCTGCGTCGCAACAACGAGCGCATTCCCCTGTTCGACGTGCTGCACAAGTACACGCCGGACTACAAGGTGATCTTCGTCGGCGACGCGTCCATGAGTCCGTACGAAATCGTGCAGCCCGGTGGCAGCATCGAACACTGGAACGAAGAGGCCGGCGCAGTGTGGATGAAGCGCCTGCGCGATGTATTCCCGCGCCTGGTCTGGCTCAATCCGGACGCCGAGCAGCGCTGGGAATATTCACCCTCGGTGCGCATCGTGCAGGAACTGGTCGGCATGGACCGCATGTTCCCCATGACCCTGGGCGGCCTGGAGCAGGCGATGCGCCGTTTGAATCATTCGGGCTCGGCAGTGGCTTTGGTGTAGATCGGCCTTCAGGCCGAAAACACGTACTTGATCGAGAGCACGATGTCGGCCTGAAGGCCGACCTACCCGATCCTCAGCATGATCTTGCCGATGTGCGTGCTGCTCTCCATCAGGCGATGCGCCTCGGCCGCTTGCTCCAGTGGAAAGCTGCGATAGATCACCGGCTTGATCGCGCCGCTTTCGATCAGTGGCCACACGTGCTGACGCAGCTTCGCGGCAATGGCCGCCTTGAATGCGACCGGTCGTGGTCTCAAGGTGGAGCCGGTGATGCTGAGCCGACGCATCAGCACTTCGGCCAGCGGTATCTGCGCCTGCGCGCCGCCCAGCAGCGCGATCAGCACCAGCCGCCCGTCGTCGGCCAGACACTTGAGTTCGCGCGGCACGTAGTCGCCGCCCACCATGTCCAGCACCACGTCCACGCCGCGTTGGTCGGTGAGTTGCTTGATGACAGCGACGAAATCTTCGCTGCGGTAGTTGATGCCGCGCTCGGCGCCCAGGGCTTCGCAGGCGCGCGCCTTGTCGTCGCTGCCGGCGGTGGCGAATACACGATGACCCAGTGCCCGCGCCATCTGGATGGCGGTGACGCCGATGCCGCTGCTGCCGCCCTGTACCAGCAGGCTTTCGCCCGGCGACAGACGCGCGCGATCAAACACATTGCTCCAGACGGTGAAGAAGGTTTCCGGCAGCGAGGCGGCCTGCAGCAGGTCCAGGCCGGCCGGAATCGGCAGGCACTGCGCGATGGGCGCAACGCAGAACTCGGCATAACCGCCGCCATGCACCAGCGCGCAGACCGAGTCGCCAAGGGCGAAGCCCGAGGTGCCGACATCGCCGCCGATGATTTCGCCCGCCACCTCCAGACCCGGCAGATCGGAAGCGCCGGGCGGCGGCGCGTAACTGCCCATTCGCTGCAAGACATCCGGGCGATTCACGCCAGCGGCATGCACGCGGATCAGCACCTCTCCCACCGCTGGTGTCGGCATCGGCCGTTCGCATACATGCAGAACATCCGGGCCACCGGGCTGGCGGATTGCTATGGCTTTCATCAGGTCTCCGCAGGTGTGTTGCGCTTCGATTTCGAAGTCGATTTCGAAGTCGATTTCGAAGTCGATTTCGAAGGGGGCTTCGGGGCCGATATGTGCGCGGCGCAGGTCCGGGCCACATTGTCTCTCAGCAGTTCCACCAGCCGCAGGATGCCGGGGCCGGCGTAGTCGCGGTCGGCAAAGATCAGATACAGCGTGCCGAAGCGTTCCTGCGCGCCGCGCAGCGGCAGCGGCTTGAGCGTACCCGCGTCCAGTTCCGCACGAATCTTGTCTTCCGGCAGCCAGGCGAATCCGTACCCCGCGCGCACGGCCTGGATCGATGTGGCCATGTGGCTCAGGGTCCAGCGCTGCTTGGCTTCCACGCTCAGCGGTGTCTTGTCGCGCTGCGTGCCGGAGTCGCGCACCACGATGTGACGATGCGCGCGCAGATCGTTCTGCGTCAGCGCGCGACCCAGCTGATGCAGCGCGTGCGTTGGCGCCGCCACCAGCAGCAGGCGCATCTGCATCAGCGGCTCGCCGAGAAATCCGGTGGGTACCTGCGGCGCGATGGCAATGTCGGCCTCGCCACGCAGCAGGGATTCGGCGGTGCCGCCGAGCACGGATTCAATCAGCTCGATGCGCGTGTGCGGGCTCTGTTCGCCGAACTGCGCCAGGGTCTGCAGCAGCAGGTCGTTGGGAAAGATGATTTCCACCGCCAGGCGGATCTGCGCCTCCCAGCCGGCAGACAGCGAGCCCGCCGCCTGTTCCAGATGCGCGGCCTCGTCGATCAGACCCTTGGCGCGCCGGTACAGCAGGCTGCCGGTGGACGTGAGCTGGGCCTTGCGGCCCTGCACCTCGAACAGTTTCACCGCCAGCTGCGATTCGATCTTCTGCACCGCGTAGGTCACTGCCGACTGACTCTTGTGCAGAAGCTCCGCGGCTTGGGCGTAACCGCCGGCGTCGACCACCGCCAGCAGCGCCCGCCACTGCTCGATACTGATTTTCGGCGTGCTCATGGTCTAAATATTGGATAGGTATGAACCGAATATTGTTCTTTTTTATCGGATCATCCAATACTTAAATACGCACACCTTCACTGCAGCGGAGATGTGCCATGACCCGACTCCTTCAAATCAACGCCAGCCTGTTTTCAGGCCAGGGCCAGTCCAGCCAGCTGGCCGAGCGCTTTGTCGCGGCCTTTCGCGAGCGCCACCCGGACGCCCAGGTCTTTAGCCGTGACGTGGCCGGCGACCCGGTGCCGCACCTGGATGCGGCGCGCTTCAGTGCCTTCACCACGCCGGTCGAATCTCGCAGTGCCGAACAGCAGGCGGTGATTGCCTACTCCGATGCGCTGATCGACGAACTGCGTGGCGCGGACGTCATCGTGCTGGGCTTGCCGATGTACAACTTCGGGGTGCCCTCGCAGCTCAAGAGTTATTTCGACCATGTGGCGCGCGCGGGCGTGACGTTCCGCTACACCGCCACGGGATCGGAGGGCCTGCTCAAGAACAAGAAGGCCTATGTGTTTGCTGCGCGCGGGGGGCTGTATGCCGGCACGCCGCTGGATACGCAGACGAGCTATGTTCGCGACTTCCTGCGCTTCATCGGCATCGAGGACGTGGAGTTCGTGTACGCCGAGGGCCTGGCGATCAACCCCGAGTCGCGGCAGAAGTCGCTGGAACAGGCCAAGGCGTTCATCACGCGGCTTGCAGCCTGATTTTATTTCGCAAGGAGATTCATCGTGAATACTCAGAGTCGTGTGATCACCCGGATCATTCCCTCGGTTGCGACCTCTGACGGTGCTGGCGTGAAACTGCGCCGTAGCATCGGCAGCCAGCGCGGGTTGTATCTGGACCCCTTCCTGATGCTGGACGAGTTCGGCACCGATAACCCGGGTGATTACATCGCCGGATTCCCGTCTCACCCGCATCGCGGCTTCGAGACTGTCACCTACATGCTCGACGGCCGCATGCAGCACAAAGATCACCTCGGCAACGTCGGTGACCTCGGTCCCGGCAGCGTGCAGTGGATGACGGCGGGACGCGGAGTGATCCATTCCGAGATGCCCCTGCAGGAGAGCGGTCGCATGCGCGGGTTTCAGCTCTGGATCAACTTGCCTGCGGCAGAAAAAATGAAGCCTGCGTCCTGGCGTGATATCCCCGCGCAGGATATTCCGGAGCTGAAGTTGCCGCAGGGGGGAACAGTGAAAGTGATCGCTGGCACCGTGCAAGTCGGATCGCAGGCCTTGAGTGGACCGATCAATAGCGGGGCGCAGCCCTTGAGCACCGATCCGGTTTATTTTGATCTGCATCTTCCGGCCGCAGCTGAATTCGTGCACGCGCTGCCCGCGCAGCACACCGCGTTCGTCTACGCCTACGAGGGCAGCGCGGTGATTGGCGAGGGCGACACCGCACGAGACTTGCCAACGCAGGCGGCCGGTGTTCTGTCGCCGGGTGATCGCGTGCGGGTCGAGGCCGGGCCGCAAGGCGCGCGCTTGATCCTGCTGGCGGGCAAGGCCTTGCATGAGCCCATCGCCCAGTACGGCCCCTTCGTGATGAATACACGTGAGGAAATCGAGCAAGCGATCCACGATTATCAGAATGGCGAGCTGATCCGGGCGGCTTGAGTCCAAAGCAGGTCGAACAAGAAAAAGCCCCCTGCAAGAGCAGGGGGCCAGTACCGGCGAATGACCTGGGGGAAGGTCGCTTGGGGGAGGTCTTCAGGGAGGGAAGACCGATCCGCCGGTGTTTGTAGAGTGACGGCACGGCATGAAGCTCAACTTAACGCGCGCGCCGCGCTGCTGATCGCTGGAATGGCATTGGTTGGTTGACCCTGCCTTGATTCGACGTACATCCGACTATGCGGCCATGAGGCCTGACTCTGCTGCAGCTGGGATTTGGTAATTGATCGCCGAGTGCATGCGTTGTCGATTGTAGAAGCCTTCGATCCAGTC
>JBQTJH010000099.1:0-8514 GCA_052387335.1 Panacagrimonas sp. | reverse complement strand
GGCCAAGGCCGACGTGTTTGACTACATCGAGCGATTCCACAACCCTCGTATGCGACGAAGAGTCGCTAAGCGGGATCAGCAGTTTTCATCCCTTTCACAACCGTCCGTGGAAACGGGGTAGAACCCTAATACGCAGAACGCTCGAAAGGAATTCTTCCGAACCACAATCGATCAGGTGGAGCAGGCCGTCAAGAGGATCGCACCGGACGCAGCGTTTTTTAATGACACTGAAGCGCAAGAATATCGGGAAACTCTCGCCGCGAGAGACGCACTGTTGTCTCCTATTCGATCGTCGGCAATGGTTTTCCCCTCCGAGATCTAATTCACATCCGTTGGACATTGCGCGTGCTGGCACACATCGATTGCTCGACGGCTAGTCGATCTGCACGCCCTCGCGTTCGACGATGCGCCGCACCGCCGGCCGCGCGCGCACCGCGTCCATCACCCGTGCGTAGTCGGGAAAGTCGCCGCGCATGTCCAGTCCGCAACGATTGCCCCATCGGTAGAACACGAGCAGGTAGATATCGACCGTGCTGTAGCGATCCTCGAGTGCCCAGCGGCGTCCGCGCAGACGTGATTCGATATCCGCATAGCCCACGCGAATTGCCTCGCGTCCCTGCGCGGCGATGCCGGGCGCAGCCGCAGGATCGGTGGTGAACCGCTCGGGCCGGAGGACCGTGCGCACACCGGCCTGGTGCAGGGTGGAAGCGAGCCAGCCCATCCATTCCAGCGCCCGCGCGAATCCCTCTGGCTCCTTGGGCAGCAGATCAATCTGCGGATGACGCTGTGCCAGGTAGACCATGATGGCGACGGCCTCGGTGAGGACGCGCTCGCCCTGCGCGTCAGAAATCCACAGCGCCGGGACGCGGCCACGCGGATTGATCGCCAGATATTCCGGCTTGCGATTGGCACCTTCGGCGACGCTGACGCGAATCGACTCGTAAGCGAGGCCCAGTTCTTCAAGCAGGATGTGCGGCGCCATGGAGCAGGCACCTGGCGAGTAGAACAGCCGGTAACGCGTCGTCATGTCTGGATTCCTGTCAGATCACCGCAAACAGCGGATGGTGACCGCTGATGCCACGCAACTCGTGCGCGCCGCGTTCGGCAAAGCTCAGACCCGAACCTGCTACCAGATCACGCACGGTGGTTGAGACCCAGACCTCGCCCGGCAATGCGGCGGTAGCTACACGCGCACCGATGTGTACGGCGATACCGGACAACTGCTGGTCCACCATCACGCACTCTCCGGAATGCAGGCCGCAGCGCACTTCCAGGCTCAGGCTACGCACCGCGTCACGTATCTCCACCGCGCAGCGCACGCCGCGCGAGGGCCGGTCGAAGGCCACCAGGATGCCATCACCGACCGTTGTGATCTCACGCCCTGCAAAGCGCGAGCTGATGTCGCGTACGCAGGCGTAATACGCCTCCAGCAGCGCATGCCAGGCCTGATCGCCGCGTCGCGTGGCCTCACCGGTGGAGTCCACCACATCGCAGAACAGCACCGTGGCCAGCACCCGATTCGGCTCGGCGTGGATCGGGGCACCGGTCAGAAATTCCTCGATCTGGTCGAAGGTGTCTTCGTTCTCGTTCGAGGGGAACAAGGCGCCGTCGCGTCCGGGCACTTCCACCAGTCTTGCGTTCTGGATACTCGCGGCCAGATAGCGGCCATGTTCAACATTGCAGAACGCGAAGTCCTGCTTGTGCAACACCAGAGTCGGCGCGCTGATCGCGCCCAGCATGGGCCGCGCGTCGAAGTTGAACATGTAGCGGAAGTAGGCCGCGGCGGTCAGCGGACTGGCGGCGCCGCGCAACTGACGCGCAACCAAGCGCAGCGCGGTGGCATCACCGGCGACGCTGGGCAGGAACATGGCGACCATCTCCTCTGAACCCCAGCGCTGCTCGAACAGCTTGATCACCTGCTCCACTGCAGCCGGCACCATACCCAGCGCATAGTCCGGCGCGCTCAGATAACGCGCAGTGGAGTTGTAGAGAATCAGCCGCGCCGTGCGCGACGGATGTGCGGCGGCAAAGGTCATCGCGAGCAAACCGCCGTCGCGATCGCCACAGATGCTGGCGCGCACGGAACCGGCCGCATCCATCACCACACGCATGTCGTCGGCCCAGTCTTCCCAGGTCGGCAGCTCGGTCAGGGGTAGGCGATCCGATGCGCCGGTACCGCTGCGGTCGAAGAAGATCACGCGAGCAAAGCTGGCCAGGCGCTGCAGACGCGCGGCGGTACGCGGGACGTCCCAGGCCAGATCGATATTCGAGGACATGCCATTGCACAGCAGCAGATCGATGCCGCCCGCGCCAAACACCTGATAGGCGATCAGGCGTCCATTGCGCTCGACGTACTGGGTGCGTGGCGGAAACATGCTAGCTGCCGATCCGCCGCGGCGAGTAAGGCTGCGGCGCTCGGTTCGACGCAGCCGAACCCGTATTGTTCTTCACCGCGATGCGCTGATTGGCGCCGCCCATGACGCGACGCTGCCAGCGACGCTCTGCGCCCAGCGCCTCGGCCTCGTCGGCGTGCCAGGCCTCCTGCATCAGGAATTTTGCCGCCGCCAAGGCGTCGGGCGAACGCGTGGACATTTCCTGCGCAAGCTTGACTGCGGCGGCCAGCGGATCGGCGTCGATACGCGTCACCAAACCCAGGGTCTGTGCCTCACTGCCGCTGAGCACGCGGCCGGTGAAGCTCAATTCCTTGACCACGTCGATCGGTAGCAGCTCGCGCAGCAAGGCCGCACCGCCCATGTCAGGCACCAGTCCCCACTTCGACTCCATGACCGACAGCTTGGCGTCGGGCGCGGCAATACGAATATCTGCGCCCAATGCCAGCTGGATGCCGGCACCAAAGCAATTGCCGTGAATCGCAGCGATCACCGGGATGGGCAGCTCGCGCCAGGCCATGCTCCAGGACTGAAACGCGTTACGCGTCGGCTTCCACAGCTTGGCGTAGCCCAGCGCTGCCTTGCCCGGCTTGGACAGCACGGTCTTGAAATCCAGGCCCGCGCAGAACGACGGTCCCTCGCCGTGCAGAATCGCCACGCGAATCGCGCGATCCTTTCGCAGGCTGCGGCAGGCCTCGATCACCGCCTGCAGCATTTCGAAGTCCATGCCGTTGTGCTTGTCCGGACGCGCCAGCCGCACGTACGCAATGCCGTCGCTGAAATCGGTTTCTACACGATCTGCGAAGCGCGTCATCGACTAGGGCCTGTTCAAGAGTGTGTGCATGCGCGCGCCAGCCGCGCTATTCATCTTCTTCGCCAAGGGCGCGAACACATCGAGCATGCCGTGCTGGCGCGCGGCGGCGATCAAGGCCTCGCCGACCTGCGCGTCGGTGTGCAGCATCGCCGCCTCGGTCATGCGCATGCGTAGCGGTTCACTCACGCCCGACAGCAACATCAACACCGCACCACCCAGATCAAGCTGCGGCAGCGCCGCCACCGCCATCACCTTCTGCAAGCGCTCCGCGCTCATCAGGCCCACCACCTCCTGCAGCCGCTGCGGCGACTCCACGAAGAAGCCGATGCGCAGCATGGCCTCGTCGTCCAGCACCTCCATGCAGGCGCGGATCTGTTCATCGCTCAGCGCGTCCACGAAACGCGCCATGGCGATGTACTCACGCTGCTTGACCACCTCGCGCGTCACCGCCACCACCAGCGACAGCGGAATCAGGCGCAGCAGCGGCACCGCGCTGCGCGGATCGATCTGCAAGGTCACCTGCACGTTGAACGCCAGCGGCACGCGCTTGGCAATATCGGCTGCATCCTCCGGCGGCAGCAGTCCGGCCACTCGCGATGCGAGCACCGGACCCAGGGCTTTTTCCGCGACCAAGGCCTTGATCGCGCCCGGCAGCAAGCGTGAACTGGCCACCACCTTTTGCAGGCTGGCGCGATCACCGTCGAACAACACCGACGTGCAGGCCTCGCGCAGCTGACGCAAGCCCTGCACATCCAGACCCTTGAGCGCCGCCACGCGCTGCTCGGTGCACCCGAGCAAGCGGGCCAGCTTGAGGTGTTCTGCTTGAAGCGCCAGTTCACTCATGGTCGCGACTCAGCCGAAAAAAACCTTGCGCACCACCGGCCGCAGCAGCGCCGGCACCAGACGCAGCGAATGCTCAGCCGACTGTTCCAACAATTTCTTCTGCTGCTGCTTGGCAGCGCGCAGTGATTCGACAAAGGCGCTCAAGGCCTCGTCCGGCAGCTTGGCGATATCCGCCGGCAAGCGCGCCGCGGCTGGACCCAGCTCGGCACGTAGCGCATCCAGGGGTCGCGGACTCATCGAATCTCCTGCCTTGTTGTTAGTTTTGACCACGGCAGGATTATTGACCCACGGCCCGCAATTGCGAAACGCCGCAGCGCCACAAGCTCAGGGCTCCAGACTGGCTGACTCCTTGATCACCGGACGCGCAGCCGGATTGAGCTGCGGTGCGTAGCGCGCAGTCCATGCGCCGATCAATGCCACCCCCGTGGCGCCGAGATACACCGCCTGCGCGCCCAGCGCCTCCCAGGCCACGCCGCTACTGAGATTGCCGATGGCACCGCCCAGACCAAAGCTGACCGCCGCCAGCAAAGCCTGCCCGCGTCCCTGCAAGCGTCCAGGAAAGAGTTCGTGGATGAAATGCACGGTGACCGCGTGGTACACGGCGAAACTCATGAAGTGCAGGATCTGGCTGCTGATGAGCAGCGCCGGCACATCCACATACACGGCCAGCAGACTCCAGCGCAGGGCCGAACTCAGCAGCGCCGCAATCAGCACCGGCCGCGCGCCGAAGCGCCGGATGATGCGTCCGGTGTAGAGGAACACGATCACTTCGGCGATGACGCCCAGCGCCCAAAGCGCGCCGATGCTGCCGCGCGAGTAGTCGTTCTGCTCCAGGTAGAGCGAGAAAAAACCGTAGAACGGCGCAAACGACAGTTGCGACAGGAAGCACGCGCCAAACAGCGCCAGCACCGCCGGCTTGGACGCACGCGCCAGGAATCCCCCGAGCGCTGCATCGTGCGGCCGGTGGTCGTGCACATCGGGAATGCGCAGCGACAGCCACACCATCGCCGCCATGCCTGCAACGATGACCCAGGGCACCGGGCCCATGCCCGTGCGATCCAGAATCGGCCCCAATATCGCCACCGCAAGAATGAAACCCACGCTACCCCACAGGCGGATACGCGAGTAGTCCTGCCCAGTGCGCGCCAGGTGATTCAGCGTGACCACGTCGAACGGCGGCAGCGCCACGTTCCAGAAGATGGCGTAGGCCACATGGCCCCAGAGCAGCAGATGGAAGCTGGAAGTGAATGGCAGCAACGCGAACAGCACGGTGGACAGCGCCATGCCGCCAGCGATCCAGGCCATGCGGCGGCCACTGCGATCCATGATCCAGCCCCAGCCGACCGGCACCACCACACGCACCAGTCCACAGGCCGCGAGCACCATGCCGATCTGCGCGGGCGTATAGCCCTGGGTGTGCAGATAGAGCGGCCAGTAGGGAATCCAGGCGCCAACTGCGACGTAGTACAGGAAATAAAAGCTCGAAAGCTTGAAGTGCAATCGGGCGGGGCTGGAATCCCCTCCCGAGGCCGGGAGGGGCGCCGAACTCATGGTGCGCTTCCCGGAATTTGCGGTGTGGCAGGGACGACGTCTGCGTTCTGCGCGCGATGACGCAGCGCGTGATCCATCAGCACCAGCGCCACCATGGCTTCGGCGATGGGTACGGCGCGGATACCAACGCAGGGGTCATGGCGCCCGGTGGTGCGCATCTCGGTGGCCTCGCCCGCCTCGTCTATCGACTTGCCCGGCGTGGTGATGCTGGACGTGGGCTTGATCGCAATCGAGCACAGCAGATCCTGGCCGGTGCTGATGCCGCCGGACACACCACCGCTGTGATTGGACGCAAAACCCGCCGGGCTCATCTCATCGCGATGTTCGGTGCCGCGCATTGCGGCCACGGCCATGCCGTCGCCGATCTCCACACCCTTGACCGCATTGATGCCCATGAGCGCGTGCGCTAAGTCGGCGTCCAGTCGATCAAACACCGGCTCGCCCAGCCCAGGCGGCATGTTGCCGGCCACCACATTGACGCGCGCGCCAACCGAATCACCCTGGCTGCGCATGGCGTCGATCAGCGCCTCGAGTTCAGGGATACGCGCGGGATCGGCGCAGAAAAACGCATTGCGGTTGACCGCATCCCAATCCTTGAGCGCCAGCGGCAGCGCGCCGATCTGCGCCACATAGCCACGCACCTCGATACCGAATTTCTGGCGCAACCACTTCTTGGCGATGCCGCCGGCCGCGACACGCACCGCGGTTTCGCGTGCCGAGCTACGCCCGCCACCCCGATGATCACGAATGCCGTACTTCTGCACGTAGGCGTAATCCGCGTGATTGGGCCGGAAGGTCAGCTTGATCTTGTCGTAGTCGTAGGAACGCTGATCGGTGTTTTCAATCAGCAGCGCAATCGGCGTACCGGTGGTCTTGCCCTCGAACACTCCCGACAGGATGCGCACGACGTCCGCTTCCTTGCGCTGGGTTACATATTTCGACGTGCCGGGTTTGCGTCGATCCAGGTCCGGCTGCAAGTCGGCCTCGCTCAGTTCCAGGCCCGGCGGGCAGCCATCGACCACGCAGCCGATAGCCGGGCCATGGCTCTCGCCGAAGCTGGTGACGCAGAACAAGCGGCCAAAGGTGTTGCCGGACATAGCACCGATTCTTCAAACCCCTCCCCGCATAAGGGGAGGGTTAGGGTTGGGACCTCAGCGAGCGCCGAGGACGCGCTTATTGTCGCTCATCCGCGCCGCAGTACGCGCTGACATCGCAGCTGGCGCGCTCAAGCTGCACGGTGACATGGCCCACGCGATAGGTCTGCAACAGCCAGATCTGGATTGCCTGCAAGGTCTGATCCGCATCGGCTTCCGGATTCAGCACCGCGTGCAGGGTCATCAGGTTGTCGCCCGGCGTGATCGACCAGGCGTGGATGTGGTGCACGCTGCTGACACCAGTCACCGCTGCGGGCAGCGCGGTCGCGATGGCGCGCAGATCCAGATTGGGCGGCGCGCCTTCGAGCAGCACGTGCGCCGATTCGCGCGTGATCCGAATGCCGGCCCGAACGATCAGCAGGGCGGCGAACATCGACAGCAGCGGATCGGCGCGCATCCAGCCGGTGAAGACGATGATCAGGCCGGCGCAGACCGCCGCCAGCGAACCCAGCAGATCAGACAAGACATGCGCCGCCGCACCACGTCGGTTCAGATCGTGCTCGTGGCCACCGTGCAGAAAGCCGAACGCGGCCAGATTGGCCAGCAAGCCGACCATCGCGATGGCCGCCAGGGTCCAGCCCTGCACCGGCTCCGGCGCGATCAGACGCAGCACCGCCTCAATGAAAATCCAGGCGCTCACCGCCAGCAACAACAAGCCATTGACGAAGGCGGCCAGCACCGGAAAACGACCGTGACCATAGCTGTGCTGCGCGTCCGCCGGCCGTGCCGCCTGCGCCAGGGCCAGCACCGCCAGCAACAGGCTGCCGGCATCGGCCAGCATGTGGCCGGCATCCGCGATCAGCGCCAGTGAATTGGTCCACCAGCCGCCCACGGCCTCCAGCAGCATCACCGAGGCGGTGATCGCCAAGGCCAGCTTGAGGCGCCGCGCGCTGGCGTCGGCGTGATGATGGTGATGGTCGTGATCCGGCCCGTGCGTATGGCCGTGATCATCGCTGCCGTCGTGCCCATGGGTGGGGCCGCGCACATGCTGGTGCGCGTGGCCAGCGTCGTGCTGATTCACAGACTGGAACGCGCCTTGAGCAGCGCGTCGCGGCCGATGCAGAACACGCCGTCGCCACCGCGTGCGAACTCGATCCACACCACCGGCAAGCGCGGCCAGCGCGCCTCGAACTCTTCGACACTGCCGCCCACCTCGCAGATCAGCACGCCGTCACGCTCCAGGTGATCGGGTGCCTCGCGCAGGATGCGCGCCACCAGGTCCATGCCATCCTTGCCGGCCTCCAGCGCCAGACGCGGCTCGCGCTGGTACTCCGCGGCCAGGCCCTCCCATTCGGCAGTGGGTACATAGGGCGGGTTGCTGACGATGAGGTGATAGCGTTCGTTCTTGAGCGCGGAAAACAGATCACTCTTGATGGCGCGTACGCGCTCGCCCAAATCATGCCGCGCGATGTTGCGGCGGCTGACTTCCAGCGCGCCCTCGTCCACCTCGCCCAGATCGACACTGCAGTCGAAATGCAGCGCGCTGGCAATGCCGATGCAGCCGGACCCGGCGCAGAGGTCGAGCACACGCGCGGGTGGTACGTCCAGCCAGGGGCCGTAGGCGCGCTCGATCAGCTCGGCGATCGGCGACCGCGGCACCAGCACGCGCTCGTCAACATGGAATGGATACCCGGCGAACTCGATCTCGCCAATCAAGTAGGCCGCCGGCTTGCGCGTGTCCAGACGCTTGCGCAGCAGACCGTATACCGCCGCGCATTCCGACCGCGCGAGCCGGCTCTCCAGATACAGCGCCGGCAAGTCA
>JBQTJH010000098.1:0-16364 GCA_052387335.1 Panacagrimonas sp. | reverse complement strand
TCCCCTGCTGCACCGCCCTCCTCAGGCGGCCGACATCCCCCGGAATACCCGGCCGGCATCAATCGGAATCAGTGGCCGACTTCGTCGGAATGCGCAGGCGTGCGCGATCCGGTCGCGATAGCGGGCGTCGTCGTCGACATCCCGGATCCGCTCCTCGATGCGATACAGCTCCCCGATCCGCTCGGGTGCCTCGGCGGCGTGCGTGCTCTGATGGGCCTGGTGCAGGTCGAAGAATGTTCTGCGGGCGTGCGCCATGCAGCCCAGCTCCACCATGCCCTTGTCAAAGAGCGCCTTGGAGCCGGCGTAGTCGTCGACCATCAGCGCGCCGCGGGCGAGCGCAGCGTCTCGAGCTCGGCCTCCACGGCCGCGATGTCGGTCTCGATGGCTTCGTCGAACAGCGCGCGCTGCTCCGGACTCATCTTCTCCGAGCGCGCCGCGAACTGCACCCGGCGCAGGCGTGCGACCTCGGCGGTGAGCGCGTCGACCTCGCAGAGTGCATCTCTCCGTGCCGCGGCGAGATGAAGCGGCCCTGCTGAAGACGGCGCACGCACAGCCACACGCCGGGGGTATCTCCCATCACCACCTTGATGCGCGATCCAGACCGATTGCGGAACACGTAGGCCGCGCCGTCGAACGCGTCGCGCCCAAACACGGACTGCACCCGCACCAGCAGACGATCCATGCCGCAGCGCAGATCGACCGGCTCCACCGCCAGCAGGATCCCGCTCGGCCGGATCATCGCATCAGCTCGCGCAGCCAAGCCGCGCATTGCGCCGAGCCCGACGCCGGCCACGTCACCGACACTTTCAGGTCGTTGCGCCAGAGGTCGACGTGGATGTCGCCGTTTCCCGCCGCCAGGCCAGCGGCACGAAGCTCGGCCAAGCATCCACCGAGCCCGCCAACGCCGGGAATTGCGGCTTCGCCGGCTCACCCTCGCGCTCATGAATCCAGCGGCGAAGCAGATTGGCATTCAAGCCATGCGACAGCGCCACCGATGCGATCAACACGCCGGGTCGCCGGCACGCCGCGACCACCTTGACCTTGAACGCCTCCGAATGCCCCGCCGACGGATCCGACCTTCCCCAACCCCAGCGATAGTGGGCACGTGTCCACCTCTTCGTCCGTGGACACGATGCTCCTTCCAGAATCACCCCGGCTCAAGATGAGACGGGCAGACGCTTACGATCGACGCAGGGCCGAGTTCGAGAAGCTGTATCTGCGTTGGTCGGGCCTCGATCAGGCCGACTTTGCGGCAGACATCGCGCAGGAATGTCGCGTCGGGTCTTAAGCGACTGCCACGCGCGAGTCGAAGCTCGAAGAGAGGGCGAAATGGTGGGTCGTGATGGATTCGAACCATCGACCAATTGGTTAAAAGCCAACTGCTCTACCGACTGAGCTAACGACCCCTGGGATCGCCCTGAAAGCTGCGCGCCGCACGGCGGCGGCCGCGAATGATACTGGAACCGCCCCTCAACGTAAGCCCCTGCTACGACGCGACATAGCGCGTAGGGTCGACAACACCGGCTTGTTCAAAACCTTCCCTGCGTAAGCGGCAGGAATCGCAGCGCCCACAGGCTTCGCCCTTGGGATCGGCACGATAGCAGGACACGGTTTCCGAAAAATCCACGCCCAGTTGCAGGCCGCGCCGAATAATCTCGGCCTTGGATAGATCGATCAGCGGCGCGTGAACAGTGAACGGTCGCCCTTCGATGCCAGCCTTGGTGGCGAGCGTGGCCAGAGTCTGGAACGCAGCTATGAATTCCGGTCTGCAGTCGGGATAGCCGGAGTAATCCACTGCATTGACGCCGATGAACAGGTCGCTGGCGCCCAGCACTTCGGCCCAGCCCAGTGCCATCGACAAAAACAGGGTATTGCGCGCCGGAACATAGGTCACCGGCACGCCCACGCTGGCCACGTCGGGGACCTGAATCGTGCTGTCCGTGAGCGCGGACCCGCCGACGCGGTCGAGGTCCACATGCATGATCTGATGGCTCTGGGCGCGCAGTCGTTTGGCCACGCGATCCGCCGCGCTTAGCTCCGCGATGTGTCGCTGTCCGTAGGCCACCGACAGCGCATGAACCTCAAAGCCCTGCGCCTGCGCAGTGGCCAGCACCGTGGCCGAATCGAGGCCGCCAGACAGCAGCACGACGGCACGAGGTTTTGTATTGTCGTTCACGGTGTTCGTGGATCAGCGTCCAGCAACGCCGCCCCACAGATATTTGTGTAACTGCACCTGGAAGCGCACCGGAAGACGATCATCAATGATCCATTGAGCGAGTTCGCTCGCCGCCATCTGCTCGCTACTGGGTGAAAACAAGACCGGACAGCGTTCGCTCAACGCGTGTTCTCTGAGTTTGGCAACAGACCAGTCGTAGTCCACTCGATTGCAGATCACGAACTTGATCTCGTCGGTCTGCTTCAAGTGAGACAGGTTTGACCAGAGGTTGCGCACAACCTCGCCAGACCCAGGGGTCTTGATATCGACGATACGGGACACGCGCGCATCGACCATTGAGACGTCAATGGCGCCGCTGGTTTCCAGCGACACCGAATACTTCTGATCACACAGGGCACTCAGCAAAAGAAGGCAAGACTTTTGCGCCAGAGGCTCGCCGCCAGTAACACAGACGCGCTTCACGCCCTGTTGCGCGATCTCTTCGAGGAGTTCGCCCAGTGCACGCGACTGCCCGCCGTGAAACGCGTAAGCGGTATCGCAAAACTGACAGCGAAGCGGGCAGCCGGTGAGGCGAACGAATGTTGTGGGCAGCCCGACCCGGGAGGTCTCGCCTTGCAGGGAGACGAATACTTCTGTGATGCGAAGGCGTACTTCGGGCACTTGTACCGCGATCCCCGCAACCGCTGGGGCCGCGCTGATCACGCCAGCCTCAGCCGCCAAGCTGGTCGAGCTTCTGCTTGGCCAGGGTGGCTGCGTTGGTGCTGGGGAAGTCGCGAATGACGCGCTGGAAAGCAGATTTGGCATCCGCATTGCGCTTCAATTCAATCTGGCACAGGCCCAGCTTGTAGAGACCATCCGCCATCTTGGGACTGCTCGGAAATTTGTCGATCAAGGACTCGAAGCTGTTGACCGCACCGGCGTAATCACGCTTGACCAATTGTGCTTCGCCCATCCAGTACCAGCCGTTATCGGCGTAGCGACCCTGAGGCCACTGGTCTAGCATGGAACGAAAACCCTTCACGGCCTCGTCATACTTGCCGTTCTTGAGCAGATCAAACGTGCCCAGATACGCCCGCTCTTCTTCGGGAGTCGCTACTGCCGCCTTCGGCGTTGCGGCGGCCGCAAGAGTACCGGGAACCGTGGTGGTCACCGTCGCCGCAGTTCCGCCGGCCGACACTGTGCCGGCACCCGTTTCGATCCGCTGCACACGACGGTCCAAATCCAGGAACAGCTCTTTGGTGCTTTTGTCCCGGGAATCGAGATCAAAACGCATCTTTTCGACGTCGCCGCGCAGATTACGAATCTCTTCGCGCAGACGGGTCATATCCTGGTCGGTCTGGCCGACGTTCATCGCATCAAGACGGCGCAGGATCTGCGCCGTCTTGGTTTCTACTTCCTGCAGCCTGCGCTCTTCAGGCGACAGCGCCGCCCCGGACGAACTGCTAATGGGGCCGCCAAAATCCGCACAACCACTCAGTACAACCGAGGCCAACAAGGACGCTGCAAGTGCGGGATTCAGGCGAACCAACATATCTAATTCTCAGTACAGAACCGTGGCGAGGCGGCGCAGAACAAGCTGATTACAGCTGCACGATCTCGACGCGGCGATTCTTGGCCCAAGCGGCTTCGTCATGGCCAGGATCAGCCGCACGCTCTTCGCCATAGCTCACCACCGTCAACTGGGCGGCGCTGGCGCCACCGGCAACGAGGGCAGCCTGTACCGCATTGGCACGACGCTCGCCGAGGCCGACGTTGTACTCGCGCGTACCGCGCTCGTCAGCATGCCCTTCAAGGCGCAGCTTGGCGGTTGGGTTAGCGGCGAGGTACTTGGCGAATCGAGCGACCACGGCCTGACCGTCGGTGTCGATGTCTGCGCTGTCGAACGCGAAGTAGACCGTCCGCTGAGCCAGGCTCAGGCCAGAGGTGTCATCGCTACCCAGACCTGCACCCGCACCGGAGCCATCGCTGGCGCCGCCGGTGGAAAGGCCGCTGTTATCGGCAGAGCCTGCGCCGACACCGGCATTCTTGTTGGACTTGCTCGCGCATCCCCCGAGGGCGAGGCCGAGGGCCGCGACCGAAATGAGCACAAACTGCTTATACATCGGAAACTCCTTGAATTGTATGGACAAATCGAAATTCTGGATTACCGCAACAGGGGCGACCACGCCGGCTCACGGACATCTCCCGTCTGCCGCAGCCGCTGTCGTACACGACCATCCGTGCTCACCGTCGCAAGCTCAGCACCCTTGGCACCTTGAGTGGCGTAAATCACCACGGCCCCGTTTGGCGCAAAGCTTGGGCCCTCATCGAAGCGCCCATCACTGAGCAATCTCAGAGAACCTGAAGCTAAATCTAGAAGCGCTATACGATAACGGGAATCGGCAAGGTTAACCAGAGCAAGCGTCTTGCCGTCAGGTGAATAGCTCGCGCGCAGATTCTGCCGCCCTTCGAAGGTCAGACGCTTGGATTCTCCACCCGCCGCCGGCATTTGATAAATCTGCGGAGCACCACCGCGCTCCGACGTGTACACCAGCGTTTGGCCATCCGGTGACCACGCGGCCTCGGTGTCGATTCCCTCCGAGGTCGTCAGGCGGCGTTTGGCGCCAGTGGCAACGTCAACGATGTAGATGTCCGGGTTGCTCTCGTACGACAGCGTCAGCGCGACCTTGGTGCCGTCCGGGGACCAGGCCGGTGAACCATTGATGCCCTTCTCGGAGACCAACTTGCGCACCTTGCCGGTGGCAACTTCGTGAATGTAGATCGAGGAACGGCCACGCTCATAACCGACATAGGCAAGACGTTTGCGGTCCGGCGCCCATTGCGGCGACATCAAGGGTTCGCGTGAGGTCGCGATGGTCCGCGGGTTCTCGCCGTCCCAGTCGGAAATCATCAAGGCGTACGTGCGATCCAGCCCAAAGCCCTTCGAGGCAACGTAGGCGATCTTGGTGTTGAAGATGCCGGGAATGCCGGTCAGCTTTTCAAAAATGAGATCGGCGATCTGGTGGGCGGTGTAACGCAGCTGCGAGGGCTCGGCCGGCGGCATCTCGAAGCCCAGGCGCTGTTCGCCACGCAGCACGTCGAACAGGTAGAACCTGACCTGAACCTTCGTCGAGCCCTCGATGCGGCGCACGCTGCCGATGGCCACATTGTCCATACTCACCGCGCGCCAGTTGCGATGGTCGATCTGCGACGGTTCGGACGGCTTTTCCAGCATGTCGGTGCGTGGCAGCGCAAAGAACAGGCCGCTGCGAACCAGGTCGCCTTCAATGACTTGTGCGATGTCCAACAGGCCTTCGTTGGCCGCGAACGGCACGATGGCGATCGGCTGTGCGCCGGTAGAGCCACCGGTGACTTCGAATTCCAGCTGTGCCGAGACGGTCTGCGCCGACGTCAGACAAAACACGACAACAAACCCACGAATTAGCTTAAGCATTGGTCCACCAATGTGATTCTGAAAATACGGCACACATCCCGGCTTGCGCGGACGTAGCCATGGTTACGGACACTCGACCTACCGGTTCTGCCTTGCCAAGCTCATTACTGACCTCAGAAATCTCAATTCAATCCATCCGGATCAAACCAGATGATCAACTGTCGCTCGAAGGCCTTCGGATCTTCGGGCAGCGGCAGCGGGGAAGACTTGTAAACCGCATTCTCGGTGGCCAGATCAAACGCCTGGTTGCCCGAACTGGTCAAGATCTGAACCGCTACAACCTCGCCGTTGGGCAGGAGATCAATCTTGACGCGGCAGCGCAAACCACTCGGCAGACTGGGCGGACGCAGCCAGCGCGACTCAATGTGCGATGCCAGCACCTGCGCCCAGGTTTTCTGCACCTCGCCGATTCGGGCGGCCTCGGCCCGCGCTTCGGCCTCCTGGGCGAGTGATCGCTCCATTTCTTCCTTCAGCCGGCGCTGCTCGTCTGCCTTGCGCTTGCGCTCTTCTTCGAGCTTGCGCTTTTCCTCTTCCTTCTTCTTGCGCTCCTCTTCTTCCTGCTTCTTCTTCAGCTCTTCCTCAGCCTTGCGTTTGGCTTCGAGTTCTTCCTTCTTTTTCTTTTCCTCTTCTTCCTTCTTGCGCTGAATTTCGGCCTGGCGCTTGATCTCCGTCTCGCGCTTGAGCTTGGCGGCTTCTTCCTTGCGCTTGGCCTCCTCGAGCTTCTTCTGCTCGATAGCGGGGTCTGGCTTGGGCGGTTCTGGCTCGGGCTCAGGCTCGGGCGGCGGCGGCTCGGGCTCTGGTGGCGGCGGCTCGGGCTCTGGTGGCGGCGGTTCCGGCTTCGGTGGTTCCGGAGTGGGCTCGGCCGGCGGCGGAGGCTCAGTCTTGAGCTTGCCTTCCTTGTTTTTGCCGGTGATGACCAGCGCCTCGATCACCGGCGGCGGCTGCATCTTGGGCGCGCAGCGCACACCGATAATCAGGAACACGAACAGCAGCGTGTGCAGCGCCAGGGCCGACCAGACGTGTCGAGAGCGAAAAGGCATCGTGGACTAGGGGGCGCCCTTGGCCGGAATGTCGACGGGATCGGTCACGAACCCGATCTTCTTGATGCCCGCGGTCTGCAGCAGGGTCATGGCCTTGGCCACATGTTGGTAGTCGACCAGGCGGTCGCCCTCGACCAGCACCATCTGCTCTTTTCCGGGCGGCGCGTTACGCGCCACAGCACCAGCGATGCGCACGACCTCGGCATCATCCAGCGGCTCTCCGGCCTTCTCGCCGCGGTTGAACGACAACTGGCCCTCACGATTGACACCGAGAGTCAGCGGTTCGTCATCGATCACCAGCGGTGCGGCCTCGGTCTGCGGTAATTCCACGTCGACACCTTGGGTCAGCAGCGGCGCGGTGACCATGAAGATGATCAGCAGCACCAGCATGACGTCGATGTAGGGCACGACGTTGATATCGGCATTCATCCGCCGCTTGCCACTGCGGCCGCCTCCCACCGAGGCGCCCATTAGTTCTTACCGGCGCGCAGCCCGCGCTCGATGATGCCGATCATTTCTTCCGAGAACGTGTGGTATTGCGTTTCGAGACTC
Source organism: Panacagrimonas sp. (assembly GCA_052387335.1). GTDB lineage: Bacteria > Pseudomonadota > Gammaproteobacteria > Nevskiales > Nevskiaceae > Panacagrimonas. The sequence goes on along the minus strand of JBQTJH010000098.1, from coordinate 9,163 downwards.
TCCACCGCACGGGTGAAGAAGTTGTAGGCAATAACCGCGGGGATAGCGGCGAATAGACCCATCGCAGTGGCGATCAAGGCCTCGGCGATACCCGGCGCCACCACGGCGAGGCTCGCCTGCTTCATGTTTCCGATGCCAATGAAGGCATTCATGATGCCCCAGACCGTGCCGAACAGACCGACGTACGGACTGGTGGATCCAATGGTCGCCAACAGCGCCAAGCCTCCTTCCAGACGTTCGACCTCGCGTACCTGGGATACGCGCATCTGGCGCTGCACTGCAGCGATGGAATCGTCCGTATCGGCACGCCCTCCCTGCTGCTGGCGCCGGTACTCCTCGAAGCCCGCAGAGAAGATCGGGATCAAACCGTCCGATTCCTTGTTGCGCGTCACCGTCTCATACAGGTCGGCCAGGTTGCCGCCGGACCAGAAGCGTTCCTCGAATTTCTCCGAGGCCTGGCGCGTTCGCGACAGCAATTGGCGCTTGGAGAAGATCACCGCCCAAGACACCACCGAGGCCAGGACCAGAATGGCCATGATCACCTGGACGAGGAAGCTGGCTTGCGCAATCAGATGCGTAATCGAGAGTTCGGCATTCATGTCGTCTGAAAACGTCAATCCTTGGGGGATGGGGTTAAACGGGCGGCCGCATCGAGGTGCTGACCATGCGAAAACGCAAGTTTATGCGAAGCGATGGCGCTTCGGTGTAGCGCTGTCACAGGTCGAGCGGCGGTATCGCGCGTGGACGGAAGCTGCTGGCGTCAACGCAGCCGATCCGAACGGAGGCATCACACAACACCTCGCCCGACCCGGCACGCAGCAGCCTCTGTTGAAAGCGCAGGCTGGCGCGTTTCGACTCGGCAAGGAGGACCTCGACTTCCAGGGCATCGTCCAGGCGCGCCGGACGCAGATAGCGGATTTCCAGACCGGCGACGGTGAAGGCAATGCCGAGCTGGGTCCGCATGGATTCCTGATCATGGCCCTTGGCACGCAACCATTCGGTTCGAGCACGCTCGAACCAACGCAGGTAATTGGCGTGGTACACCACGCCCGAGGCGTCCGTGTCTTCCCAGTACACCCGCAGCGGCCAGCGGAACGGTGGCATCTGCAGCGTCATTCGAACAGGTCCGGCACTTCTGGCAGCGGCGGGCGATCCGGCGGCTTGAGCCCATAGTGCTGATACGCCAGACGCCCTGCCATGCGGCCACGCGGTGTGCGCATCAGATAGCCCTGCTGGATCAGATAGGGCTCGATCACGTCTTCAAGCGTGTCGCGCGCCTCGCCGATGGCAGCGGCCAGATTGTCAATACCGGCGGGCCCGCCGTCGAACCGCTCGATCAGGGTCATCAGCAGTTTGCGGTCCATCTGGTCAAATCCATTGGAATCCACGTCCAGCATGCGCAGCGCCTCGCAGGCCACATCGAAACTGATGGTGCCGTTGCCCCGCACCTCGGCGTAGTCGCGCACCCGGCGCAGCAGCCGGTTGGCGATACGCGGCGTGCCGCGCGAGCGCTTGGCGATCTCGGCGGCGCCGCCGGTTTCGATGGGTGTCTTGAGGATGCCGGCCGAACGCAACACGATGCGGCTGAGGTCTTCGACCGAATAAAATTCCAGTCGCTGCACGATGCCAAATCGATCGCGCAAAGGGCTCGTCAGCGCGCCGGCACGGGTGGTGGCGCCGACCAGCGTAAACGGCGGCAGATCGAGTCGAATCGATCGCGCGGCGGGCCCCTCGCCGATCATGATGTCGAGCTGATAATCCTCCATGGCGGGGTACAGCACCTCTTCCACCACGGGTGAGAGGCGATGGATTTCATCTATGAACAACAGATCGCGCGGCTCCAGATTGGTCAGCAGCGCTGCAAGGTCGCCGGCCTTTTCCAGCACCGGGCCTGAGGTCTGACGCAGGTTCACGCCCATCTCAGCCGCAAGAATGTGCGCGAGCGTGGTTTTACCCAGACCCGGCGGGCCGAAAATCAGCACATGGTCGAGCGCTTCGGCGCGTCGTCGTGCGGCTTCTATGGCGATGCCAAGTTGCTCGCGCACGGCCGGTTGACCCACGTAATCGGCCAAGCGATTCGGCCGGATCGCGCGCTCAATGCGCTCCTCGTCGCCACTGCCTGTCGCCGATACCAATCGTGCGTCCTTGGACATACCTCAGCGTACCGCACGCCGAAGGGCTTCGCGGATGATCTGCTCGGCAGAAAGATCGTCCCCGGTGATGGCATCGGTCAGGCGCTGAGCGTCCGCTGGTTTGTAGCCCAGGGATTCGAGTGCGGATCGCGCCTCCTGCAAAGGACTTGCGGGCACCGAAGTCGCCGAACTGCCGGGAAACGCACCACTGCTAACGGCACCCGCGCGATCACGCAACTCAATCACCAGTCGTTCCGCAGTCTTCTTGCCGATACCCGGCACCTTGGTCAGCCGCCCCACTTGGCTTTCCCGCACCGTGGCCCAGAACTCGTCGACGGTGACACCCGACAGAATCGCCAGCGCGATCTTGGGGCCCACGCCGGAGACCTTGATCAGCTCGCGAAACAGCAGCTTCTCCTGGGTGCTGGCGAAGGCGTACAGCAAATGCGCGTCTTCGCGAATCGTCAGATGCGTCTGCAGGCTGACGGTCTCGCCCAGCGCCGGCAGCTTGTAGAACGTGGACATTGGCGCTTCACACTCATACCCCACGCCGCCGACATCGATCACCAGCAAGGGCGGTTGTTTGAGCGCAAGTCTGCCGGTCAGTCGGCCGATCATGATGGCGTTCTAACCCCAGGCACGACGCAGGGCGTCGCCGGTGCGCGCCCGTGTGGTTCGCACATGTGCGTGCGTCAGGGCCACCGCCAAGGCATCGGCGGCATCGGATACAAAATCCTCGCGCGTGTTCAGCAGCACACGCACCATGTGTGCGACCTGGTCCTTGTCAGCCCGACCGTTGCCGACAATCGCCAGCTTCACCTGCGCCGCTGCGTACTCAGAGATCGCCAGGCCTGCCTGAGCACAAGCGCAAATCGCCGCGCCTCGCGCCTGACCCAGCACCAGGGCACTGGCCGCATTCACCCGATTGACGAAGGTTTCCTCCACCGCCGCTTCCTCTGGCGCAAATTGCCGTATCACGTCCGATAGCCCGGTCAGCACAGCGAGCAGCCTCTGCGGCATGTCTCCCGCGCGCACGTCGAGGCGACCCGCTGCGATGAGGCGACTACGGCCATGCTCGGATTCGATCAGCCCATAGCCGGTAAAGCGCGAGCCCGGGTCAACGCCAAGGATGCGAACTGCACTCAAGGCAGTTCGGCGTTGTGAAACACATCCTGCACATCGTCTAGATCTTCAAGACGGTCGATCAGCTTTTGCACCTCGGTGGCCGCATCGCCGGAGACAGCGACACGGTTGGCAGGACGCATGGTGACGCGCGCCTGCTCGGCCTTGAATCCGGCGGTTTCCAAAGATTTCTTGATCGTCTCGAACTGGTCGGGGGCGGTCAGGACCTCGCACCAACCATCGGCGCTCTGCACGTCTTCAGCACCCGCTTCCAGAGCCGCTTCAAGCAGGCGATCTTCAATATCAGCGCCCTGCCCCAGCTCAAACCACAGCTGACCGGTCTGAGTGAACTGGAAGGCAACCGAACCGCTGGTACCCATATGACCGCCGTGCTTGGACAGCGCATGCCGCACTTCGGCCACGGTGCGGGTGGCGTTGTCGGTCATGCAATCGACCATCAGGGCAACTCCGCCGGGCGCGTAACCCTCGTAGCGCACCTCGTGCATCGCGTCGGCGCCAAGCTCACCACTGCCACGCTTGAGAGCACGCTCGACCGTGTCCTTGGTCATGTTGGCGGTCAGCGCACGATCCACCGCCATGCGAAGTCGCGGGTTGGCGTTCGGATCTCCGCCGCCGTGTCGCGCCGCCATGGTGATCTCGCGAATCAGCTTGGTGAAGACTTTCGCCTTCTGCGCGTCGGCCGCGTCCTTGCGACCGGCAATACTTGGTCCACGTCCCATTAATGTCCCTGTCGCGGAGCGACACATGCGTCCCTCGCCCGCGCAGCGGGAGAGGGGGGGACCATGCGCGGAACGCATGGTGGGGTGAGGGCCAGCGCACTCAGAAAATTATCCATCATCAGAATTCCAGCCGAATACCGCCGTGTACACCGTCCTCTTCGGCCTCACCCGCGTCACCGAAGTCGGCCTTGAGCTTGCGATACCCAATGTAGATGGCCGCATCACGCAGAATTTCGTAATCGATCGCCACGGCGTATTCGAACACGTCGTCCAGGTCACCGAAGCTGGCGGCTTCAGGGCCGTACCACGCGTAGGCAGATACGCCGACGCGGTCGTAGCCCGGCATGCGAACTTCCAGCCTTCCGCCCAACTCCAGCGCCCCGCCGTCATCGAACTCGGCATCCACGTACTGCAGGCGTGCGCCGAGGCCGGCGGTGACATTGGCCTGCTGCGCACCGGCGTCGCCTGTCAGCATCACCCCAGCGTGCCCAGCCCAGATGTCCTCGTCGCGGTTATCGTTTCCAAATAAGCCGCCAAGGTCGTACTCACCTTTCAGGTTCGAGATCAGACGCGACAGCGGCCCGCTGACGACGATGCGTACGGAGTCACCCGAGGCATTGGCGTCAAACACCTCGGCCGAGGCGCAGGTGCTCACTGAGAGCAGGACCCCGGCCATCAGGCCACGACTCATATTGGCCACCCGCATCAGGCGGCCTTCTTCTTGTTGATGGCGTGGATAGCCCGGCCATCCACCGCCAGATAGGCCTCGTGCAGTGCTTCCGCCAGAGTCGGATGTCCGTGCATGGTGAGTTGCAGGTCAGCGGTGGTGGCGCCGAACTCGAGCGCAACGACAACAGACTGCAGGATCTCCGACACGTACGGACCCACCATGTGCACGCCCAGGATGCGGTCGGTCTTGGCATCTGAAATCACCTTGACCGTGCCGGTGGCCGCCTCGAGCGCCTTGGCGCGACCATTGGCCGCGAACGGACTGGTGCCCACCTTGACCTCGTGCCCGGCCGCCTTGGCCTGCTCCTCTGAGAGTCCCACCCATGCCACTTCGGGCGCGGTGTAAATCACGCTCGGGATCGTGTTGTAGTTGACCTCGGTCTTCTCACCGTGGAGTTGCTCGACCAAGGCGACACCTTCTTCGATGGCCTTGTGCGCCAGCATAAGGCCCCCGATGACGTCACCGGTGGCGTAGACGCCCGGCAAGTTGGTTTTGTAGTTCTTGTCCACTTTGACGAAGCCGCGCGGGTCCAGCTCCAGGCCCACGCCCTCGGCGTTCAGTCCTGCGGTGTACGGCCGACGTCCCACCGCGACAATGAGCTTGTCAAAGCTCTCGGATTTCTTGGCGCCGTCCTGCTCGTATTCCACTAAGGCTTCCTTGCCGCTGTTCTTGGCCGCGAGCACCTTGGCACCCAGACGGATATCCAGGCCCTGCTTGGTGAACTGGCGCTGTGCGTCCTTGGCGATGGTCTGATCGACCATGGGCAGGAAGCTGGGCAAGGCTTCGAGAATGGTCACCTTGGAACCCAGCCGCGCCCACACGCTGCCGAGTTCCACACCGATCACGCCGGCACCGATGATGCCGAGCCGCTTGGGCACTTCCGTGAAGTCGAGCGCATCCCAGGAGTCACAGATGCGGGTGTGATCGAAGGGCGCAATCTTCAACTCAACCGGCTCGGAGCCCGTGGCGACGATGATGTGCTTGGCTTCCAGCACCTTCTTCTCGCCAGCATGCGAGGTGTACTCGACCTTGCAATTGCCCATCAGCCGGGCGAAGCCTTCCAGGCCGGTCACGCCATTGGCCTTGAACAGCGCACCGATACCGCTGGTCAACGCCGTGCTGATCTTGCTCTTGCGCAACTGCATGGCGGCCAGGTCCAGTTGCGGCGCGCCGACCTTCACGCCGTGCGTCGCCAGTTCATGCCCCGCGCGGTGGAACATCTCGGAGGATTCCAGCAAGGCCTTGGACGGAATACATCCGGCGTTGAGACAGGTGCCGCCATAGGCGGGCTTGTTGTCGCGGTTCAGCCAGGCGTTGATGCAAACCGCCTTGAGGCCAAGTTGCCCGGCGCGGATCGCGGCCGGGTAGCCACCGGTACCACCACCGATGACGATCAGATCGTAGGTGTCGCTCATAAGCGGATGCAGGCCCTCAAGTCACGTGGACGAAGGCCGACATTGTAGCGGCGGCTAGCCGATGAGGCTCGAACCGATCATGCGGGTCGCCCAGACGGCCCGCAAACACGCTTATGCAGTACGCAGCGCGTTGGCAGCCGCAATCGCATCACCGTCGCTGCCGTCGAACACGCGGCGCCAGGTGCTGTAGGTGTGCATCTGCCCGGACTTCCAGGGGTGAAAGCCGGGGCGGTAATAGGCAAGGTAGTGCGGCAACAGCCGCGTCATGATCCCCCGCGATCCGTATAGCCACCGCAGTCCGCGCACCCACACACCGAAGCGCCGTTTCACGCCATCCACCTTGAACATGTGGTTCATGATCAGGAACACGTGCAGCGGGAACACCAAGCTCACATAGAGCATGGACGCACAGCGCATCAGGTATCCCACCCGAGCCACCTTCTGCATCACGTCGAAGGCCACGCCCTTGTGCTCGATCTCTTCCACGCCGTGCCAGATGTAAAGCGCGCGGATACGCTCGTCGGCGGCCTCAAACACATCCGGATGGTTCATGAAGCTGTGCGCCATGATCGCTGTCATGTGCTCCACCGCCGCGGTGTGGGCGAGCGTATAGCTAGCCGGTAGCTTGGCGCGCAGCCAGGCGAGGATGCGCTTCTCCTGGTCGACGATGCGCTCCACCGCCACGCCCTGGTCTGCGATACGGCGGTTATAGGCCGTATGCACCATGCCGTGCTGACCTTCCTGGTAGGTGAAATCCTTGACCTGGGCCAGTAGCGTTGGATCGGTGATCTGGTCGCGATAGTCCCGCACGCACTGAATGAAGAATTTTTCCCCTTCCGGGAATAACAGCGACATGGCGTCGAAAAAACGGGTCTTGAACGCATCGTCGCCGAACCACCAGCGCGGAATGTCACCGCCCAGGCCAAAGTCCGGACCCTTGCGTTGCACGATCTGCTGCGGTGCCATCGAACCGTCCATCCCTCGCTCCTTTTGAGTGTGTCTTGATGGGCCGACTGTAGGTCGGTGATCAGGGAACCAGATATGACAGTCCGCGACTCAAGGGAACATTTCGCGACATGCGCGTGGCAGGCATGGGGCGGTGCGCAAGTTCAAAAGCCGTCGGATACCGGCCTCGCGGCGACCTATAATTACAGAATTATGACATCGGTCGTCCTGCTCAAGCGGCGGCCATGTTCCCCTGACGAGCGCTGATGGATGCCCCCGATAAAGGCGGAAAAGGCGGCGCTCGCGCGGGCTTTCAATTCGGCGTTTGATCAGACAACTCCATGTTTTCACTGCAAACCATCTTCGGTTCGGGCAAGCAGTTCTATGCCCTGCTCAATGACGCCGCCCTGGCCGCGCATGACAGCACACGCACCTTGCACAAGGTGCTGAGCAACCCGGCCCCCGAGCTCAATCTGGACGCGATCAAACTGGCCCGTCAGCGCGAGCGCGAAATTTCCGACCGCATCGGCCGGGCCCTGGTCGACAGCTTCATCACACCGTTTGAACGAGAAGACATCGAGGCACTGCGCTCGGCGCTCTACAAGATTCCCAAGCAGACCGAGCGTTTTGCTGACCGCTATGCGCTGGCGCCGCGGCGCATTGAAGGCATCGACTTCGCGCCGCGCGCCGCGATGCTTGAGCAGGGCGCCAGCATCGTGAAGGAAATGGTCGCGGAACTGCAGCAGCTACGCCTTGAACCCATGACCGTGCTCGATGAACGCCTGCGCGCACTCGAGAGTGAAGCCGATCGCCTGCTGCTGGAAACCTACCGCGATCTCTACTCTGGTCGACACGACGCCGGCACCACCTTCCTGCTGCGCGATCTGTTCGAAATGCTGGAGAAGGCCATCGACCGTTGTAGAGAGGCGGGAGGCGTTGCGTTCCATATCGCGCTCAAGAACGCCTGAGGCCCCGATGCTCACGCTCGTACTTGTCGTGGTGCTGTTCGCCCTGGTTTTCGAGTTCATCAACGGTTTTCATGACACGGCTAACTCCATCGCCACGGTGGTCGCGACCAAGGTCCTGACACCCGGTCAAGCGGTGATGCTCGCCGCCTTCACCAATCTGATCGGCGCGTTCTGGGGCACGGCCGTGGCCAAGACCATTTCCTCCGGGTTGGTCGACACCGGCGTTGTCGACGTCACCCTGCAGGTGATCCTGTGTGCGCTGCTCGGCGCCATCATCTGGAATCTGCTGACCTGGTGGCGTGGTCTGCCCTCTTCGTCTTCGCACGCGTTGATCGGTGGCTTGTGCGGCGCAGCCCTGGCTGCGGCACACAACAACTGGGACGCGCTGATCTGGTCACAGAACGTCGGCGACTGGACCCAGAACAAGGGCGTGGTGTGGAAGGTGGTGGTCCCCATGATCCTGTCCCCCGCCGCAGGTTTCGTGCTCGGCATCCTGATCATGGTGCTGCTATGGGCGATCATCTCCGGCATGGAACGTTCGGGCGGACGCCTCGCCCGTCTGGGGCGTCCGCGCTGGGTCAACGCGTTTTTCGGCAAGGCGCAGCTGGTATCGGCTGCCTATATGGGTCTGTCCCACGGCCGCAACGACGCCCAGAAGACCATGGGCATCATTGCGCTTGCGCTGATTGGCGCTCAGGGTTCCGGCGCACTCAACGATCTGCCGGACTGGGCCCTGTTCCTGCAACCCGACGAGGGCGGCAGCGGTATCGATAGCTGGATCGTCGTCACCTGCGCGCTGGTGATGGCCGCCGGCACCGCCATGGGCGGCTGGCGCATCATCAAGACACTGGGCCACAAGATCGTAAAGCTGGCGCCGATTCATGGCTTTGCCGCCGAAACCAGCTCCGCCACCATCCTCACGGTGGCTGCTCATTTCGGTATGCCGGTCTCGACCACGCCCAGGATCGCGGTGGAGATTCTGTGCGTGGTCGAAAACCCCAAACCCAAAATAGCAACCACCCGGAGGATGGTGGCGGATCTGGTTTCCGCGGCAAAACCCAGAAAAGGCGCCAGCGTTAACATCTTGTGGCCCAGTGTCTTGATGTTTCGC
>JBQTJH010000097.1:0-3141 GCA_052387335.1 Panacagrimonas sp. | reverse complement strand
GCCAACGGAAACAGCGAACGCTGCGTCCGTCCTTCCCCCACGATAAAGCCCATGAAAAATGCCCCCGATCGCTCGGGGGCATCTTCTCATCTAAAACCACCACAATCGGGAGTTTCGAAACAGGCTGGGAAGCGGGCTTTGTTTTGGCTTGGGATGGACGCGGTTGCGACGTGAGAGTTCGGGGCAGGCCGGTGGTACTGCTCGCGCTACAGCCGACACTCGCTTGCCCGCTGCTCGCTGCGCTCTCGGCGGAGTGCTCGGTCGGCTTACTTATCTCTAAACGTAATCCGACCCTTGGTCAGGTCATACGGGGTGAGCTGCACCGTCACCTTGTCGCCGGTGAGGATACGGATGTAGTTCTTGCGCATGCGGCCCGAGATGTGTGCTGTCACCACGTGACCGTTCTCCAGCTTTACGCGGAACGTGGTGTTGGGCAGCGTCTCGGCGACGATGCCCGGCATCTCGATGTGATCTTCTTTGGCCATGCGATAGGGGTCTCTAAGGGGGCGGCATTATCCGGGCTGGGCAAGAATCGTTCAACCCACCCGATTCCAGCGGTTTAATCGCCGTCTGCAAGGCCCTGCCAGCCCCGAGTCCCCAGCACTTCCAGCGGCTGGAAGCTTTTCTTGTAATCCATCTTGCGGCTGCCCGGCACCCAGTAGCCAAGATAGACGTGCTTCAGGTTCTGCGCCTGCGCGCTGGCGATCTGGCTCAGCACGGCGTAGGTGCCGAGGCTGCGCGCAGACTCGTCCGGGTCGAAGAAGGTGTACACCGCCGACAAGCCCTGCGGCACGCGATCCACCACGGCACAGGCCACCAGCCGACCGTGCAGGGAATATTCCCAGAACTCGGTGGCACCCCAGCCGCAGTCCAGAAAGGTGTGGAAGCCGGACTTGTCTTCCGGGTTCATGCCGCCGCCGTCGTGGCGTGCACGCAGGTAACGGCGGTAGAGCGCGAACTGCTCGTCGGTCATCTCGCTGCGCAGGTTCAGCTGAAGATCGCGATTGCGCTGCAGGCAGCGGCGCTGCGCGCGCGTTGGTTTGAACTCGGCTACCGCCACGCGCGCCGGGATGCAGGCACGGCAGGATTCGCAGCGCGGCCGGTAGACGTGATTGCCGCCGCGGCGAAAACCCTGCTCCAGCAGGCTCTCGTAGCGCATCGGGTTGAGCGCGTAGTCGGGATCGACAAACAAGCTGCGCGCGGCGCGCGCGGGCAGATAACCGCAGGGATGCTCGGTGGACAGGAACAGTCGAACGCGATCATTCATGCCGGCATGTGTTCGCGAGCAGACGGCAGCGCGATATCAAAATGCCAGCGACCGGTGCGCGGCGGTTGCGCCACTGCGATACGCAGCAGGTTGAGAAAGCGCTCACGTGAGACCTCCGTGGCGCCCAGGCTCTTGAGGTGATCAGAGCCGACCTGGCAGTCGATCAGATCGAACTTCCAGCTCGATAGTTGCCGCGACAGCCAGTACAGCCCGATCTTGGAGGCGTCGTTGGCGTGGCTGAACATCGACTCGCCGAAATACACCCGGCCCAGGGCCACGCCGTAGAGGCCGCCGATGAGCTGTCCTTCGCGCCAGACCTCGACCGAGTGCGCAAAGCCGCGTGCGTGCAACTGCGCGTAGGCCTCGCGCATCTCTTCGCCCAGCCAGGTGCCACGGCTGCGGCTGCGCGGGCCGCTGCAATGTTCGAGTACGTCAGGAAACGCCTGGTCCAGCGTGACCGCGTAGTCCGCCCGGCGAATCGATTTGCCCAGCGAGCGCGACACTTTGATGGCATCCGGCAACATCACCGCGCGTGGATCGGGACTCCACCACAGGATGGGCTCGTCCGGGTTGTACCAGGGGAAGATACCGGAGCTGTAGGCGCGGATCAGACGCGCAACCGACAGATCGCCGCCAATGGCGAGCAGGCCATTGGGATCACGCATCGCCAGATGCGCTGGCGGAAAAGGCTGCTGCGGATCGCGTGGATCGAGCCAATGCAGCCGGATCGGATTGTCCATCGCGCTAGCCTGCCTTGAGCGCGGGCGAAGGGTCTGCCCGGTACGGCGTATGGTGCATGAATTCCGACTGGCGCGCCGCCACGGCTTGGCGTTCGCAGCGCAGGTAATCCGCCACCGCCTGATGCAGGCGTGGGTCGGTCAGATGATGCAGCGAGCGCGTCTTCACCGGCTCGAATCCGCGTGCATGTTTGTGCGCGCCCTGGGTGCCGGCGTCGAAGCGCTGCAGTCCCAGTTGCAGGCACAGCTCGATGCCCTGGTAGTAGCAGCATTCGAAATGCAGCGAGTGGTAGTGCGCCTCGCAGCCCCAGTGACGGCCGTACAAGGTGTCGCCGCCGATCAGGGTGATCGCCACGGCAACGCGATGACCTTCGTGCAGCGCGAAGACCAGCCGCATGTCCAGGCTCGGATCGGTGCCGACCGCGTGGAGGAATTCCGGAGTGAAGTAGGGTGGCTGCCCGCGTTGCAGATAGGTATTGGCGTACAGCGCGTACACGCGCGCCCACTCCGCTTCGTCCAGCTCATGACCGCAGCGCACCTCGAAGTGAATGCCGGCCTCGGCCACGCGCCGACGCTCGCGCAAGAGTTTCTTGCGCTTCTCGCTATTGAGCTGGGCAACGAAGGCAGGGAAGTCGGCGTAACCGCGATTGAGCCACTGGAACTGCACGTCGTGACGTTCCAGCCAGCCCTGATCGAGCAAGGTTTGCGCGTCCGCATCATCGGCAAACAGCAGGTGTGCGGACGACAGCTGTTGGGCCTGGCAGCTTCGCGCCAGTTCCGCCGCCAGTGCCGCGCGCACAGCGGGATCGCGTGCCAGCAAACGTGGCCCGGTGCTGGGCACGAAAGGAATCGCGCAGAGCAACTTGGGGTAGTAGGTCTTGCCCAGACGATGACTGGCATCGGCCCACGCGAAGTCAAACACGAATTCGCCGTAGGAGTGATGCTTCAGATACAGCGGCACCGCGCCGAGCACTTCGCCGTGCTCGCTCTCTGCAATCAGGTGCTGCGGCTCCCAGCCGGAGTCTGCGCCAAGACAGTGATGCGACTCCAGGCCGCTAAGCCAGGCGTGGCGCACAAAGGGAGAAGGGTCGTCACTGAGCCGGTCCCAGACATCGGCAGCAAGCGCGTCGAGGCGCC
>JBQTJH010000096.1:0-7110 GCA_052387335.1 Panacagrimonas sp. | reverse complement strand
ACGATGGCCAGCAGCGGCACGATGGCCAGGTCCTCGATCAGCAGGATCGACACCACTCTCTGGCCGCGCGGCGTGGACACTTCGCCGCGCTCTTCCAGCACCAGCATCACGGTCGCGGTGGGTCTCGCGCCGGCCATCGCCTTCGTGTGCGCGATGGGCTTTGTCATGACGTCCACCGCGACCGTGATGCTGGTGCTGGAAGAGCGCGGCGAAGTGTCCACGCCGCGCGGCCAGAGAGTGGTGTCGATCCTGCTGTTCGAGGACCTGGCCATCGTGCCGCTGCTGGCCATCGTGGCGTTCCTGGCTCCCGCGCACGAAGCGGCGAGTTCGCGTTGGGTCAGCGTTGGCCTGGGTGTCGCGGCCATCCTTGGCTTGCTGGTGGTGGGCCGCTTCCTGCTCAACCCGATGTTCCGGCTGCTCGCCGCGGCGCGTGCGCGCGAGGTGATGACCGCAGCCGCGCTGCTGGTGGTGCTGGGCGCAGCGCTGCTGATGCAGCTCGGCGGATTGTCGATGGCGATGGGCGCGTTTCTGGCCGGCGTGCTGCTGTCCGAATCCACATTCCGGCATCAGCTGGAAGCGGACATCGAACCCTTCCGAGGCATTTTGTTAGGCCTGTTCTTTCTCAGCGTCGGCATGGCGCTGGATCTCTCGGTGTTCAAGACGCACGGCCTGGAGAGTGCGCTCGGCGTCGCCGCCTTCATGCTGGTCAAGGCCGCGGGTATATACGGCGTGGGCCGCGCGTTTGGGGCAAAGCACGGCGACTCTCTGCACCGCACGGTGCTGATGGCGCAGGGCGGCGAGTTCGCGTTCGTGCTGTACGCGGCGGGTGTATCGGCGGGGGTGCTGTCGGGCGAGATCAACGCGGTGTTCACCGCCATCGTGATCCTGTCGATGGCGCTGACGCCGCTGGCCGTCGCCGGCCTGCGCTTCCTGCTGCCGCGTGAAACCCTGTCCTTGGACGGCGTCGACAAGGCCGAGAACCTGAGCGGCAGTGTGCTGATGATCGGCTTCGGCCGCTTTGGCCAGGTGGCGAGCCAGGCGCTGCTGGCGCGCGGCATCGAGGTATCGATCATCGATCACGACGTCGAGATGATCCGCAGCGCCGCCGACTTCGGCTTCAAGGTCTACTACGGTGACGGCACCCGCCTCGACGTGTTGCACGCCTCGGGTGCGCACCACGCACGCGCCATCGCGGTCTGTGTGGACAAGCCGGAAGTCGCTAACAAGATCGTGGAACTGGTGCGCCACCAGTTTCCGCACGCGCAGCTACTGGTGCGCGCCATCGACCGCCAGCACGCGCTGGCGCTGCTCACAGCCAACGTGCACTACCAGGTACGCGAAACCTTCGAGTCTGCGCACCGCTTCGGCGAAGCCGCACTGCGCCTGCTCGGCGTCGATGCGGACGAGGCGGCACAGATTGCCGCCGATCTGCGCCAACGTGACGAGGAGCGTCTGGCGCTGCAGTTCACCGGCGGCGTACACGCGGGCGATGACCTGCTGCACAGCAACCGCATGAAACCGAAACCGCTGACCGTGCCACAGAAGCCGGGCGAGGCGCTGAGCGAGGAGACGGCGGCGGTTACGGGCGGTGATGCTCCGAATGCTTAGCTCGGGCCTCGCTGTCAATCTGCCGTTCCGCGCGCTGCGAGGAATCTTCTATCCGTATGCACCTAGGGAAATGGATTCCTCGCTGCGCTCGGAATGACCGACTGGGCTCGGCGCGCCGCGCCATAATCCTGCGCGCATCGACCCGAGCCTTGACGGCCCCGCATGTTCGAAATTTCCATGCATACCCTGGTTTCGCTGATCGCGCTGGGCATGGCGCTGGCGTTCCTGACGGCCGATGCGCACTCACGCACCTCGCAGGCGCTGGCTATCGCGCTGGCATCCACCGGGCTGGCGATTTTTCTCAACGTTTCCCTGATCGACATGGCCGGCGCTGCGCCGAGCTGGTCAGGCTGGCTGGCGATTCCCGAGTCCGTCGCGTTGATCGCGATGCTGGAATGGCTGCTGCGCGTGCGTCGCACCATTCCGGCCGCGCCCGGCATGAACACGCGCACCGGGGATCGCATCCTGCGTCTGGGTCAGTTCAGTGGCGCGCTGTACAGCGTCTTCGCTATCGCCGCACCGGATCTGCGCCTGACCTATTTCGTACGCGCGGCGGGCCGCGTCGAATCCCTGCACGACTGGCAGTTCTGGCTGTTCGCCTTGCCCATCGAGTTCGCCGCCATGGCCGGACTCGCGGGCATTGTGCTGCTGCTCAACCGCAAGCCGGATCGCGCCGAACGTGTGCGTGTGCTGGCGATGGCCGCGGCGGTGCCGTTCTTTCTCGTCGGCTTCATCTTGCCGGTGGATCTGGCCGCGGTCAGCGCGGTGCTGGGCGAGATCATCCTGCTGGTGGGTTCGGTCAACTACTACATGCAGCAGGGTCAGCGTGGGCAGTTCATGGCGCGCTTCCTGTCACCCGATGTGGCGCGCATGGTCAGCGAGCAGGGACTCAAGCGCGCCATGCAGGAGAATCAGCTTGAGATCACCGTGGTGTGCTGCGATCTGCGCGGCTTCACACCGTTTGCGGCCAAGGCGCCGTCGCGGCAGGTGTTGCAGGTGCTGCGCGCGTACTACGACGCGGTCGGCGAGGTCGTGGCCGAATCCGGCGGCACCATCAAGGACTACGCGGGCGACGGCATCCTGATTCTGGTCGGCGCGCCCATCGCGCTGCCGGATCACGCACAGCGCGGCTTGAACATGGCGCAGGGCATACGCAGGCGCTGTCAGGCCCTGACTCAAACTTGGCGCAAACAGGACGTGACGCTGGGCATCGGCATCGGCGTGGCCAGCGGCACGGTCATGGTGGGCGTGATCGGTTCGGCCGCGCTGGAGTACACCGCCGTGGGCGCGGCGGTGAATCTGGCCTCGCGGCTGTGCGAACAGGCCATGGACGGTGAAATCCTGATCGACGCGCGCACGCGGCAACTGGCGCCGCAGGTCGTGCTGGAAGACCGCGCGCCGCTGAGGATCAAGGGCTTTGCCGAGCCGGTTGCACACTTCGCCGCCGGCGCATGATTTTTCAACTGCCGGCGGACTGGTTGCCGAGCCTGCTGGTGGCCCTGGTGGGTCTGGGCATCGGCGTGGCGTTTCTGGTGGCGGATTTCCGCGCGCCGACCAGCCGTGCCCTGGGCGTGGCCTTCATCGCCTTTGGTGCGGCGGTCGGGCTGAGCCAGCCCTTGATTGGCGACACCGGTCCGGTGCCCGCAGCAGGTCGGTGGCTGGCGCTGGCCGATGCTGTAGCGCTGATCGCTTCGCTGGAATGGGTGCGACGCGTGCGTCGCACCATCGCGGTCGAACATCTGCACGTCGGTGTCAGCGACGTGCTGCTGCGCTGTGGTCAGGTCTCCGGGCTGTGCTTCGGTTTGTTCGGCGTCTACGCGCCGGAGGTGCGGCGCGACGAGTTTCTGGGCGCGGTCAACAATGTGTATGCACTCACCCGGCCGGGGTTCTGGCTGTTTGCAACGCCGGTGGTGATTTCCATCTTCACCGGCGCGGTCGCGACCTTGCTGCTGCTGCTGGCGCGACCGGATCGATCCGAGCGCATCCGCATCATCGCCGCCGTCGTCGGCTTTCCTTTGATCGTCGCAGGCATCGTGCTGCAGACCAATATCGGCGCGCTGATGATGGTTGCCGGCCAGGTGATTTTCCTGATCGGCGCCATGCAGTACCTGGTGGTGCAGGGACAGCGTGGCCAGTTTCTGGCGCGCTTCCTGTCGCCCCAGGTGGAGAAGCTGGTGCGCGAACGTGGCCTGCGCCATGCGGTACAGCACCGCAGCCTGGAGATCACCGTGGTGTGCAGTGATCTGCGCGGCTTCACCGCGTTCGCCCAGGCTCATCCTTCGTCCAGCGTGATCAAGACGCTGCGCGAGTACTACAACGCCGTGGGCAAGGTGGTGGCGGAATACGGCGGCACGGTGAAGGACTACGCCGGTGACGGCATTCTGATCCTGGTCGGCGCACCGCTGGCGGTACCCAACCATGCGCACTCGGGCCTGGAGATGGCGCAGCTGATCCGCGAAGCGGCCAGCGAGGTCACGCGGCGCTGGAGCACCGAGGCCTTTCCGCTCGGTGTGGGCATGGGGGTGGCCAGCGGCCTGGTGACGGTGGGCATCATCGGCTCGTCCTCGCGCTGGGAATACACCGCGGTCGGGCCGGCGGTGAACCTGGCGTCGCGCTTGTGCGAGCAGGCCGAGCATCGGCAGATTCTGGTTGATGCCCGCACCGTGGAACTGGCCGGTCACGCCGGACTGCAGGCGCGCCCGCCGATGCAGGTGAAGGGCTTTGCCGAACCGGTCGCGAGCTGGCTGTTGCCGGCGCTTGAGTCCGGGTCGGCGGATAAAAATCCGACCTCGCGGTCCGGATAGGGGACAATGGCGGCCGTTTTTTGCTCCCGCCCGTCCTCATGACCGATGTTCTGCCGCCGCTGCGGCTCAATCCCAACGCCGAGCGCCGCCTGCGCGTGGGCCATTCCTGGGTTTTCAGCAATGAGGTGGATGTCGCCAAGACGCCGCTCAAGACGCTGAATCCAGGGCAGTTGGTGACGGTGATGGATTCGCGCGGCAAGCCGGTGGGCACGGCCTACGCGCATCCGAATTCGCTGATCGCAGCGCGTCTGCTCAGCAGCCGGGCCGACACGGTGGTCGGCGCCGCCTGGATGACCCAGCGTCTGGGCGCCGCGCTGGCGCTGCGTGAATCGGTCTATGCCGCGCCGCATTACCGTCTGGTCTACGGCGAGTCGGATGGCCTGCCCGGTCTGGTGGTGGATCGCTTTGGCGAGGTGCTGGTGGTGCAGTTCGCCACCGCCGGCATGGAGAAACTCAAGCCCATCGTGATCGAGGCTCTGCAGGCGGTGATAAAGCCGCGCGGCATCCTGTTGCGCAACGACGGAGGTGCGCGCGCCATGGAAGCCCTGGCCGAATATGTGGAGGCTGTTGGCGAAGTAACGGACACGGCGGAGCTTGTGGAATCGGGCGTGCGTTTCATGGCACCGATACGCAACGGCCAGAAAACCGGTTGGTTCTTCGACCAGCACGACAACCGTGATCGCTTCACCCGCTATGCCAGGGACAAGCGCGTGTTGGATGTCTTCTCTTACGCCGGGGCCTGGGCTGTGCGTGCGCTGGCGGCGGGCGCAAGTTCGGCGACCTGCATCGACAGCTCGCAACCGGCGCTGGACGCCGTCGCCGCAAACGCCCAGCTCAACGGCTTCGAGATCGAGGCCCTGCGCGGCGACGCGCTGGAACAGCTCAAGGAGTTGCGCGCCAACGGCCGCAGCTTCGATCTGGTGGTGGTGGACCCGCCGGCCCTGATCAAGCGCAAGAAGGATCACGACGCCGGCCTGGAGTACTACGCCGCGCTGAATCGCGCCGCCATGCAGTTGCTGGTGCCCGGCGGTGTGTTGGTAGCCTGTTCCTGTTCGTTTCACCTTGAAGCCGAAGACCTGCAGCGCGTGCTGCTGCGCGAATCGCGCGCGCAGAACCGGCGCTTGCAGATTCTTGAGCAAGGCGGGCAGGGGCCGGATCATCCGGTGCATCCGGCGATTCCGGAAACGCGTTACCTCAAGGCCTTTTTCTGCCGCGTGAACTGAGCGACGCGAATCATGCTGGTCCACCCCAACTTCGATCCCGTTGCGCTGAGCCTCGGCCCCGTCCAGATCCACTGGTACGGGCTGATGTACCTGATCGGCTTCTACGGCTGCTGGTGGCTGGCGGTGCAGCGCGGCAAGTCCGCACACATGCCGTTTTCAGCGCCTGCGGTGTCGGACTTGCTGTTCTTCGTGGCGCTGGGCGTGATTCTGGGCGGCCGCGTGGGCTACACCCTGTTCTACAACCTGCCCGGATTTCTGGCCGACCCGGTCGAGATTGTGCGCATCTGGAAAGGCGGCATGTCTTTCCACGGCGGCCTCATCGGTGTGGCGCTGGCGGTGTGGCTGTACGCGCTCACGCGCAAGCTGAGTTTCTTCTACGTGATGGACTTCGTCGCCCTGGTGGTGCCTTTCGGCCTGTTGACTGGGCGGATCGGCAACTTCATCAACGCCGAGTTATGGGGTGCGCCCAGTTCGCTGCCCTGGGCCATGGTGTTTGCGAACGATCCCGAGGGCCTGCCGCGCCACCCGAGCATGCTCTACGAGGCGCTGCTCGAAGGCGCGGTGCTGCTGGCCATCCTGTGGTGGTTCTCGTCCAAACCGCGCCCGGCGGCGGCGGTGTGCGCCATGTTCCTGGTGCTGTACGGCCTGTTCCGCTCGCTGGTCGAATTCGTGCGGCTGCCAGATGCCCATATCGGCTATCTGGCCGGCGGCTGGTTCACCATGGGCATGCTGTTGTGCGTGCCGATGATCCTGACCGGTGCCGGCCTGCTCGTCTGGGCCTATCGACGGCGTCCACCGGCCTGAAACGCCCTCACCCTAACGTTCGCATTCGCGAACGGTCCCTCCCTCTCCCGCACGCGGGAGAGGGACACTGGAGTTGCTCCGCAACATCCGCACTCATCGAATTGCCGCACTGCGGCATCGCCAGCTAAACTCTCGCGCTTTTCAGGGGCTTGCGTCGAACCTTCGGCGTATCCTTTTTCTTAGTCAATTCAGCCAGTAGGAAACCCGAGTCATGGCCGTCGAACGCACCCTTTCCATCATCAAGCCCGACGCCGTCGGCAAGAACGTTGTCGGCCAGATTTACAGCCGCTTCGAGCAGGCCGGTCTGAAGATCGTGGCCTCACGCATGCTGCACCTGACCGAGACCGAAGCCGGCGGCTTCTACGCCGAGCATCGCGAGCGTGGCTTCTTCAAGGACCTGGTGAGCTTCATGACCAGCGGCCCGGTCGTCGTGTCCGTGCTGGAAGGCGAGGGTGCGGTGGCCAAGCACCGCGACATCATGGGCGCCACCAATCCCAAGAACGCGGCTCCCGGCACCATCCGCGCCGATTTCGCCGATTCCATCGACGAAAACGCCGTGCATGGTTCGGATAGCGCCGAGAACGCGGCGCGCGAGATCGCGTTTTTCTTTCGCAGCACGGAGCTGTGCCCGCGGACGCGGTAACAGCCGGGAGGCGATAGGCGTGAAGGCA
>JBQTJH010000095.1:0-27524 GCA_052387335.1 Panacagrimonas sp. | reverse complement strand
CCAGCCTGTCGGTCCGCGTGTCCCAGCCCCTCGCCAAGGTGCCCCAGGTAATCTTCAAATCGACGCCCTGCGGTTTTCACACTTCATCTCCAACTCGACGAAGTGCGCCTAGTCTATTGATTTGTTTGTGACACAGTAAGATTAAGTCGGTGAGGGGAGATGGGGATTGGCAGGATCGAATGGACGCGCGTCGTAAAGGGCGCGGCCGGCGCGCAGCGTCAGACGCACACCAACCTCGGCGAGCGCCGTCCTGGCTTCGCGCCAATTGCGATCAAGCAAGCACAGATCCGCACTCTGTCCGTTCGCCAATAGGGGTACCGGTATGGCCGGCGCGTGCAGCGTCCCGCTGTACAGCGCCAGCGCCTGTTCCGGGCTGAGCGCCTCATCTGCGCCAATGACCACGCCGTCCTGATCGCGACGCTCGACCGCGGCCTGCATCGCCTGCCAAGTCGAAAGACTGGCGAAAGGTGCATCGCTACCCGCAGCCAAACCGATGCCGGCACGATGAAACGCCTGCAGCCGATACAACCAGGGCTGATCTTCGGCATCGACATCGCGACGATACTGCTGGCCTTTTTCCGCGATGAAGTGCGGCTGGCTGACCACGGTGACGCGCAATCTCTGCATGCTGGCGATCAGCTCCGGCGGAGTGACGCCGGCGTGCTCGATGCGATCAAATCCGGCCGATCCGGCCGCGTCCAAGGCGCTCAGTGCATACACCAGTTCGATGCGGCTGGTGGCGTGAAATGCAGCGCCGCGGCCAGCGCGATGACGCGCGCGGATCGCGGCCACCCGCTCATCGAAGGCGGGCAATTGGTGTTCGTGCAAATGAAATTTGGCTTCGCCGATATGCAGGCCCTGCATCTGCGCATGATCGAGGCTGGCATCGCCCATCACGCGCAAATCCTGCAACCACTGACCGCGCTCGCAGGCCTCGGCGTAGCGCGACAACTCCGCGCGATGATTGCCCGGCGTGGTGTCAGTGACGCCGACCACGCCATACGACGCGAGACGCCGGCTCAGCTCCGACAGATCCGGTCGCTGATCCGGCTGATGCGCGCGCAGCCAGGCATCGCCGTCGAGCAAACGTCCATTAAGAACGCCACGCACGCACTCGAAACCCTCCGGCGCAGACGCATCGAGCTTGAGCTGATCCAGCATGCGGCTGTTGAAAATCCACAGGCGTCCGCTGCGATGCTGGATGCGCACCGGACGATCCGGGCCGTGACGATCCAGCCAATCGCGATCCAGGGTGTCGCCCGCGTCCATCACCGACTCGTGCTAGCCGACGCCGCGCAGACCGTGCCCGGGGCCAGCGCCGCGCTCGCCGAGTGCAGCGCATCACTCAGATCGGCGCTGTTGCGCAGGCGCAACGGCTCGCAGGCCACCGATTGCAGCGCGGCGGCGGCCCACAGGTGTAGGTGATGATCCTGCAGCGCGGGCAGCAGGGCATGCCCTTGGCCCTCGATCAGCGTCTCGCCCGGGTGCGGCGCCAGTGTGCTTGCTATGGCCGCGATGCGACCGCCGCTGATGCGGACGTCGGCCCCGCCGTGCTGCTGCAGGTCGACCTACCGGATCAGCCAAACCATCGGGCGAAGACCTCGAGCTTGTCGGCGTCGGCCGCACGTTGCGGCGCACCGGGATGCGGAATGATGCCGCGCGGCCAGGTCGCGGGCGAGGGCGCGGCGCGCATCAGCGCCGTCCATTCCGCAGGCGAGGGCAGGGCGGCAAAATTTGTGGCGTAGCGCAGCGTGTCGGTGAGCGCAACGTCCACCAGGCCGCCGCCCTGCTGTGACAGCGCGTAGCCCGCGACCGCGGCGTGCAGGCCGGTCAGTGGATCGCCGATGGCATCGCCCACCAGCCAGTGCGCTCCGTGCGTCGCCATCAAGTGCGACAGGCCAGCGGCGACACCGGCGTCATCGCCGAACGCGACGCCCATGCCGTCGGGATCTTCTTCGGCGCTGTAGCCACGAATACGGATCCAAGTGCGTCCGGCTGCGTTGTCCAGCCAGTGCTCGGCATCGATGCCCAGCTGTTGCAATGCGCGTGGCCGCGAGGCCTCGATCAGCACATCGGCCGCCGCCACCGGCTGATGCAGCGCCCGGCGTCCGGCGGTGGATTCAAAGTCGAGCTGCACGCAGAACTTGTCCTGGTTGAGTCGCTGGAATAGCGCGGCAGGGCCGTGGCGCGCGCCATCCGGACGTTGGCGGCTTTCCAGCTTGACCACATCGGCTCCCGCGCGGCGCAGCAACTGTCCGCACAGCGGTCGCGGGCTGTGAAGGCGGCTGGGCCGGAACACGGCCGGCAACGCCCAGATCCGCGAGCAGGCCCTGCGCATAGCGCAAGGCCAGGCTCGGGTCATCGAACCGGATGCGGCCTTGGGCCGTGGCCGACGAGGGCTCCACAGGCATATGCAAAACCGGAACAGGTGGCGGCGAACACGGTGCAGCGTATGACGCGAAAATGACAAGCCTCAAGGCCCCTGGCCGGTCTTTCGTAGACCGCACTGATGGGCCCTGGACAGGGCTTTTTCGGTTTCCCCGCGGCCGTTAGACAAACGCTCACAGGTCCGCTAACGTCAAGTCGCAGTCGCTTCAAGCAGTGCTTGTTCCGCGGTCTTTCGGTGCCCTGCGCAACACGGGGTACGCTTCAGCTCTCGGCGAACGTTTCTTGAACGGATGCACCTTGCGGGTGGTAGACCCGCTGTCATCAACTGTTCAGAGGAACGTTTCATGTCGAATGTATCGACCGGTGTGGTCAAGTGGTTCAACGACGCCAAGGGCTTTGGTTTCATCACGCCGGAAGGTGGCGGTGAAGACCTCTTTGCTCACTTCAAGGAAATCCAGGGCACCGGCTTCAAGACCCTCAAGGAAGGCCAGCGCGTGCAGTACATTGCGCAGCGCGGTCAGAAGGGGATGCAGGCCACCCAGATCAAGGCGCTCTGATCGACTCTTATTCGATGTTGCAGTAATCGAGAGCCGCGGCGCCCTTCGCCGCGGCTTTCTTTTTGTCCTCCCCCGCGTTTTTGCGACACCCAATCTCTCAAGATGAGCAACGCACCTGCTCCCTCCGCTCCTGACCGCGCGCCGGTCAACCTGCCGGCCACCATCCTGTTTTCCGTCAGCACCTTGCTGTTGCTGACGGTATTTCCGCTCTACGCCTGGCATCACGACTTCTCCACGGCCGCCTGGGTCTGGTTCGTCGTATTCCTGTATGCCAGCGGCATTTCGATCACCGGCGGCTATCACCGCCTATGGGCGCACCGCGCCTACGAGGCGCGCCTGCCGCTCAAGCTGTTCTACATGCTGTTCGGCGCCCAGGCTTTGCAGAACAGCATCCTGATCTGGGCCTCGATGCATCGCGTGCATCACAAGCATGTGGACGATGTGGACCACGACCCGTACTCGATCAAGCGTGGCTTCTGGTACGCGCACATGGGCTGGATGCTGCGCGATTACCCGAGCCAGACCCTGGATCTGTCCAATGCCCGCGATCTGGAGCGTGATCCGGTGGTGATGTTCCAGCACCGGCATTACCTGGCGCTGGCGCTGCTGATGAATATCGGCCTGCCGCTGTTCGTGGGTTTCCTAGCGGGCGATCCCTGGGGCGTGCTGCTGGTGGCCGGCCTGCTGCGGCTGGTGGTGAACCACCACTTCACGTTCTTCATCAATTCGCTCGCGCACATGTGGGGACGCCGTCCGTACACCGACGAGAACACCGCGCGCGACAACGACCTGATCGCGCTGTTCACCTACGGCGAGGGCTATCACAACTATCACCACCTGTTTCAGTGGGACTATCGCAACGGCGTGCGCTGGTGGCACCTGGATCTGACCAAGTGGTGGATTGCGGGCTGGTCCTGGTTGGGTCAGGCGCGCAATCTCAAGCGCGTACCGGAGTTCAAGATCCGCCGCGCGATGATCGAACGCCAGTTCGCGCGCACCCAGGACAAGCTCGCCAGCGCCGTGCCGACCACCCGCATCGAGGCCGCGCGTGCGCTGCTGGAGCAGGAGATGGAAGCCTTCAAGCACACCGTCAACGAGTGGACGCGCCTGCAGACCGAAAAGATTGAAGCGGCCAAGCAGCAGGTGATCGATCGCTGGGAACACAGCGATGCACGCCGACGTCTGCAGACCTTGGAGCATGCGCTGCAGCAGGCGCTGCAGGAGCAGTACCAGCGCCTGCGTCTGTTGCAGCTGCAGACCGCCTGAGGCCCTGGGCCTTACCTGCCTTAAACCGCCGCGACTTCGACCTCGACGCCGCTGAGCGCGGCGTTGCCGGACAGCGGATCGAGGAACTGGTCGTCGGTTAGATCGTTCAGGCTGACGCCGGCGTGCGCGCTGGCTACGCGCAGCTGCGTGCCGTCGCGGGTATGGCCCCAACCATGCGGCAGGCTGACCACGCCGGGCATCATGTCCTCGTTGGTCTGCACGCAGACCTCCAGCTGGCCGACTCGCGACTGGATCTGCGCACGCGCGCCGTCGGATAGACCGCGCGCGTCAGCGTCCTGCGGATGCATCAGCAACTGGCAGCGATCCTTGCCTTTGACCAGGCGTTCGGCATTGTGCATCCACGAATTATTGCTGCGCAGATGACGCCGCCCGATCAGCCGCAAGCGCTTGGCGGATCGAGGCTGCAGCAGGTCGCGCGCGCGCTCCACATCGGCCAGTAGTTCGGGCACATCGCAGCGGATGCGCTTGTTGCGAGTGAACAGTCGATCCGGCAGACAGGGCTGCAAGGGCCCCAGATCGATGCCGTGCGGATGGCGTTTGAGTGCGCTCAGACTCAGGCCGCTCGTCAACGCGCCTTGGCGCGGGTGCTTTCGCGCCCAGGCGCCGTAAGGGCCAAGGCGCAAACCCAAATCCACCAGCTGATCGGGGCGCAGGCGCTGCTTGGCCAGCGCCGGTAATTTCTTCAAGCGCTGCGTCAGCGGTGCCGGTCCCTGCTGGCGCGCGCGATAGGCACGCGCCAGCCCGTTGTAGATCTCCCAGTCGTGCTTCATGCCCGCGGGTTTGGCAAACAGCGGCGCCGACCAGCGTGCGGTGTTGCGCACCGCCAGATGATGAAAGATCAGGTCGTAGTGATCGTGCTCGACCGCCGCGGTCGGCGGCAGGATCAGATGAGCATGACGCGTGGTTTCATTGATGTAGAAATCCATCGACACCATGAAATCCAAGCCGGCCAGCGCCTGTTCGAGCTGGCGGCCGTTAGGTGTGGACAGCACCGGATTGCCGGCGATGCTGATCAGGCCCCGGACCTGTCCATGCCCGGGCGTGAGGATTTCCTCGGCCAGGGCTGCCACCGGCAATTCACCGGAAAACTCGGGCAGCCCGCGCACGCGGCTCTGCCACAGCTTGTAGTGACCTGGATTGGTCTGGCCCTTGAGCAGATCCACGGCGGGCAGGGTGAACATGGCACCGCCAGCGTGATCGAGATTGCCGCTCAGGATGTTGAGCAGGTTGAGCGCCCACTGGCACAGGCTGCCGTAGGCCTGTGTGGACAGTCCGATGCGTCCATAGGCGACGGCGCACCGTGCCTCGGAAAATTCGCGCGTCAGACGACGAATGCTGTGCGCATCGATGCCGGTGGCCACGGCCGCCGCTTCGGGCGTGAATGCGCGCACCGCATCGCGCACCATCTCGATGCCGTCCACATGCGCTTCGAGCCGCGCCATGCGGATGCGATCTTCTGCGAACAGCACATGGATCATCGCCAGCAGCAGGGCGGCGTCGCTGCCGGGATGAATGAAGTGATGCTCATCGGCCACGGCGGCGGTTTCGGTGCGCCGCGGATCGATCACGATCATCCGGCCGCCGCGTGCCTTGAGTTGTTTCAAGCGGCCGCGAAAATCCGGCACCGTCATCAAGCTGCCGTTGGAAGCCAAGGGGTTGGCGCCGAGCACCAGGAAATGCTCGGTACGATCAATATCCGGAATTGGCAGCAGCAGTTGATGCCCGAACATCCAGTGCGCGACCAGCTGATGCGGCAGCTGGTCCACCGAGGTGGCGGAAAACCGATTGCGCGTTTTCAGCAGACCCAGAAAATTCTGCGCGTGCGTGAGATTGCCGTAGTTGTGGACCGAAGGATTGCCCTGGTAGACCGCCACGCTATTGGCGCCGTGCTGGGCACGCAGTGCGTGCAGTGCCTCGGCAACCTGTTCGAAGGCCTGGTCCCAGCCAATCTCCTGCCAGCCGCCGGCGCTGCGTCGCATCGGCTTGCGTAGCCGATCCGGGTCCTCGTGCAGATCCTTGAGCGCGACCGCCTTGGGGCAGATGTGACCGCGCGAAAACGGATCGGCCTCATCGCCGCGGATCGACAGGATGCGCTCATCCTGCACCTTGAACTCGAGTCCGCAGATGGCCTCGCAGAGGTTGCAGGCGCCGAAATGCGTACGGACCACGGACACGGCTCAGTGCTTCGGTGGTTCCGATTTGGACGGCGGCGCGGTGTCCTTCTTGTGATCACCGATGAGACTCTTGGCCGGACAGATCTTGAACATGAAACAGTTCTTGCAGCCGGCGGCAATCGCGATGGGGCATAAGGTCATGACTTCCTCCCTGGACAGCTGGATGGGTACGCGAAGTGGACGTGCGACTACCGGATGCTACGCCGCCAGGTTTGTGCTCACAATCAGGTCCCGGCTTTCGCGACGAGATCCCATGCTCCAGCCCTTTCGCTTTTATCTGCGCGTGCGCTACGGCGAGTGCGATGCACAGAAGGTGGTGTTCAACGCTCGCTACGGCGACTACATCGATATCGCCATCACCGAATATCTGCGCGCACTCGGCTACGGCGAACAGATGGTCACGGCCGAACTGGATTTTCAGTTGGTCAAGCAGACCAAGGAATGGAAGTCACCAGCGCGCTACGACCAGGTGCTGGAGGCGCAGATCCGCACGGCGCATGTCGGCACGACGTCGTTTGCACTGCAGTGTGATTTCTACGCCGCGGGCAGCCCGACCTTGGTCTGTGCCAGCGAGACGATCTATGTGCTGGTGGATCACGCCACGCTGAGCAAGCGTGCCATCGACGCGGACATGCGCGAGCGTCTGCAGCGCGGCGCGCCGGACCTGTGGGTGGATCACGCCGGATATCGGATCCAGGCTAGCGCTGCAGGCTGAACTACAAACCCTGGGCCTTGGCCTGCTGCCACAGCCGTTCCATCTGCTCGACGCGCGCGCTGCCCTGCAGCGTATTCCAGCTGTCGCGGCCGGCCATGACCACGGCGAAACGACGACGGAACTTCTGATTGGCTTCGCGCAGGGCCTGCTCCGGGTCTACACCCAGATGACGCGACAGATTCACTGCGACGAACAGCAGATCGCCAAATTCATCGCGTACGCGTGCCTCACCCTGGACTTGAGCGTCGCGTAGCTCGCCGATTTCTTCGTCCAGCTTCGCCCACAGTTCGCTGGCGTCGTTCCAGTCGAAGCCAAGCGCCGCCGCCTCACGCTGCAGCTCGATGGCATCCAGCAGCGGATGCGGTTCAGCGCTCACTGTCGATCACCCGTTTGCACAGGTCGCGCAGCATGCCCGCCGTGGCGCCCCAGACGCGGTAGCCGCCCCAGTTGAGCTCGTAGAACGGCACGATCAAACCTTCGCGGCTCAGGCTCTTGCGCTGGTAGGCATGTGGGTCGAGCACGATGTCCATCGGAATCTCGAACACCTCGGCCACTTCGGACGCTTGTGCGACCGGCGTGAACCCGCCGTCAACCAGTCCCACCACGGGCGTGACGCGATAGCGCGAGATGGTGGGGTAGTCGTTCAAGTAACCGAGCACGTCGACCTGCGAAGGATCGAGCCCCACTTCTTCCTGTGCTTCGCGCAGCGCATTGGCGGCGGCGGAGGCATCGATGGCGTCGCGGCGTCCGCCCGGAAAACTGATCTGGCCCTTGTGCGAAGTCAGCGCCTCGGAGCGACGCGTCAGCAACATCGCGTAGCCTTGCGCGCGCCGCACGACCGGTGCCAGGACCGCCGCGCGGCGCAGGGAATTCATGAATGCGGGGGTCAGCCAGTGATCGCCGCCAAAGGGCAGTTCCAGCTCGGCCAGCGGCCTGGGCTCTTGCTCGTGGGTGTCGGCCAGCGCGCGCCGCAGGCGTTGCTCGATGGGATCCATCGCAGCCGCGCTCAGACGCGACGAATCACCACGCTGCCGGCCGAATACCCGGCACCAAACGCGCAGATCACGCCGTAGTCGCCCACCTGCAGATCGTCCTGGTACTTGTGGAAGGCGATGATCGAGCCGGCCGAGCTGGTGTTGGCGTATTGGTCCAGCACCAACGGCGCCTCGACGATCGAAGGCTCACGACCGAGCACGCGCTTGGCGATGAGCATGTTCATGGAAAGGTTGGCCTGGTGCAGCCAGAAGCGCTTGACCGATTCCGGCGCCACGCTCAGGTCCGCCAGGTGCGACTGGATCAGCTCGGCCACCATCGGGACCACTTCCTTGAACACCTTGCGGCCTTCCTGCTTGAACAGCAGATCGTCCCAGGGCCGCGGCGGTTCTTCAGCGCTGTTGAGGAAGCCGAAGTTGTTGCGGATGTTGCTGGAGAACTGGGTGATCAGACGGGTGCCCAGAATCTCGAAGCGATGCTGCGGATTGGCGTCTTCCAGCCGCTCCACCACGACGGCGGTGGCGGCGTCGCCGAAGATGAAGTGCGAGTCGCGATTGCGATAATTCATGTGGCCGGTACAGATTTCCGGACTCACCACCAGCGCGCATTTCGCATTGCCCATGCGCACTGCGTCCACCGCAGCCTGCAGGCCGAAGGTGGCCGAGGCGCAGGCCACGTTGATGTCGTACGCAAAGCCCTTGGCACCGACATAGTGCTGGACCTCGATGGCCATGGCCGGATAGCCGCGCTGCATGTTGGAGCAGGCCACGAGCAGGCAGTCCACATCCTCGCCCTTGCGACCGGCGCGTTGCAGCGCCTTTTGCGCCGCGTCGATACCGATCTCGGCCAGCACGCTGGGCACGTCGTCCGGACGGTTCTCGATGCGCGGACGCATGCGCTCGATATCCAGGGTGCCGACCTTGTCGATGGCGTAGCGCGCGCCGATGCCGGAGGCCTTGACGATGAACTCCGACGACGACATCGGCAGTTCCTTGACGCGTCCCTCGGCGATGGCGACGGCGTTTTCGGCATTGGTCTTGGTGGCCCAGGCGTTGTAGCTGGCCACCAGTTCATCGTTGGAAATCTGTTCGGCCGGGGTGTACAGGCCGGTGCCGCTGATGCAGACGTTTTTCATGAAAGCTTCCGGTTTCGATCTGCCATTGTAAGGGGGCGTACCCTTCGGCGGTCAGACGTAGGGTCAGACGTAGGGCCTGGCGTTGACGTCCCAGCCGGCGCGGCGCAGCGCCTCTTCCAGGGCGGTACGCGGTTCGTGCTCGCGGCCCACGCTCATATGCGAGCCCTGGTACCAGAGCGCATCCACGTCCCAGTGCCGGGCCAGCAGCGCGGGCTGCGCCGCCGGCACGATGCGATCAGCCGTGGCCGCCACCACGAAGCGCCGATCCGGCGCCAGCCGCGTCGGCAGACTCAGCGGCGACACCGGCGACAGCAATTCGCGATAGCGCGCCTCGGACAGGCCGCGCGACTCAAAGTAACGCCGGTGCGGCGGCGGAATCACCCGCCACAGGGTTTCGGCAAAGTCGATCACCGGGATCGAAGCCAGGCCAAAGGCCAGCTGGTCGTCGTAATTGCTCAGCAGGCCGGTGTTGTAGCCGCCCAGGCTGACGCCGTAGACACCGATCTGCGGCTGGGTTTCATTGGCGCGCAGCCAGGCCAGCCAGCGGCGCAGATCCCACAGCGCCTGCGACTGCGCGAACAGCAGATCCAGCAAATCACCGTCCAGATAGTGATCGCCGGAACGGCTGCCGATGCGCCGCGGACCGTGCAGCGGCAACACCGGCATCAGTACATTCAGACCGAATCGACGGTGCAGCAGGGCCGGCGGGAACAGGCCAAAGTCGATCCAGGGTTCGCCCATGCGATAGCCATGCACGCACATCAACCAGGGCCGCGGCGGTCCAGGGTGACGCAGCATCCAGGCGGTGGCGCGGCGATTGGGATAGTGCGCCTCCCATTGCGCCGCCCCGGGCAAGCCGGGGTCCGGCGCGAAACCGCTATCGAAGCTCAAGCGCTCGTAGTCGATGCCATAGCGCTTGGCTGCTTGTGCATTGACCTGATCCGGCGCCAGCGGCGACGGGTGCATGGCGGCAGGATTGGCGATCCAGCCGCGCTGTTCCAGCACCTGACCCAGCTCCAGCGCCTCGTCGCACATCCGCTGCGCGCGCTCGCCGCTTGGCACTTTGGCGGCGATCAGGAAGTAACCCATGATCGCCTCGTCAAAACCGACCTTGACCTGCATGCGCAAGTCCTCGTCCGGCTGCGGCACTGTATCGGGCGTCAGGGTCAGCATCAGGCTCAGGCGCCCGGCGACGATGAAACTGGCCATGGCCAGCAAGGCCAGCAGCACGCCTTCGCCGAAACCGCTGATGAACACCAGCGGCAAGGACACCAGCAGCGCCAACAGTGAGGCCAGGGCCATGTAGGCGGTCACTCGCGGATCACCCGGCAACAGCAGCATGGACAGGCCGGTGAGCAGCCAGAGCAGTCCGGGCACGCCGACCAGCACGCCGGTGAACACGCCGGCCACCAGATTCAAGGCGAACAAGCCAGCCACCACGGGAACCAGGCCCCACCACTGGTACTGGCGCGGCAACATCAGCGGGCGCGATGTCATAAGCGTCTCAAGCAGTGAACAGATCGAACAGAAACATCGAACCCAGCGCCAGCACCACCGCGGCCACGCCCTGCGCCCACCACAGCCAGGGCTTGCGCCGCAGCAGACTCCAGAATGCGACGCCCAGCGGCAAGGCCAGCACGGCGAACGCACTCATGGCCGTGGCCAAGGTCGGAATTTCAGCAGCTACGCGCGTAGAGGTGTCGGCGTAGACGCCGTACATCAACAGCACCACGCCCAGTACCACCGCCAAGGTGGCGGCCAGTGCAAACAGGGCGGCGTCCAAAATCAGCAGATATCTCATTAGCTCTTGCGAAGAAATTTAAGTGCGGGCAGCAGTTCGGCCAGCACCTTGGGCTGGCTGACCCCGGCCTTGAGCAATAGGCGGACAAAATTACGCACGACCAGGTCGCGGCTTTCGAACACGCTGCCGACCATGGGCACGCGCCGATTATCGATCACCGTGACCTTGTCGCGCGCCTCCTCGCCAAAGCGAAAGCTGACGGTGAGGTCCACGTCCAGCGGTGCGTCGGCCGCCAGCTTGCGCTCCTGCCGCGACGTCTTTGCGCGCTCGGCGCGCGTGCTCAACAGGGGTTTGGCCATGTTCACCTCAGAGTGGATCGTGGTGCAGCAGCCTCGGGATGATCGAAGACCCGCTGTCAACGCGCAAATCCTGCACCACATTTGCACGGATCGTGCGGCTGTCCAAACAATGAAGCGTTCTTTCAGCCGAGCTCCGCGCCCATGTCTTCAAGCCCGATGCCCGAGCGTCTGGTCTGCTTTGCCCATGGCAAGGAAAGCGGCCCCTGGGGCACCAAGATCACGCATCTGGCGCAGGTGGCGCGTGCTCGCGGGTTCGAGGTGATCAGCCCCGATTACCGCCACACCATGGACCCGGCGCAGCGCGTGGCCGAGCTGCTCGCGCGGGCCCCATCGGCGCGACAACTGGTGCTGGTGGGGTCGAGCATGGGCGCGTATGTCTCGGCCATGGCCTGCACGGTCCTACGACCCGACGCGCTGTTTCTGATGGCCCCGGCGCTGTACTTCCCCGGCTGGGACGCCGAGCCGGCCGACATTCCCAAGCGCTGTTGCGTGGTGCACGGTCGTGCCGACGACATCGTGCCGGTGGAACGCGCGCAGCGCTTCGCGGAGCGCAATCAGAGCGAGCTGCATCTGCTGCACTCGGATCACGGGCTCAACGATCAGCTGGCGATCCTTGGATTTTTGCTGGACCGCATGCTGCAACAGCTGACCGACGCTACTTCGACTTCTTCTTGGACTTGAGCATCGTGCCGCTGCACTTGGGGTGTCCGCAGCGGCAGGCCCAGATCTGCTTGAGCTTGGCGGTTTGTCGGCAGTCCAGGCTGATGCCGTAGTCGTAGGTCAGCTCTTCACCCTTGCGGATGGCGCGCGTGGTTTCGATGTAGATGCGGTCCCTGGCGCGATTGCCGCCGCTGTGTTCGACAATCACGGCCTCACAGTTGGGCTCGCAGCTGTGATTGATCCAGCGCGCCTCGTTGCCGCGCCGATTGGCGTCGATGATGTACTCATCGTTGAGCGTGAACAGGAAGGTATGGCCCGACTCCACGCTGCCGTCGTACAGCGCGTCGGCCGCGTCGTGCGTCACGACCTTGCCGCAGTAGCGGATCACACGTTGACCGGCGGGGAGGTGGCGTGCGGCGAAGACGCCGTTGCCGTGGATGGGCGAGCGTTTGACGCGGAAGGGACGCAGCATGCTGTACGGCAGTGGTTCAGGGGGCGCGATTGTCCAGCACCGCGCGTGCCAATGCACCCCGGCCCATGCGTTCGGTTCAGAACACGCCGTAGGCGATCCCCGCGGCCAGGGTCTGGCCCAGCTCGCGCGCGCTTGCCAGCGCTTGTGTTGTGAGCTCGCCCTTGCACACGACCGGATCGGCTACGCGCTTCCATTGATAGCCGTTGGCGATTCGCTCGAGTGCGCGCACGGCGCCGCTGCCATCGTTGCCTGCCGATACGAACATGGCCCAGGGCAGGCCAATGGTCTTGCCTTCCGCCGGGTAATACGTGCGGTCCAGAAAATCCTTCACCGCGCCGGACAGGTAGCCAAAATTCTCCGGCGAACCGATCAACAGGCCGTGGGCCCACAACAGATCGTCGAGCCCGGCATCAAACGCGCTCAGGCAGCGCAGCTCGACCTCGTCAGCGAGTTCGGCGGCGCCCTCGCAGGCGGCCTGCGCCAACTGCCGCGTACGTCCGGTCTGAGTGCTGTAAACGATCAGCAGATGCTTCATGCGCCGATGCTAAACGCTGCACTGGCTTGAGTGCCTGTACAGCGTCGCGTGGCGCAGGGTTTAGTCCCGGGCTTAGTCCCGGGCCTGGACCCCTGCCTGGGCCCCTGCATGGGGCCCCAGGGCTTAAACTCGCCGCCCGTTCCAGAACGCCTGACCTTCAATGTCCCGTGCTACCGACGCTGTCCTGCAGTCGCTGCTTGAAGCCCATGTTGATCCCCTGATCGGGTCTAGCCTGGGCCAGGCGTCGGTGCTGCGCCTGGCGCGCATCGAACACGGACGCGCGCGCGTAGAGCTGCAACTGGGCTTTCCCGCTGCAGGCTATCGCGCCGAACTGACGCAGAACCTGTCGGCCTTGATTCAGCGCGAACTGGGCGTCGGCGCCGACATCGACATCGGCTGGCAGGTGCAGGCGCAGGCGGTGCAGGGTCAGCTGGCGGCGCTGCCGAACGTGAAGAACATCATCGCCGTGGCCTCGGGCAAGGGCGGCGTGGGCAAGTCGACGGTGGCGGTGAATCTGGCCCTGGCGCTGCAGGCCGAGGGCGCAGCCGTGGGCATGCTCGACGCCGACATTTACGGACCCAGCCAGCCGCGCATGCTCGGCACCAGCGAGAAACCGACTTCGCCCGATGGCAAGCGCATGCACCCGATCGAGGCCCTGGGCCTGCAGGCCATGAGCATCGGATTTCTGATCGATGAGGATCAGCCCATGATCTGGCGCGGGCCCATGGCCACACAGGCGCTGATGCAGTTGCTCAATGAAACGCAGTGGCGCGCGCTGGATTACCTGATCGTGGACATGCCGCCGGGTACGGGCGACATCCAGCTCACGCTATCCCAGCGCATTCCGGTGTCGGGCGCGGTGGTGGTGACCACGCCGCAGGACATTGCGCTGATCGACGCCAAGAAGGGCCTGGCCATGTTCCACAAGGTCGAGGTGCCGATCCTCGGCCTGATCGAAAACATGAGCTTTTTCTGCTGTCCCAACTGCGGCCATCGCAGTGAGATTTTCGGCGCCGGCGGCGGCGAGCGCATGAGCGCGCAATACGGCGTGGAACTGTTGGGCCGCATTCCGCTGGACGCACGCATCCGCGCCGACGCCGACGCCGGAAAGCCGACGGTCGCGGCGGAGCCCGAGGCCGAAATCAGCGCCATTTACCGCGCCATCGCGCGCAGAATCGCCGCGCGCTTGGCGCATGGGGCGGCTGAGGGCGCGTTTCCCGAGATTCAGATCGCGGACGATTGAGCGTGATCTGGCTGCGCAACTGGCTGCTGGCGACTTACTACCTTCGGATCGGGCCCGAGAGGATAGAGATTCGCGATGTGGACCGCGGAACGACGCTCGACGAAGTAGCGGCGATCGCCATCGGTCCTGATGCCCGCGGCCGCAAGCAGGTCGTCGCGGTGGGACGCGCTGCGCTGGAAGCTGCGAGGGCAAGCAGCGGAGTTGAACTGCATTATCCGTTCCGGCATCCGCGGGTGCCGTTTGGCGACTACACCGTGGCAGAGAAGCTAATTCAGCATGTCGTGCAGACCTTTGTTCGAAGCAACGGACGTCCAAGGCCGATGACTAGGATGGTCGTGCATCCTCTGCACAGGCTGGAGGGCGGTCTGACCCAGATCGAACATCGTGCGTTTCAGGAACTGGTTGCGAATGCGGGCGCGCGCCATGTCGTGATTCATGAGGGAGCCGAGTTGTTGGATCGGCAGATCGATGATGCGTTTTTCAAGAAAATCAGGGACTGAGCACGTATGAGCATCAAGTCGGACAAGTGGATACGCCGCATGGCGGCGCAGGGCATGATCGAACCCTTCGAGCCGGGTCAGATGCGGGTGGCGGCAGACGGCCACAAGATCGTCAGCTACGGCACTTCAAGCTACGGCTATGACGTGCGCTGCGCAGCTGAATTCAAGATTTTCACCAACATCAATTCCACCATCGTGGACCCCAAGGCCTTCGACCCGAAGAGCTTTGTCGACGTGAAGTCGGACGTGTGCATCATTCCGCCGAATTCCTTTGCGCTGGCGCGCACGGTGGAATTCTTCCGTATCCCGCGCAATGTGCTCACCATCTGCCTGGGCAAGAGCACCTATGCGCGTTGCGGCATCATCGTCAATGTCACGCCGCTGGAACCAGAGTGGGAAGGACATGTCACTCTGGAGTTCTCCAACACCACGCCGCTGCCGGCGAAGATCTACGCCAACGAGGGTGTGGCGCAGATGCTGTTCCTGGAATCCGATGAGGTGTGCGAGACCAGCTACAAGGATCGTGGCGGCAAGTACCAGGGCCAGATTGGCGTGACCCTGCCCAAGACCTGATGCGCTCTGCTGGAGACGTTGATGAAAGCCCTCGTTCTGTTGTTCGGAATTTCATTGCTCTTCGGTTGCGCCAGTCAGAACGTGATCGTCGATACCAAGGGTGTCGACCTATCGCGCTACCAGCAGGATCGTAGCGAGTGCGAAAGCTATGCCGGCCAGGTGTCCACCGGGACGCAGGTGGCCAAGAGCGCCGGCTTCGGTGCCGCAGTGGCGGCGGCGGTGGGTGCCATCTTCGGCAATAGCCGCACGGTCGGTCAGGCAGCCGGTGCTGGCGGTGTGGTCGGTGGTGCCAAGGGTGCGGTCAAGGGCGAGAACGAAAAAGAGCAGGTGCTGCGCAACTGTCTGCGCGGTCGCGGCTATCGTGTCTTGAACTGACAGACCCTAGACCGGCCACAACCATGCGGCGCCGCGCACGCCGCTGGAATCGCCGTGTCGCGCAGGGACCAGCCGTGTATGCACGCTGTCGCTGAATATCCAGGACGACCACAGACGCGGCACTTCTCGGTACAGGCGCGCAATGCCTGACACGCCGCCACCGAGCACGATCACCTCCGGATCGATCAGGTTGATCACCGTGGCCAAGGCTCGCGCCAGGCGATTTTCGTAGCGTGCCATCGTCGCCAGGCAGGCCGCATCGCCGAGTTCGGCGCCCTGCGCGATGTCCTGCCCCGTTCGCTGCTGACCGTGTACGCGCGCGTGATCGGCCGCCAGCGCCGGGCCCGATAGCCAGCTTTCGATAGCGCCGTGGCGGCCGTCCCAGTGCAAGGGGCCGGGCACCTCGTCCCAGTCCGGGCGCGGCCAGGGCAGGGGGTTGTGGCCCCATTCGCCGGCAATGGCGTTGGTTCCGGTCAGCAATCGCCCATCCAGCACGATGCCGCCGCCGACGCCGGTGCCCAGAATCACCGCGAACACGTTGCGCATGCCTGCAGCCGCGCCGTCCGCCTGTTCACTCACCGCGAGGCAGTCGGCGTCGTTGGCCATGCGCACCTCGCGACCCAGTGCCGCTTCAAGATCCTGTTTCAGCGGGCGACCGTTGAGGCAGACCGAGTTGGCGTTCTTGATCAGGCCCGAGGTGGGCGACCGCGCGCCCGGATGGCCGACGCCGACCGGCAGCTGCGAGTGACCGACCGCGTCCTCAAGACGCGCGACCAGCGCCGTCATGGCATCGACTTGCGCGGAGTAGTCGTGCAGTGGCGTCGCCACGCGCAGCCTGTGCACGATGTGCGAGTCGGCGTCCATCAGCACACCTTCAATTTTTGTTCCGCCCAGGTCTATTCCGATGCGTAAGCGCGTCATTGCCAGTGTCAGAAGAATGCGGTGGATCGGCTGGATTATTGTGCTTCGGGATTCGAATCGGTGAAGCAGCCGGATCAGCCTGCGTTGAATCGGTCGACATAGGGTTTGCAACATCGATTTCGTATCATTGCATCCGTCCGGCTCTTTTTTCTCCTCATATTCGGGCTCTGTGCAGCTTGCCCATGCTCCATACCCACGCGGTGAATCCCGACGCCAAGACGCCGAAGCTCGAAGTCGATGAGATCGCTGATCGTGTGCGGACCCATGTTGTGGAATTTCTCGGCGCGCGCTTGCAGCAGTTGTTTGCCGACGCCGATGACCTGCTGTTCAGCATGACGGAGCGCGCTGCCTCGTCCACCGATCAGCATCTGTATCTCGACACGATGCGCGTGCTGCGCAAGCAGCAGGGCGTGATCACTGATCGATTCAACGAGGTCTTGTCTGGGCTGTTCGCACCGGCCAAGCCGCGATTGGTGAGCAAGCCCGACGCCGCGTCCATCGATCTGAATAACCTGACGCTGCAATCGTCCGAACAACTGGAAGAAGAGCTGGCCATGGCCAGCATGGACGCCAAAGCCGGAGGGCAGTTTCGCGACGCGCTGTTTGAGCTTGAACGGCGACTGCCGGCGCTGGCCCCTGCGACCCGCGTGCGTGCCAACTTCGACGTGCTGTCGCCGCGCGCGCTGTGCACCGCGTTCCAACGCGCCCTGGCCGACACGGACATTGAATTTCCGCTCAAGCTGGTGATCTACAAGTTGTTCGATCGCCTGGTCGTGAGCGCGTTGGGCGGACTGTACGAACGCCTGATCGCCTTGCTGGAGAGTCATGACATCCGCTACGTGGCACCGTCTCGGGCTGTCGGCACTCAGGCTGCTGCGCATGCGCGGGTCGACGCACAGACGGCGGAGATGCTGCAGGGCTTGATCGGGCCCGCTGCGGCGTATCCGCCCGGCGCCTATCCAAGCACACCGTATCCCGGCAGGTCGTATTCGCCTTCCGCGCATCCGGGCCATGCGAGCGGGGCTGCGCCGGCGACGTACACCGGCATGCCCGTCGGGCATGGCGCTTGGGTTGACGGCGCGGCGTGGGGCGCAGTCACGGACATCAGTCTGGCGCAGGACCTGGCCAACATTGCGCGCGGTGATCGGCCCGCGGATGTCGCGCCGCCGCAGTCGGAGGCCTTGTTGCGGCGCATGCACCTAGTCGGCGGCATGCTCAACGGCGTTCTGGCCGATCCCTATCTGACGACGGGTACGCGTGCAGCCATCGATAGCCTGCGCTTTCCTCTGCTCAAATCGGCGCTGAGCGATACCGAATTCTTCGCTTCCGGCGCACACCCGGTGCGCGCCCTGCTCAACGAGGTCGCAGTGATGGCGGCGGGTTCGCGCACCAGCGACGTCCCACGTCAGCAGCAGGTGGAGGAACTCATTCGCCAGTTGCGCGAACAGATCGATCTGCAGGCTGCGGTGGTGCGCTCGGCCCTGGCGCAGACCCAGCCTTTGAGCGATGAGATCGCGGAAGATTTTCTGGATGCTCAGATCGAGCAGGCGCGCCGACGTCGCAAGGCGGTGATCGACAAGATCCGCCAGCGCGTCAGCCTGGAACTCGAAGAGCACCGACGCGCGCGCGAATTGCCCGTGAATATGGGCGTCCTGCTGCGGTCCGCCTGGGCGCCGATGATGGGCCTGGCGCTGCTGCGTCATGGGCCCGATAGCCCGGCTTGGCGTGCTGGCGCTGCGCTGTTGCGCCGCGTGCTGGATACGCTGGACCTGCGCCTCGACGAGGCCGCTATCGAGCAGCTGTGCGCGGACTTGCGCCAGGCATTGAAGCAGGCGGGGCTGGCGACAGAGCGCGTTGAGACGATGATCGCGGCGTTTCGACAGGACTGTGCGCCGCTTGCGCCGACTGACGCATCGGTCAACGCGGCCGATGATGATTTCGCGCCGGCAACACCGTCCGCCGAACCGTCCGCCGAACCGTCCGCCGAACCGTCCGCTGATTCGGGTGTGGAATTCGAGTCAGTGCCGGCCGTAGCTTCGGATACGAGTGGCCTTGCAAGCCGCGAAACTCCGGCTGCGGCTGCGGCAGAACCACGGCAGGCGCAGAGCATCAGCTCCGCAGTGCCGACCTCGCTGACGCGGGGCGAGTGTTTGCGTCGCCTGCTCATCCCCGGCCAGTGGTTTCGTGTGCACGACCGTGCAGCGAATACGGCGCGCTGGATGCGCATGTCCGAGCGTGGTACCGGGCGCGGGATCGTCGGTTTTTCCGAGTTCAACGACCGCAAGGTGTTGAGCGTGCCGCTCAACCAGTTCATCGACGATCTGGTGCATCGGCGCTCGGACCCCGTCGATCCGAGTCCGGCGATGGCGCAGGCGCTGCATTGCCTCGATCTGATGGAAAAGACCGCCGCCTCGGTCGCGGGTTGAGTCTGTGTGAATGCGGGTTCGTCGTGTGAATGCGCGGACACGCTCGCTACACTCGGGCCTCTGACCCTGAGCTGGAGTGTCCATGAGTAATCTTGAACCCCGGTGCGCTTCGTCCGATTCGCGCGACTGTCCTGCGCCGCCGCCGATGGAACGCATCGCCTCCAAGAAGGCCATGGTCGGTGAGTCACTGCCCATCAGCCGCGCACTGCCGGGTCCGCGACGCCGCATGATCGGTGCCTGGTGTTTTCTGGATCATGCCGGGCCGGTGGGACCGGGCAGCGAGATGCGCGTGGGCCCGCATCCGCACATCGGTCTGCAGACCTTCACCTGGATGATCGAGGGCAAGCTGCTGCATCGCGACAGTCTGGGCTACGAACAGTTGATCGCGCCCGGACAGGTCAACCTGATGACGGCCGGCCGTGGCATTTCGCATTCCGAGGAGTCGGTGGCGGTGCCGGGCCAGGGCTTGCACCTGGCGCAGCTGTGGATTGCGCTGCCGGATGCGCAGCGATGGACCGACTCGGCGTTCGAGCACTATCCGGTGTTGCCGCAGCTGAGTCAGGACGGTTTTGCCTTGACCGTGCTGGCCGGTGAGTTCGGCGGCATGCGCGCGCCAACGCGGGTGCATACGCCGCTGCTCGGGCTCGACCTGCGCAGTGAGCACGCTGCCGACACCACGCTGAATCTGAATCCCGGTTTCGAATACGGACTGATGATGCTCAGCGGCGAGACGCGAATCGAAGGCGAAGTCCTGGCTTCCGGCGAACTGCTTTACTTGGGGCCCGGGCGCACACAGATTCGCGTAGCCAGTGCCGCCGCCTGCCAACTGCTGCTCATCGGTGGCGAACCGTTCGCCGAGCCGGTGTTGCTGTGGTGGAATTTTGTCGGGCGCACCCAGGACGAAATTGCGCAGGCCACCGCCGACTGGAACGAAGGCGAACGCTTTGGTCAGGTGCGTGGCTATCCAGGCGCGCGGCTGACCGCACCGGATATTTCCGGGCTGCATCTACGCGGCGCTTGAGGCGCGTGATGGCCGTCGCGATTACGGAATATCCGAAGCGCGCAACCAGCCGCCCTGAACCCCGGACGTCACGAAGCGCCAATCGCCGTCATTATTTTTCTGCTCGCCCTTGACGGTCACTGTCGCACCCGCGGCGATGATCCCGCTGGGCTTGGCTGAAGACGTCGGGCTGGGCTTGATCTGCAGCACGCGCGCGGTCACAAACGAACCCGGGGGCGGCGTCTGCGTACGCGGCGTCGCCGCTGCGGCAGGTGCTTTGGGCGCGATACCGATGACAGGCGCAGCAGCTGGCGCGGCCACAGGCGGTGCCACGGGAGATACCGCCGCGCGGCGCGGCGCCGTGTCACCTGAGGACGACCCACCGCCGAAGCGATAATGCAGTCCGATCTGGATCACCGGAATCAGCTCGAAGTCCTTGGCATCGTCTTCGAGCTCGGCGATCTCGCGATTGAGTTCGGACTGGAACATCTGGGCACGCGGATCGTTCGGATCATTGACATCGAAGGTCGCAGTGCAATTCGGGTCGGACGTCAGATCGCAGACGGTCCCGCTCGCGAGCAAGCTCACGTCGGGCGAATCGCCGAACTGCACGCCCAGATCGAAGCTCATGCCCAGGCCGCTGCCATTGGTGGTGCCGCCCCAACCAATGCCCAGATACGGCACGGCCGAACCTAGCTCAACGTCGCCGTCCAGATTCAGATCGCCGAAGTAATTGCGGTCGCCCAGGTCGTATTCGTCCTCGCCGGAGGCTGCGAGCTCCAGCTCCATGGGCTTGGAATACACGCCCGCGCTCAGACGAAAGCCACCGCCGAAGGGCTTGATGTCGACGAAGCCGGAGAACGAGCGATACGACAACTCGCCGAGGTAGGTGGTCTCCTGTTCCTCGTAATCGAATTCGACATAACCGATGTTGAAGCCGCCGCGCAGATCGACCCAGCGATTGACGCCGTAGGTCGCCTCGAAGCCCAGACCGGTGGTGATGCCCAAGCGCGTGCCCAGGCCGAAGCTGGACTCGGTGCCCGCGGCTTGCGCGGCGCCGCCGAGGGGCAACAACAAAATCACGGCGAGAAGACGCTGGGATGTGAACATGATCAGGTTTCCGGAATGAGATGGCATTGCCGATTCAAGCGCGCTGGCGTGCTTGGCGGAATCTGGCGCGCAGACGCAACAAGCCCAGCAGAATGAGCGGCACCAGTCCCCAGACGCCGAATGCGCCGACCTTGATGCTGCTGCTTTCGTCATCGTCCTCATCCGAACCGCCACCGTCGCCGCCGGTATTGTTACCGCCGCCACCGTTACTGCTGCCGGAAAGATCGACGAATACCGCCACAGCGCCAGTCGGCGCGGTGCCCAGCAGAGTGGATACGCCGGCCGCTGTCACGCTGTAGAGATTTCCCGCGGTCAGCAGATACAGCGTGCTGCCATCCGGTGAGATGTCCAGAGAAGTGGGACCCGAGACATTGGCACCGCTCAGGCTCATGGCATTGTTCAGCACGACCTGGCCGGTCACGTCGAAGTCGCTATCGTCGAGCACGCCGATGGCGCCGGCTCCACCGCGGTTGATGCCGTAAATGGGGTCGCTGTCGGTGCGCTGAGTTAGCGCGACCAGATTGACCGTGACACCCGCGGAGGAGACCACGGGCGCATCGAAGCTGGCGTCATCTTCGGGCACGTAGACGCGAATCACATTGCCGTCAGCAGTCAGATGATCAGACGGTTCGAACGGCTGGTCTTGCAACTCCACGTCGCCAACGGTCGCGCTGCAGCTGAATGAGGGTCCATCGGCGGTCAGCGGCAGCGAGTCGCCGGCGGCGGCCGGATCACCGCCGTCGAACAGCTGGCACTGCCCGCTGCCCGCGTTGCGCGCCAATACGTGTACGTCACCGTCGTCCGGATCGGCATCACCGCCCACGGCGACAAAGCCCGCCGGCAGGGTGAAAGGCAGGCCGTCAATTGCCACAGCGGGATTGGCGCTGTCACGCAGCAAAATGCTGTTGGCCGTGACAAAGATCAGCTCCTCGGCCTGCGCTAGCGGCGTACCGAGCAGCAGTCCAAGACCAATCAGTCCGTATGGATACCGTCTTGCGTGGCGCTGCGTCATCGACTTCTCTCCGCTGATATCAGGTCCGGAAGAACGATCCGCCGCGCTGAACCCGAGTGACGCACGGCGCTGAAGGCGCGGCACAGAGCAAAGCCGCGCACCGGCTGTAAGGCTGTAGTCGTGAAAGATGCAGCGGTGAAGGGGTGATCCCCGATCCGCCCCGCGTTGCGTGTTGCGTGACGGATTCTTGTTCGTGTTCCGTCAACGTCAATCCACAACGATGCGAATTAAGGTTAACTGGCGGTCGTTAACTCGGCAAGCAAGGAGACCCCGTGCCGTGCGCGGGCCAAGTCCGACTCAGGCGTACCCGCGCTTGGCCAACTCGATCCGCGCGATCACACCGCGGTGCACCTCGTCCGGGCCATCGGCCAGGCGCAGCATGCGCGCCATGGCGAAAAAGCCGGACAGTGCAAAGTCTCTTGACACGCCACCGGCACCGTGCAACTGCATGGCCATGTCGACCACGCTCTGCAGCATCAACGGCGCGGCGACCTTGATGGTGGAGATCTCGGTCATCGCCGCGAGCGCACCGACCTTGTCCATCTTCCAGGCGGCGTACAAGGTCAGCAGTCGGCATTGATCGATGGCGATGCGCGCGTCGGCGATGCGTTCGCGATTGCCGCCCAGATTCAGCAGCGGCTTGCCGAAGGCCACGCGCTTCATGCCACGCTCAATGGTCAAATCCAGCGCCTGCTCGGCCGCACCGATGGCACGCATGCAGTGATGGATGCGGCCCGGCCCCAGACGACCCTGCGCAATCTCAAAGCCCATACCGGGTCCGTGAATGATGGCGGAAGCCGGCAAGCGCACATGGTCGAAGTGCACCTCGCCGTGGCCGTGCGGTTCGTCGTAGTCACCGAGCACCGGCAGCATGCGCTGGATGCTGACGCCGGGCGTGTCCAGCGGCACCAGCACCATGGAATGCTGATGCTTGCGCGAGCGGTTCTCGTCCGGCGTGCGGCCCATGAAGATCGCGATCCTCGCGCGCGGATCACCGATGCCGCTGCTCCACCACTTCTTGCCGTTGAGCACCACCGTGTCGCCTTCGACGATGGCGGTGGCCTGCATGTTGGTGGCATCAGACGAGGCGACGTCCGGCTCGGTCATGCAGAACACGGAGCGAATCTCACCGTTGAGCAGCGGCTTCAACCACTGCTGCTTTTGCTGATCAGAGCCATAGCGCCAGATCACTTCCATATTGCCGGTGTCGGGTGCGGCGCAATTGAAGATCTCCGGTGCCATCAAGCTGCGGCCGGTTTCCTCGGCGATGGGCGCGTATTCCAGCACCGACAAGCCGGCGCCCCATTCGGCGTCCGGCAGGAACAGATTCCACAAGCCTTGCGCCTTGGCCTTGGCCTTGAGTTCCTCGACCCGCGGCAGAATCTTCCACTCGCGACAGATGCCACCAGGACGCGCGCAGTGAATTTCGTCCCAGTGCTGTAACTCAACCGGTAATATGTGTTCCTTCATGAACGCGCGGACGCGCTGGGTGTAGTCCTTGCTGCGCGGGCTGGCTTCAAAATCCATGTTCGTTTTCTCCTTGGCCGTCCCATGCTAGCCCGGTGATGGGCGGCTACTACAGGGAAATCCGGACTACACGACTCTGTCTGAGTTTGGCGCGGAGCTTGCTGCGTAAACCCATGGATTGTTTCGTGGGTGCGGCAAGGTCGCCGTCCTGCGCGCCCGCTCAGCGCCGAGCCTCTCATCGCCGGACGCGCTCATGAGTCGATTTCGCTACGCACCGTTTGTCATCGCCGCGCTCGGCCTGAGCAGCCTGGACTCTCACGCCGCCTCGCTGTCTGCCCTGTACAGCCGCGTGCCGGCGCCGCCGGCTGATGTCGCCACCGCGCTGCGTTGGTGGCGCGATGGGCAGATCGTGGCGCCGGAGTACCAGAGCTTCGTGCGAGAGCTGGAGGCCGAACGCGCCGCCACTGCCGCACTCGCGGGGGGCGATTTGCCACCGATCACGATCGCGGCAAATCTCGACAACACCGAGACCGCCGAGGTGCGACAGGCGGCGTCTGCCTACAACGCCTATCTCACTGAGTTCGCCGACAAGAAGGAACCCAGCGCTGCGCTGGCCAAGCGCACGCGCTGGCTGCAGGCGGCGATGGGCGGCAATCTGCAAAAGGTGATGGCGCAGGGCTCGGATGCGGACGCGGCTGCCAAGAAGGCGCGATTGGCGCAGCAGGACATCAGCCAGTGGAACACGCTGTTTGCCGATTGGACGCGCGGTCGCGCGGCCATCGTCAACAAGGCTGAGACCCAGATCGCCGCGACCCGCGACGGTGCCGTGGCCGTAAGTCCGGCTGGGCGTGTGGCCATCGCCAAGTTTCGCGCAGCCATGCTCAAGGAGATCGAAGTGGCGCTGTCCGTCACCGAGCTGGCGGTGAAGCGCGCCTGGGCCATCGAAAGCGGCCAGCCCGATGCCGTGAGCAGTCCGACGCGCAACTACAAGCCGCCACAATGAGCCGTGGCCTGGCGCAGGCAAGCGCGCTGCCTCAGAACGGTGCCACGCCGAAGCCGATAGGTTGATCGATCACCATGATGTCAGCGCCCTTGCAGGCTTCTGCCGGCACAGGCGCGAAGCGCCCAATGCGGCGAAACACGGCTTGCGCTTCCAGGTCCAGCGCGGCGTATCCCGAACCGCGCAGCAGGGGTGCGTCGATTACCACGCCGCTGCGGTTGACCGATACGCGCACATAAGCGGTGCCGCGATGATTGAGCCTGCGTT
Source organism: Panacagrimonas sp. (assembly GCA_052387335.1). Lineage (GTDB taxonomy): Bacteria > Pseudomonadota > Gammaproteobacteria > Nevskiales > Nevskiaceae > Panacagrimonas. The sequence goes on along the minus strand of JBQTJH010000095.1, from coordinate 2,614 downwards.
CCTGTGAGGGATAATTCAGTTCAAAGCTGATGCGCCGACTCACGCCCTGCAGCCAGCGCAGCGGCAAGCAATCCACGCTTGCGACGATATTGGGCGCGCGGCTCGCGGCCTGACCCGGAGCGGCAGGCGCGGCTGCTGCGGCGGACGCAGACACACTGGGCTGCGCGCTCGGCGGCGCGGTATCGGAGGTGGGCGCGGCGATGTTCAAACGCGGTGGTGGCAATTCCAGACGTGGGGTGCGCAATGCCGGCGCTTCGACTGGCGCAGGCAGGCTAAGCGCGGTAGCGGGTATCGCGAGCAACCTGACCTGGGTGCTCCGACCCTCGGCGGGAGGCTGCGCTGCACGCTGCGGTGTTGCATCGGCGAACAAGCACCAAACCAGCAATAGATGCAGACCCAGGGTGCAGAGCGCGGCGCCGGTGCGTGCGCGACGTGTGGGCGGAACAGCCAGGGTCTGGCCCAGACGGAAACCCTTCATGGACGGTGGCGCGGCCCGGCGCGTGGCGTTGGGAACCTCTGAACAAGTCTCGCGCCTGCGGCGGAGGTCCGTGCGGTGCAGTGAGAGTGACATTGAGTCACTCTCACCACACCTACCGTTGCGCAGACCAAGGAACGACTGACGAGATGTATTGAAATACCTGAGGAAGGAGTGACGCCGGGATGCGTAAAAACGGCCCCGCCCCCGATTGGGCTTACGCGGGAGTGACATTGAGTCACTCCCGCGCTGGGACCCAATCGGGTTGCGGCCAAAATCGCCTCATGCTGCGTCAGTCGGGACTTATGTATTTCAATACACCGCGTCCCTCCTTCCTTGCCTGAGGCGATTTTGACTCGCAACGCAGACGCGAGACTTGTTCAGAGGTTCCCTAGGGTCTGTACCTGCCCAGCCTGATGCGCGCGCATGACGGCTGGCGTACCCGTGCCGACGAGTGATCCGCATCGCTCAAGGTCACTATGTTGATGGGCCAGTACATGCTGGAGACGCATCGCGGCGTGCATTACGCGCGCGCGCAGAATCTGGTGCGGCGCGTCACCGCGGGCTACGACGACGGCAAGGGATTGCCGATTGGCCTGATGCTGGTCGGCAAGCACTGGGACGAGTCCACGATCTACCGTGCGGCTCAGCCTTTGAGCAGGCGCGCGCCAAACGCGCCCGCAAGAAGTGATGGCCTTGCACTGGGGCCGCCACCCGACCTGAGTGGCGACATCCTGACTGCGACGTCCGCTCGCTCAGGCCGGCGCCACCTGCGCCAGGCTGTCGGGCGACGCCGGCTTGACCGCTGCTAGCGGCGACTCCAGCGGCAGCCGCACATGAATGCAGGTGCCCTGCCCGTCCGACTCGGCCCAGATTTCGCCCTTGTGGTGCTGCACGATCTTGCGACAGATGGCCAGGCCAATTCCGGTGCCCTCGTACTCCTCGGCGTTGTGCAGACGACGGAACACGGCGAAGACGTTGTCGAGTTGATCGGCTGGGATGCCGATGCCGTTGTCCTGCACGCGCAGATGCAGACCCTTGTCTTCGAGCTCGGCGCTGATCTGCACCACAGCTTGATTGCCGGGCTTCTGGAACTTCAGCGCATTACCCACCAAATTCTGGAACAGCTGCGTCAGCAGTGACTGCACCGCCGGGATGGCGGGCATGGGATCAAAGTGGATCTGCGCGCTGCTGGTGTTGATTTCAGATTTGAGCGTGTTCAGCGCGGTGCGCAGGGATTCGTCCAGCGGTCGGCGCTCGGGCCGGGCTTCGGTACGGCCGACGCGAGACAGCTGCAGCAGATCCTTGATCAGCGCCTGCATCTGGCGCACGCCCTGTTCGATGAACTGCAGGAACTCCAGCGCATCACCGTCCAGCTTCTGCGAATAACGCCGCGACAGCAGCTGCGAAAATCCGGCGATATTGCGCAACGGCGCCTGTAAATCATGCGAGGTGATGAAGGCAAACTGCTCCAGCTCGTGCACCGCGCGATTGAGATCGGCCAGCGAGCGGCGCAGCTCTTCTTCTGCACGTTCGCGCGCCTTGACCTCGGCGCGCAGGCGCTGATTGGCCTGTTCCAGTTCCTCGGGCGTCGCCATGGACAGCAGCTTGGGCACCAGCGGAATGATGGCGATAGCGGTGGCCATGGACACCACCGCCGTCAGTGCGCGCTCCCACCCCTGCAGGTAGTAGATGGGATGCCAGATGGTGATGATGTCCAGCACGTGGCCGGTGCCGCAGAGGACGATGAACGCAGCGAACAGCGCGATGGCCCAGTCGAAGCTGATACGCGTGCGGATGCGGCGCATGAAGTACACCAGCGCCACCGGAATCATGAAGTAGGAAAAGGCAATGACGCCGTCACTGATGACGTGCAGCCAGATCAGATCCGGCTTGCGCAGATAGCACACCCCGTGAGGCAACAAGCCCTCACCGGTCATCATCGAAGTCCAGTCCTTGGCCATGATCTCTCTCCCCGATCTATCGCTTGATCAATGCGGCGACGACAGCGCGTTCGATACGCTGAAAGCACTCACCGCCTTGCGCACAAACTCCAGCAGCTCATCGCCCTGCTGATCACCCTTGATCAGATAATCCTGGGCGCCGAGCCGGAACGCCTCCTGCGCTGCCTGTTCATCT
>JBQTJH010000094.1:0-3166 GCA_052387335.1 Panacagrimonas sp. | reverse complement strand
ATATGTTTGATCGCTGCGGCGGAGGTCGTTTTCGCCCAGTGCAAGAAAGGAGTGACGCGATGTACTCGACGTACATAAGGAGCGACTGACGCCGCAATGGGCGAAAACGGCCCCGCCCCCGATTGGGCTTACGCGGGAGTGACATTGAGTCACTCCCGCGCTGGGACCCAATCGGGTTGCGGCCAAAAGTCCGCCATGCGGCATTGCTCCTTCCTCATTTGGAATGACCAAACCTCGTCAGTCGCGCCTTGCCTGGCGAGATTGTGGACTCGCAACGCAGCGACTAAACGTATGTCAACAGACCCTAGTCTGGGGCGAGAACCCAAGACGATTTGCCACCGATCACGCACGAGGCTAGTCCGCCGATTCCGGTTTCAGGTCATCCGGCAAGACATGGTCTGGATATGCCAGTTGAAGTTCACGTAATTCACTCTGCGCGGCCTCGGTATCACCACGCGCTCGCAAGGCGCGGATGTCTTCGATCCACACCTCGACGCTGCGCGTGGGCGTAGCTGTCGCCGATGGGCGCTGTTGCAAGGCTTCCTCGGGCGCTTCGATGTCCGCGGCCATCCCCGCGGGCGCCGACATTGCCGCGCCAAACTCCGCGCTCGATTTGCGCTCCATCCTGCGCTCCTGTGTCCCCATGCGGTCTGACTCGACCGCGTCGCCGCGTTCTGTCTGCGGCGCGGGCTTTACTGCGAGTGTTGGAGCCCGGGCAGGCGGCGGTGGCGGCGCAGTTTTTGCCCGAGGCGCCGCGCTCGGCGGTATCACTTCGGCTTTTAGTATCTCGGCTTCAACTGCCGACGCCTCTGCGGCCGGCGCTGTCGGTGAGCTGAGGTCAGCCGTCGTCGCCGCTGACGGCACGCCGGCATGCTCGCGCAGGACCGCGTCGCGCGAAATATTCATGAGCACGCTCAAGGACAGCGCGAGCGTGGCCGCCAGCGCCATCGGCGCCAACCAGCGGGGGCGTCGCACGATCTTTGATCGGGCAGCTTGCCGCGCGGCGTCGAGAATGTTTGCGTCCAACTCAGCGGGCGCCGACTCCTCTCGGCTAGCCTCGCGATAGGCCTGGGAAATGCGGCTGCGCCCAGCCAGAAACGCATCCAAATCCTGATCGTCGGGCGGCTGGCGTTCAGAGGACATCGGCCAACTCCCGGCGCAGCTTGGCCAGTGCGTAACGCAGCCGGCTCTTCACCGTTTCACGTCCAACGCCGGTCGCGGTTCCGATCTCCTCCAGGCTCATACCACCTTCCTCCTTGAGCAGAAAGGCCTCGCGCTGTTCAAACGGCAGGCCTTGCACGGCAACGAGCACGCGATGCAGACGCTGCGCACCCGAGGCCGCCGCTTCCGGTTGTTCGTGTTCCGGTGCGGCCATCGGCCCATCGGCGTCCAGCGGTTCGGTGGACAGGCGCGCGAGGCGGTAGTCGTCGATGAGCCGGTTGTGCGCCAGCCGATACAACCAGGTCGTGAACTTGGCGCGCGGCTCCCAGCTCGCGCGCGCCTTGATGACATTGGCCCACACGTCCTGGAACAGCTCGGCGGCGCGCTCGCGATCTGAACAGCCGCGCAACAGGTATCGGAACACCGGGTCGCGGTGCCTTCGGTACAAAGTCTCGAAGGCGGCCGCGTCCCCGCGCTGATAGCGCTGCATGAGTTCTTCATCTGCGAACTCGTTCCGGACTTCAACCGGCTCTGCTGCGGCGATACTCGCTTCCAGACTCTCTATCCCCCGATCTGCGCGCCCTCGCCGCGCGCCTGCACCGACAGCGTGCCGGCGAGCTTCACGAGCTGGCGAAACCCGGCGCGATCCCCGAACTCGTCGTCGCCCACGGTGCGCGCAAGGCGTTCGACGGCAGTGTAGTCGAAGCCCTTGAGGTGAACGCCGCCCGACAGCAGCTGGCCGAAAGCCGCGACCGCGGCAGACAGTCGCAGCGGCTCGCTCGCGGTGGCGAAGTCGCGTTCCGCGTCCTGCGCCAGCAGCGCGCGCTCGATCAGCCGGCTCTGCGCATCCGCGCCGTCCTGCGGCCGCTTGTAGCGCAGGCGCAGGTGGGCAATCTCGCCGGTTGCTTCTCCAACACTCGGTTCGCCCTGAGCCTGTCGAAGGGCGTTCGCGCCATATCGCAGCGCATCCACGCTCTCGCCGCCCGAGCCCTTCAAGGCAATCTCGTACAGCGCCGTCACCGTGTGGCCGGAGCCGATGTCACCGGCATCCACCGCATCGTTGTTGAAGTCCTCGCGCGCCAGGGTACGGTTCTCGTAGCCAATCAGGCGGTACTCCGCGACTTGCGCCGGGTTGAACTCGACCTGGATCTTCACGTCGCGCGCGATGGTGGTGAGCGTCGCCTCGCGCTGGCGCACCAGCACCTTGTGCGCTTCCTGCACGGAATCGATGTAGGCGTGGTTGCCATCGCCCACGTCGGCGAGCTGTTCCATCAGGTGATCGTTGTAATTGCCCTGGCCGAAGCCGAGCGTGGTCAGGGCGATGCCGCTCTTGCGTTCGTTCTTGACCAGATCGAGCAGGCTCTCGAAGCGCGTGGTGCCGACGTTGAAATCACCGTCGGTGGCCAGCAGCACGCGATTCGCGCCGTTCTCGATCCAGCCTTGTTTGGCCATCGCATACGCGAGCTGGATACCCGAGCCGCCGTTGGTCGAGCCGCCGGCTTCGAGCCGGTCCAGCGCGGCCGCGATCTTCGCGTGCTCGTTGCCCGGGGTGGGTTCCAGCACCACGCCGGACGCGCCGGCATACACGACGAGGCTGATGCGATCTTTCGGCCCGAGTTCATGGGTCAGCATCTTCAGCGCAGATTTCACCAGCGGCAGCTTGTCGGCGTCCTGCATCGAGCCGGACACGTCAACGAGGAACACGAGATTGGTGCCGACCGGCTTCAATTCCGGCTTCCAGCCCTGGATGCCGACGTGCAGCAGGTGCGTCTTCGCGTTCCACGGCGTCGGCGCCATCTCGGTGACCACCGAGAATGGCTGGTCGCGCTCGCGCGGCGCCTGGTATCCGTAGTCGAAGTTGTTGATCAACTCCTCCACGCGCACCGCGTCCTGCGGCGGCAGCTGGCCTTGCAGCAGATACCGCCGCACGTTCGCGGAAGCGCCGGTGTCGACCTTCAGCGTGGACGTGGACACCGGCGCTTACGCGAACGTGCGGCGGTATCTG
>JBQTJH010000093.1:0-2009 GCA_052387335.1 Panacagrimonas sp. | reverse complement strand
ACCGCCTGCCCGACGGCGTCGCGAATCTGATCGCCGGCGCCGGAAACTTCGCGCATGCCCTCGTTGAGCATGGTGTTGAGGTTTTCCATTTCGGACAGCAGGCGCGTGACTTCCTGACGCGCACGGTCGGTGGTGTCGTTGTCACGGTTGGCCATCTGGCCGACGGTTTCACGCACCGAGGCCACGGCGTCCTTGGACGAAAACACCAGCTTGCGAATCTGTTCGTTGAAACTGGTGGAACGCTCGGACAGATTGCGCACTTCCTCGGCCACCACCGCGAAGCCGCGACCGGCTTCACCGGCACGCGCCGCTTCAATGGCCGCGTTCAGGGCCAGCAGATTGGTTTGATCGGCAATGGTCTTCACATCACCGAGCAATTCAAAAATCGCATCCAGATGCTTCACCATGGCGTCGATGCGCTGCACGCTGGCTGCGCTCTGACGGGTGGCCTCGGTCATGGTGCTGACCAGCTGTTCCATCAGATTGCCGGCGCGCTGCGCGAACTGGCGCACATCCATGCCACCGCCTCCGCGGCTGGTCTGCGACAGCACCTGCGTTACCGCCTGCGCCTGCCGCTGCGACTGGTCGGTCATGCGCGAAAAAGCAGAGGTCAGGTCGCGGATCGCCTCGCGCAGCAGGCCCTGCACGCGCTCGGCCTCATGGCGCACGCCCTTGGCCTCATTGCTCAGGCCACCGCGCATCTCCTCGATCGCGCGGCGATGCTGCTGCTCGCGCTGCGAGTAACTGGCGAGTCGCGATTCGGACGCATGCGCGCGCATGGCCAAGGTCCAGCACGCCCAGGCCCAGGCACCCAGCGCGGCGGCAGCGGCGAACAGCGACAGGGATTCGGGCACGGCGCTCAGCTGAACCGCGACATGCGCGGCCGTGACCGCCGAAGGCACCGCGAGCACGCGCCAAAAGGATTCGATCATCGGTTTGTTCACAAGACTCTCCATCGGTTCAGGCTGCGCTACGCGCCGGACTTCCGGCGCAGCAATCGAGCAATGCTTCTGCGATACGGCTTAAAGGCAAATGATCCGCACCCGCGGCGCAACGCTTCTGCGCATCTGGATTAGAGATACTGAAGTTGGCGTTATCGGTCATGGCTCACGGTCCTCAGGCTGCGCTACGCGCCGGACTTCCGGCGCAGTAATCAAGCAATGCATCTGCGATACGGCTTAAAGGCAAGACCTGTTCCGCGGCGCCCAGCTTGTGCGCTGCACCCGGCATTCCCCAGACCACGGAGCTGGCTTCGTCCTGCACCAGGGTTCGGCAACCCGCCTCGCGCATGGCCAGCAGACCGCGCGCGCCGTCGTCGCCCATGCCGGTGAGGATGGCCCCAACCGCGTTGACACCGGCGTTTTCGGCTACGGATTTCAGCAACACGTCGCAGCTCGGTCGGTGGCGATTGACCGGCGCGGACTGGTCCAGCCGGCAGACGTAGCGCGCGCCATCGCGCACGACCCGCAGGTGCCAGTCACCCGGCGCAATGTAGACGTGGCCCGGCACGATCTGTTGACCGTCGCGCGCCTCGCACACCCGCATGTTGCCGGTGCGGTCCATACGCTGAGCGAAAGGACCGGAAAACGCGGCCGGGATGTGTTGCGCGATGACGATAGCGGGCGCATCCGCCGGCATGCCGAGCAGCACATCCTTGATGGCCTCGGTGCCGCCGGTAGACGAGCCGATGGCAATTAGCTTCTCGGTCGTGCGCAGCATCTTGCGCGGCGCGGCCGGCTTGGGCTTGGCCGCGGCGCCGCCAAGATTGTTGATGCCGCGCACCCGCGCCTTGGACGCGCTCTTGATCTTGGCAATCAGTTCATCGGCGTACTGACGGATGCCGGCTTCCAGATCGATCTTGGGCTTGGTGACGAAATCCACAGCGCCCAATTCCAATGCCTGCAAGGTGGTCTCTGCGCCGCGCTCGGTGAGCGAGGACACCATCACCACCGGCATCGGCCGCAGACGCATGAGGTTTTCCAGGAAGGTGAGCCCATCCATGCGCGGCA
>JBQTJH010000092.1:0-10330 GCA_052387335.1 Panacagrimonas sp. | reverse complement strand
TGCCCTCTCCCACAGGGAGAGGGTTCCTTCAGTTCAGGCGTCTGCCACCGCGCCCGCATCCGAACTCACCGGCAGCGCCAGCTTGAACGTGGTGCCGCGGCCCTGCGTGTTGGGCTCTGCCCAGATGCGTCCGCGGTGGCGCTCGACAATACGCTTGCACACGGCCAGCCCGATGCCCGTACCGGGATACTGCTCCTGCGAGTGCAGACGCTTGAAGATCTGGAACACGTCCGCCGCCTGCGCGGGCTCAATGCCGATGCCGTTGTCACGCACGCTGACGATCCACTCGCCCTGGTTGCGGACGCTGTAGATCTGCACGCGCGGTGCCTCGTCGGCACGAAACTTCAGCGCATTGCCGAGCAGGTTCTGGAATAGCTGGGTGAGCTGCTGGGCATCGCCCTGCACCGTCGGCAATGCGGTGATCTCGAACTCCGCGTGCAGTTCACGCACCGAGGCCTGTAGCAGGTTGAGCGCTGTTTCCAGGGGCTCGCGCAGCGGCACCGGCTGGAACGGACGCGGCTCATGGCCCAGCCGCGAGTAGTCGAGCAGATCCACGATCATGCGCTGCATGCGCGTCGCGGCCTCGGTCAGATAATCAAGGTACTCATCGGCCTTGGCGTCGAGCTTGCCGCGATAGCGCTTGGCCAAAAGACCGGAGAACCCGCCGATGGAACGCAGCGGTTCCTGCAAGTCGTGCGAGGCCACGTAGGCAAACTGCTGCAGTTCCTGGTTGCTGCGCGCCAGCGCGGCGTTGGCGCGCGCCAGATGTTCGTTCTGCGCTTCCAAAGTCACCTGGGTGCGCTTGCGTGCGAGCAGATTGCTGACCATCTCGCCGAACAGCTTGAGCAGGCTGGTGAGTTGCGGTGGCCATTGGCGTTCGGCGCGCACGGCATCGAAGCCGACATAGCCCACCACTTCGGAGCCGTTTTGCATCGGCACCAGCAGAATCGAGCGAATCGATTCGGCCTGCCATTCATCACGCTCGGCGCGTGCTTCATCGGGCAGGTCGGCGACGCGATCCACCGCCACGATTTCGCCGCGACGCAGGCGCGAGATGCACCAGATGTAGCCGTCCATGGGCAATCCCTGCAGGCGCGTGAGTTCCGGACTGATGCCGAAGTCACACCACTCGAAGGTGCAGCTGACGCGGCTGCGGTTGGAGTCGAACTCGAACAGATAGGCGCGATCCACCTGGGCGAAGCGACCGACCTCGGCCAGCGCATCGGTCACCGCTTCTTCGGCTTCCTCGATCGGCAGGCTGATGAAGCTGGTGGACAGTCGCGTCACCAGCGATTCAAAGCGCATGCGCTGGTCCAGCTCGGCCAGGGTGCGGTGGCGCTCGGAAATATCCAGCAGCAGGCCGCAGATCAAGGTGCGACCCGGTGTCGGCAGGTGAATGGCGCGCAGCTCGCAGGGCACCTCGGTGCCGCTGGTGTGGCGCACGGTCCAGGGCACTTCCAGTTTTTCGCCGGCTAGAGCGCGTCGCACCAAGTCCTGCGCGTAATCCTCGGTGCGCGTGTTCTGCTGCGTCGTCGGAGCGATCTGCATCGGCGTCATGCCGATCAGGCGTACACGTGGTTGCCCGGTGAGGCGCGAGAAATTTTCATTGGCGTCGATGATCTGGAAGGTCTCCACATCAAACACCCACATCGCATCGGGTCCATGCTCGGCAATGGCGCGCTGCTGCGCGATCACGGTCTGCAGTTCGGTCAGTCGGCGATTGACGGCGGCCGCCATGTCGGTGAAGGGCCGCGCCAGCGGATCGCGCCGGCCACCGGCGGGCTCGACCATGCGCAGGCTGTCTTCGCCGGCCGCCAGTTTCTGCACCGCCCGCTGCATGCTGTCGATGCGCCGATCCAGCCGCTCAACGAACCACGCTGCAGCCGCGGCGATCAGCACCAGCGCCGCCAGCACGTAGGCCAGCGCGCGGTGCGGGTCGGGCAGTAGCCCGAGCGCGCCCATGGCGAACACCACCAGCGCCATCAGGATGGCTAGAACGAAGCCGTACTTGAGTGACAAGCCAATCCCCGAAATCCGCGCAAGGCCGGATTGTCGGCTCTCGGACGGTCAATTGCGATTGACCGGCATCTCTTGTCCGATCAGCGCAGGCCATTCTTACTACTGACGGTCGCAGGGTGTCTGATTCCCGTCGAAGTCCTGGTTGGCTCAGGATGGTTCCTGGGGGTTGCATGCGCTCGTCTGCTTGGCGGTCTTTGCGCGGTCTGTCGGCGGGCGCGACGGCGCTTGCTCTTGTCGCCTGTGGCGGTGGCGCGAACAGCCCCTCGGGTGTGCCTGGCACCGGCGGTAACGCTGTGCAGGCGCGGACCTACAGCGTCTGTGGTGCCGACACCGCGCAGCAGGCGCTGATCGCGTTCTTCGATGCGCGCGAGGGCGACACCATCCGCTTCTGCGCCGGGCGTTTTGACCTGCCCACCGGCCTGATTCTCAACGGCAAGCGCGGCATCACCATCGAGGGTGCGGGCATCAACCAGACCTTCCTGTCGTTCAAGAACAGCGACAGCGCCGAGGGACTCAACGCCACGCATGCGGATGGTCTGATCGTGCAGGGCCTGACCATTGAAGACACCCCTGGCAACGCCATCCGTATCTTCCGTTCCGAGCAAGTGATCTTGCGTGACGTCCGTGCGCGCTGGCGCGATGCGGCGGGTCGCGACGAAACCCAGCCGGGCTATGTTCCCAGCCCGGAGAACGGCGCCTACGGCTTATACCCGGTGGAGTCGCGCCATGTGCTGATGGAGCGCTGCGAAGCGCACGGCGCCAGCGACGCCGGCATTTATGTGGGCCAGACCAGCGATGTGATCGTGCGCAACTGCCTGGCCACGTACAACGTCGCCGGCTATGAGTTTGAAAACACCTTCCGCGCGGTATTCGAAGACAACGTAGCAACCCAAAACACCGGCGGCTTTCTGGTGTTTGACCTGCCGGACCTGCGTCAGTATGGCGCCAAGAACGTGGTCCGGCGCAACAAGGCCTTTGCCAACAACACGGACAACTTCGCGCCGGTCGGCAATATTGTCGGCTTGGTGCCGCGCGGCACCGGCATGCTGATCCTGGCCTCGGACCAGCTGGAGATCTACGACAACGAGGTCTACGACCACGACACGCTCGGCATCGCCGTCATCAATTACGGTTTGGCTGATCCGAATCAGCCCGATCCGCGTTACGACTTTTTTCCGGAAGGCATCGAGATTCGCGGCAACACCTTCCGCGACAACAGCGGCAATGTGCAGTTGCCCAGCGTGGAGCGCGGCGAGGCCTCCGTGCTGCCGTTGTTGCTCAAGCTCAAGAATCTCGGCCGTTCCGCCCATATCGTCTGGGACGGCGCCGAAGATGCACCCAATGGCTGCACCGAGATTCCGCGTGATGCCGACGGTGTTCCACTCACGCAAGCCAACAACGCGCGCCCGCACGAGGAGCAGGGCGGACGCACGGACGAGCGCGGCCGGCCCAATCTGACGCGCGAGGATCAGGCCCCGCCGTGCAAGTGGACGGCCTGGAAGTTCGACGGTGATGGCGAACTCAAGCAGCCGGAAAACGGCCTGTGCATCGCACAGGACAACACCTACGCCAACACGCGCCTGGCCACCTTGGGCACTACCGAATTCCTGCGCGCCAATGTCACCTCCAGTGACGCCGCGCAACTGGTGCTGGACCTGCTCAAGCCGGCCACGACCTCGCTGGCGCCGCATCGCTGCGATCTGCCGGCGCGACCCGATCCGGCGGAAGTGGCACGGGTGTGCGCTGCGGGTACGCCGGGCCAGGTGAATCGCGCGGCGCTGGGTTTCGACTGCCCGCGCCTGGATCAGTACGGGCTGTTCGCCGACGCCACCGATCCAACCCGAAATGCGAACGGCGGCGGCGTGCCGGATCCAACAGCGGCCTGTTCCTTGATGCGTTCCGCGCGGTGGATGTGCAGTACGGCATCTGCAAGAAGCCGGTCGCGGCGGGACGTGGTTCTGGCGGCAAGCGTTTCGACATCATTCCGCGCGACGCCGAGCGTTCCATCCTGCCCTTCCGTCTGGCTTCGGCCGAGGCCGGCGTGAAGATGCCGCCGATTGCGCGCAGCGTGGTACACGGCGAGGCGGCGAACCTGATCAACACCTGGGTCGATACGGTCTTGCCCACGGCCGATACGCAAGACGACGAAGTCTGCACGGGTCTGCTCGGCGTGCCGGGTCTTGCGCTGAGCGTGCCGGAAGTGGCCAAGGCGTATGCCGAGACGGCGAAGACGCCGAAGTCGGCGGATCAGCGGCGCGCGACAGCGCCGTAGCGCGTCGCGTTGCCATGAGCGAGATGAGCGGCTAGAAAGGGTTTCCTTTCTCGTCGCCACCACGCCCCCGCATGGATGCACTGCTGATTGGCAAGGGCGAAACGCCCCAGGTCATCGTCCCCAAATACGCCAACCGTCACGGCCTCGTTGCCGGCGCCACCGGCACCGGCAAGACCATCACGCTGCAGATTCTGGCGGAGGGATTTTCTGAACTCGGCGTGCCGGTGTTCGCCGCCGACATCAAGGGCGATTTGTCCGGCATCGCGATGGCAGGCGAAGCCAAGCCCAAGCTCGCCGAGCGCGCCGCGCAGATCGGCATGACGAATTACGCGCCTGCAGCCGCGCCCACCGTGTTCTGGGACGTGTTCGGCGAGCAGGGCCACCCGGTGCGCGGCACCGTGTCCGACATGGGCCCTGACCTGCTCGCGCGCCTGCTGGACCTTAGCGATGTGCAGGAAGCGGTGCTGATGCTCGTCTTCAAGTATTGCGACGACCAGGGCCTTGCGCTGCTGGACCTGAAGGACATGCGCGCCGCGCTCACGCACGTCGCGGAGAACGCCAAGGCGCTCGGCGCCGAGTACGGCCTGATCAGCACGTCCTCGGTCGGCGCGATCCAGCGCGGACTCGTCGCGCTGGAAGCCGAAGGCGGCGCGGTGTTCTTCGGCGAACCGGCGCTGGAACTCGCCGACCTGATGCGCGTGGACCTGAGCGGCCGCGGCATCGTCAACGTGCTCGCGGCCGACAAGCTCTACCAGAAGCCGCGCCTGTACTCGACCTTCCTGCTCTGGCTGCTGGCCGAGCTGTTCGAGGAACTGCCCGAGGCGGGCGATCTGGACAAGCCCAAGCTGGTGTTCTTCTTCGACGAGGCGCACCTGCTGTTCAAGGACGCGCCCAAGGCGCTGCTGGAAAAGATCGAGCAGGTCGTGCGCCTGATCCGGTCCAAGGGCGTGGGCGTGTACTTCGTCACCCAGAACCCGCTCGATCTTCCGGACAGCGTGCTGGGCCAGCTCGGCAACCGGGTGCAGCACGCGCTGCGCGCGTTCACGCCGCGCGACCAGAAAGCCGTCAAGGCCGCGGCCGAGACCTTCCGCTCCAATCCGAAGCTCAAGGTGGAAGAGGTCATCACGCAGCTCGGCGTGGGCGAGGCGCTGGTCTCCACATTGCAGGAGGGCGGCATTCCCGGCGTGGTGGAAAAGACGATGATCCGTCCGCCCAAGTCGCGCATGGGCGCGATCACGCCGGCCGAGCGCGCCACGATCATCAGCCGCAGCCCGGTGTCGGGCCGCTACGAAAAGGTGGCGGATCGCGAGTCGGCCTACGAGCTGCTCACGCAGCGTGCGAACCGCGCAGCCGCAGCAGCGGACTCGGAGCGCGCGCAGGTCGCGCAGGAGAAAGCCGCTGCGCTTGAGGCCAAGGCCGCTGCGAAAGCCGAAGCCGAGTGGAAGAAGAACGTCCGCGAGGATTACGGCCGCGGCCCGCGTGCCGCGCCTCGTCCTGTGGGCCGTCCGCGCGACACCATGATGGACACCGCGATCAAGAGCGCGACGCGCAGCGTGGCGAGTAGTATCGGGAGTTCGGTGGGGAGGAGTTTGCTGCGAGGGATACTCGGCTCCTTAACTAAGCGTTAGAAAATAGATATGACATCCGTCGCTTTGAAAGCTTTCAGTCACGCAATTCAAGACGCTACAGACCTCCTCAATCACTTCGATACGCTGAATAAGCAACCGCCCCCGCCGGAGGCAGAGGTTCTAAAGCGCGCCAGTCTCGTTATGGCGCTGGCGGCCTTAGAGACGTACGTAGAGGATAGGGTTCGAGAGGCGGCAGACGCGGTTGCGGGCGCAGGCTCTGAAAGCTCGCGTCTCTCAATGTTCTACAAGGCTTCGCTGGAAAATGACCTGAAATATTTTCACGCGCCGAGCACAGACCGTATCAGAGCCGTTTTCGAGAAGTATTTCGGCTTTGATGTCTCAGAGGGATGGATTTGGAATAACTATGACCCTCCAAGGGCTCGGGCCGAGCTGAACAAAATCGTCAAGAAACGCGGGGACATTGCACATCGTTCTTGGCGTCCTGTAGCTGGGGTGCCTACTCCGCATGTCGTAACCCGAGACGACCTTCGCAAGCACATCCGCTTCATACAAGACCTCGCTGCCGCAACCGATGCACTTCTTTCTGCGAAGCACTCGACGTAGCCACCGTAGGGCGGATTAGCGGCTTCATCGCGTAATCCGCCTTCCGCAAATCGGCGGGTTACGGCGCGAATCGCCGCGCCTAACCCGCCTTCAGTTTGCGGAGCAGGCGCAGACCGTCGGTGCCGTCGTCGTAGTACGCGGGCAGTCGCTGCGCTTCGAGATAGCCACGCTTGGCATACAGCGCACGCGCCGCTGTGTTGTCCGCGCGCACTTCCAGACTCACCCGGTCCCGCCCTTCACGCATGGTGGCGCGTTCTGCTGCTTCGACCAGCCGATTGCCGATACCAAGGCCACGCGCCTGCGGGCTGACGACCACTGAATAGATGCGCGCGGCGCGCGAGCCCTTGCGCAGCAGCAGCACCAGATTGCCGAGTAGTTCCGATCCGCGTAGCGCGACGAAAACCCGTGCACTCGACACGGTGATGAACCGCCGGATGCTGCGCGCCGACATACGGTCAGAAGGAAACAGGGCTTCCAGCGCCAGCATCGCCGCGGCATCCGCAGGGGTCGCGCGGCGAATGCGGCCCCGTTCCGCGCTCACCGCGTGTCCTTGGTCCGCGCCTCCAGCCGGCGCACGAAGAACTCCATGATCTTCTGGTACAGCGTCTCCTTGAGAAACAGATCCTCGACGCCGAAATCAATGTTCGGGTTGTCGTTGACCTCCACCACTTTCACCACATTGCCGAACTGCTTGAGGTCCACGCCGTAGAGGCTGCGGCCGACGGCGCGTGCCGCCTGGACCGCAATGCTCAGCACGTTCTTCGGAACGTCTTTGATGTCGAGGGTTTCGTGATTGCCCTCGTGCTTCTTGGCGCCTTCGCGCTTGACCACCTGCCAGTGGCCCTGCGCCATGTAGTAGCGGCAGGCGTACAGCGGCTCGCCATCCAGCACGCCGACTCGCCAGTCGTACTCGGTGGGCTCGAAGCTCTGCGCGATGATGAGATCGCTGCGCTCCAGCAGATCGCGCGTCTCGCGCTTGAGCTCGGCCTCGTTCTCCACCTTGATCACACCCTTGGAGAACTGCGAGTCCGGCTGCTTGAGCACGCAGGGAAACCCGAGATCGCGGGCCACGTGGTTCACATTGCCGCGGTGGATCAGCAGGGTCTTGGGCTGCGGGATGCGGTGACGATCCATCAGCTCGGACAGGAATACCTTGTTGGTGGCGCGCAGGATCGACACCGGGTCGTCCACCACGATCAGGCCTTCACGGGCGGCGCGGCGCGCAAAGCGATAGGTGTGGTGATTGACCGCGGTGGTCTCGCGGATGAACAGCGCGTCGTACTCGGCAACATGGCCGTAGTCGGACTTGTCGATGAAATCGACCTCGAAGCCCATCTTTTCCGCTGCCTTCTCGAACAGCTTGAGCGCCCGCGCGTTCGACGGCGGTTCCTTTTCGTCCTCGTTGACCAGGATGGCGAGGTCATAGCGCGCCGAATCCTTGCGCGCACGCGGCATGCGTCGGCGCGTGAAGTAATCACGTGCGGCCTGGTACATCAGCTCGTGATGCGAGGTGGGGACCTCACCCAGCGCGATGGGCCCCAGAGAATCCACCCGCCACTCGTCGCCACGGTAGACAAAGCGCGCCTGTAGCAGCGGCGCCGGAAACAGATTGAACAGCGCGCGTGCCAAACGCTCGTGGCGCTTGGCCGGCGAATTGCCGAAGTAGACGTTGAGCACGTAGTCGGCCGAGCCGATGCGCGACAGGCTGGACTGGATCAGCTCTTCGATCTCGTCATTGAGCACGCTCGGTGATTCGGCGAGCTTGAGGTCCTGAATCGTGGTGATATCCGGCAAGGGCCGATGTCCGCGCGCACCGGCGAGCAGGGACACGTAGTAGCCGGTGGTCTGATAACCAAAGCTACGGCACAGGTTGTAGACCTTGGCGTTGCGCGGAACCGAGTCTGGTTCCAGTGACAGGTATTCCCACGCGGTGATGATCTGCATGCCGGGAATCTGCAGCGGCCAGTCCGCGCGACTGTCGACGACGACGAGCCCGCTCATTGACCATGCCTCCGCGCGAGATGGCCGGCCGCATGCGGCAAGGCGCAGAGTGAAGCGCGAAAACCTGGTTCCGGAGGCTCTTCGTTGGAGGGTTCGGGCATGGCGATGCGGCGGTTGATGCGGTTGTTCTTGGGATGTGTGCAGCCGCGCGCAAATGCTAGCACCGACATGCGCAGCCGGGCGCCGTCTTGTGTTGCCAAAGCCGACTCTCCGGCTTACCGTCGCCGCGATGATCACTCCGATTCCGTGTCTTCCATCCAAGACGACGCTGGCCTTGCGCCCGCTTCGTGCCTTTTTTGCGCTGATCCTGACGCTCGGTTCGCCGCTGAGTTGGGCCGAGCCGCTGTCGGTAACGGCCCAGCGATCCGTCGGATCGGCGACCACCCTGGTCGATGGTGCGCGAGCACCACTGACCCAGGGACGTGCTCTGCAGGCCGGAACCGAGCTGCAGACCGCCGCTGATGCGCGCGCGCAGCTGAGTTTTGCCGGCAAGCCGACATTGGATCTGGGCGCAAACAGCAGCCTGCTGCTGCACAGCGGCGATGCGTCGGTGCTGCGTCTGCGGCTTTTGCAGGGCGCGCTGCATGTGGACGCGCAGCCGGGCGCCGCCGCAGCACGCGATATCCGTCTCAATATTGCGGACCTGCGCCTGCGGGTGATGAACGCGCAGGCCTGGGTGCAGCAGACCGAGTCGGGCGGACAGGTCTGCCTGATCTCCGGCCGCATCTCGGTGCAGTTCCCCACGCGTGCGGATGAGTTGGATATTCCGGGCCAGTGCCTGCGCCGGGCCGGTGTGGAGACGCATTGGGTGATAGTGCCCATCGAGGTGCTGACCGAGCGCGTCGCGCTGACCCAGATCAGCGCCCCAGCGATCGCGGCCAGGCCGGCGACAGATGCCGCGGCACCAACGAGCATCCCGTCGGCGCCCATCACACCTGCGGCAGCGCCGCTCGTCGCAGTGGTTGCGCCTCAGCCGGCTCCGCCAATTCCGACGCCTGCGCCAACGCCGCCCGTTACCGCCGCCAGCGCAGAGTCGCCGGTGCTCGCGGCACCGAAGGTTCCCGTCATCGTATTGGCGCCGCCGGCTGCCGAGCCAGTGATGGACGCTGCGCCGGCCGCTGCCAGGACGGCGTCGGTCGAGGCTGCCACTGCCACGGTGCCAGAATTGCCGGCCGAGCCGACGGCAGAGTCCGTCGTGGTGAGCGTGGCCGAAATTCCTCAGGCAGAACCGCCGGCCGAGCCGGCGTCCGCGCCCGAGGTTGAAATTGTGCTGGCTACCCTTGATGCAGCAGATTCAAGCTTGGCCGCCGACGATGAGGCGGACGCAGTGCAGCCCATGGCTCAGGGCGACGAGCGTCGCTGGAGCGTGGTGTTCGCGTCGATGAGCGAGGCGGGGGCGGCGGCACAGGAAGCGGCCCGGCTGCAGGCGCTGGGGCTCAAGGCCGAGGCGCGCGAGTACCGGGTCGGGAGTCGCCACGGGTTTCGCGTTGGCGTCGGCCGGTTTGCGTCGCGCGAAGAAGCGGACGCCGCCATGAACGGGCTGCTCGATGTGCACCCGCAGCTATCGGCCTGGCTCGCCCGCTATTAACCGTTCCTGCCGCGCGGTCTAGGCCGCGCTGGTCTGAAGCTGCAGCGGCTCGCCACGCAGGCTGATCACCGGCCAGCCGCGTGCTTCGGCTTCCGCACGCAGACGCTCATCCGGGTCTACCGCCACCGCGTGGTCGGCGCGCAGCAACAACGGCAGATCGTTGTGCGAGTCGCTGTAGAAGCTGATATGGGCGGCGGTCGCACCCTGTCCAGCCAGCCACTGCTGCAGCCGCAGCACCTTGCCCTCGCGGAAGTTCGG
>JBQTJH010000091.1:0-15552 GCA_052387335.1 Panacagrimonas sp. | reverse complement strand
GGAGCCGGTACCGCCGGACTTGAGGTAGTTGTCGGAATACAGTCGCGCCTCGCGCAGCGGGTAGATGCCCTCCTCCGCCCGTGCCAGCGCCTCGTCACTGAAATCGGTGGCAAAGATATGACAGCGATCGTAGAGCCCGCATTCGCGCAGGATGATGGCCAGCGAATACACCTCCTCGCCATGCGCGCATCCGGCCTGCCAGATGTTGATCACCGGCCATGTGGCCAGCACCGGCATCACGTCTTCCCGCAGTTGGCGAAACACCAGCGGGTCGCGAAACATCTCCGACACCGGCACCGACAGCTTGCCGATGATCTGGCGGATGAAGTCGTCCTCGTGCAGCAGGCGCTCGGTCAGTCGGCTGATGCTCGGCGCATCGCAGGCCAGCTGCAGCGCCTGCACCCGGCGCTTGAACGACGCCGGTGCATACCCGCCGAAGTCATAGCCATGACGCAGCTTGAGCGCCTGCAGGAACAGGTTGATCTCGATGTCCTGACGATCAGACGCGTGCATGGGATCAGCGGCCCCGGATCAGATCCACACCTGCAGCATGGAGATCAGCTGATCCATGTCGATCGGCTTGGAGCAGTAATCATTGGCCCCTGCCTCCAGGCATTTTTCGCGATCACCCTTCATGGCCTTGGCGGTTACCGCGATGATGGGCAGGGTCTGCCACTGACGCTGGCTGCGCACGCGGCGGATAGTTTCGTAGCCGTCCATGCCCGGCATCATGATGTCCATCAGCACCAGGTCGATGTCGTTGCGCGTCTCGAGTTGTGCCAGCGCCTTGTGCCCGTCCTGCGCCATCACCACATTCAGACCGTGCCCGCGCAAGGCCTTGGACAGCGCAAACACATTGCGCATGTCGTCGTCCACCACCAGCACGGTCTTGCCGGCGATATCGGCAATCGGCGCGTGCGCCACCGGCGCATCGGGTTTGCGACCGGGCCGACGCAGCGCGTGCAGGAACAACGCCACCTCGTCGAGCAGTCGCTCGGACGAGCGACTGCCATGAATCACGATACTGCCGGTGTACTCGCGCAGCCGCAGATTCTCTTCTGCCGTAAGTTCGCGACGCGAATAGATCACCACCGGCGGCAGGCTGCAGATCTTGGACGCACGCGCCAGGAATTCCAGCCCCGGCTCATCCTCAAGTTCCGGGTCCAGGATCAGGCCGTCAAATTGCTCCGCGCGCAATTTGCTCAAAGCCTCGGCGGCGGTAGGGACCTCGACGATTTCGGCCTGCTCTACGGCCAGCAGCTGCGTCACCGCCTGACGCGAGCCTGGGTCGGCGTCTACCAGCAGCAGACGGCGTTGTCGCGCCTGCGCCGTACCGCCGACGCGTTCCAGCGCTTCCATCACTGCCTCGCGCGTGACCGGCTTCTGCAGAAATCCGATCGCACCGAGTTCCTGCCCGCGATGGGCCTCGTCCTCGCGCCCCGAGATCACGTGTACCGGCACGGCCGAGGTATGCGGATTGGCCTTGAGTCGTTCCAGCACCTCCCAGCCGGTCATATCCGGCAGGCCGATGTCGAGCAACACGCCAAACAGGCGACGCTCGGACGCAAGCCGCAAAGCCTCGGCGCCACTGCCGGCGACAAGTACCTCCAGCCCGCGACGCGTCGCGATATCGGCCAGCACCCGCGCAAACGCCGCATCGTCCTCAACCACCAGTAACGCCGGAACACCCGTCGGCACATGCGCCGTATCTTGCGGCATCGCTGCAGGGACCACGGCCATGGTCGCGGGCGACTTGGGCTGGATGGCAGGGTTGGCTGTCGGCGCGCGCGTCTCGCTCATCGGCTTGAGCGCGACGCCCGACTGCAGTGGCAACAACAGGCTGAAGCGCGAGCCTTCGCCTTCGCGGCTTTCAACCCGCACCTGTCCGCCGAGCAGCCCTGCCATGCCGCGCACGATGGACAGCCCCAGACCGGTGCCGCCATAGCGTCGACTGGTGCCGCTATCGGCCTGTTCAAAGGCCTGGAACACACGTTCAAGCTTGTCCGCAGGAATGCCAATGCCACTGTCTTTCACGTGAAAGGCAATGCCCTTGTCCACGCACTCGGCACTGAGCTCGACCACGCCCTCGTGGGTGAACTTGAAGGCGTTCGACAGCAGGTTGGACAGGATCTGGCCCAGGCGCGCGCCGTCGGTGTGCAGATGCTCCGGCAGATCGTCCGCCAGCTTGAGTTCAAAACGCAGGCCGCGCTCATTGGCCAGCGGACGAAAGCGCGCATGCAGGGCAGACAGCGCGCTCTTGATCTCCACATCTTCCACGGTCAGCGCCATCTTGCCGGCCTCGACCTTGGATAGATCGAGAATGTCATTGATCAGCTTGAGCAGGCTCTTGCCGCTGTCATGCATGATCCGCGCAGACTCCACCTGTTCGGCATCCAGATTGCCGTCGGGGTTGTCGGCCAGCAGCTTGGACAGGATCAGCATCGAGTTCAGCGGCGTGCGCAGCTCGTGCGACATATTGGCCAGGAACTCACTCTTGTAGCGGCTGGCCTGCTCCAGGTCTTCGGCCTTTTGCTCCAGGTCCTCGCGCGCGGTTTCCAGCTCGGCCTGACGCTGGCGCAGGCTGCCGGATTTTTCCTCGAGCGCGGCGTTGGTCACGCGCAGTTCCTCAGCCTGGGCGCGCAGCTCTTCTTCCGAGGCGCGCAGACGCTGGCCCTGTTCTTCCAGTTGCTCGCCGCGCGAGCGCAGCGCCTCGTTGACCGCGCGCAATTCTTCTTGCTGCGTGCGTAGCGCTTCGTCCGAAGCGCGCAATTCCTCGGCCTGGGCCTGACTTTCGTCGAGCAGTTCCTGGGTGCGCCGGCTGCGTAACAGCGCCTGCCAGCCCAGGCCCGCAGTGACCAGCACCTGATCGAGAAATTCGTGGTGCTTCTGTTCCAGCGCGCCCAGCACACCCAGTTCCAGCGCGGCCACGGTCTCACCGCGCGCCGTCATTGGCAGGATCAGCACCCGCTCCGGCAGTGACTGACCCAGACCCGTCACCACGGCACGATGCCCCGCAGGAACCGGGTGCAGTTGGATCGCTTTCCTTTCGACTACGCACTGGCCGATCAAACCCTCGCCCAAACGAAATTTCTGACGCGCGACCGATTCATCCGGCAAGCCAAAGGCCGCGCACCATTCCAGCAAGGCGCGCTGATCGTTCCAGCAATAGGCCAGCGCGTAGCCGACGCCAAGGGCCTCGGCCACGCGGCGCAACAGGATGTCGGCGAAGACCTCACTGGTTTCGGCGTGCTGCAGGGCGGCGTTGAGCCGCACCGACTGGTCGCTGACCCAGTCGCGCTCCATCTGTCGAACGCTGGACTCGCGCAGCTTCTCGAAGGCCTCCGACAGAACACCGACTTCATCCTTTCGATCACGATACGGCACCACCACCTGCGCACCGGTGTTCAGCAGCGGTACCAGTTGTGCCAGTTCGGACATCGGCGTTCCCAGCAGACGGTTGAGCGTGCGTACCGCGCGGGCGGCGGCGAGCCAACCGATTACCAGCAGCACGCCGGTCAAGCCAATCAGGATCCATTCGAGCCGACGCTGCTCGGCCGCACGTTGCTCCAGCAGGAGCGTCTCGTCCGCCGAGAATTCCAGGCACAGACGCTTGATCGCATCGATGCGACGCTTACCCTCGCCGCGTCGGGTCTGCTCGATGGCCAGAATTCGAGTCTCTGGATTGGCCATCCACTCGATGGCCTTCTGCGCCACCTGCACCCGCCAGTCGATCATCATTTCGTGCAGACGGTCGACTCGTGCCGCCTGCACCGGGTTGTCCCGTACCAGCGCCCTGAGCCGGACCACACTGGTGTCGAAGTCCTGAATACTCGACCGGTACGGCTGCAGGAACTCGTCCTGCTCGGTGATGATGTAGCCGCGAATGCCGGTCTGCTGCTCGATGGCCTCCGCGCGCAGGTTGTCGATCTCGTCTAGTACGACATAGGTGTGCGTGGTCCAGGCGCGCGCCTTGGACAGTTCGTTCTGCGCGTACAGAAAGCTCAGGCACCCCAGGGTCAGCACTGCAACCTGCAAGGCCAGGGTTGCGCTGAGCTTGCCGCGCACCGGCAGGGAGTCAAACCAGCCACCCGCGTTGTCGCTCATGGTCTAGATCTCGTTTCCAGGGCTGCCTTCCACGTCTGGCTTCTAGGTCGGATTCTGAACCGACAGCTTGGTGCGAATGAATTCGCTATGCGGCAGATGCAGCAGATCGGCCAGCTTGCGCAGCAGGTGCTCTTCGTGCGCGTCGATGCGCCCATCGGCGCAGGCAACACGCCACAGCCAGTGCATCAGCTCACGTTTGCGCTCGGGAGTGAGTTCGGCGTTGAGCCGTGCAATCGGACCGTGCAACGAAACCGCTTCGCGTGACGAGCGGCCCGCCTGCTCGATCAGCCGGTCGATCTCGCCGACGGCGACCCCGAACTGCGACTGCAGCGCCTGACGTACCGCGTCGATTTCCACCGGTTCATGCGCGAAGTCAGCACGCGCGCATTCCAGCAACAACACCGCCACGGCGACGTCCTGTGGCGGATGGGCGTCGCCACCGTCCCGATCCAGCTGCGTCAACCAGCGCTTCCACATGGCTCAGAACGCGAACCCGAAGCGCAGATTGAACGCGCTGCGGTCACCGACGCGCTCGTACTCGGGCGTAATGCCGATCAGGGCCGACAGACGCAGGCCGATGAACAAACGCGCCTCATCCACGTCTTCGTCGTCGAGGCCGAACTGGGGATCGGCTTCGAAGCGGCTCCACACATAACCGACACCTGCATACGGCGTCAGCGGGCCAAAGCCCTTGGAGATAGAGGCATCGATACCGTAGCTGTCGTAGTCCAGCTGGTCGACGCCGCTGAGCTTGGAATAGCTCGCGCGCAGGCCCAGCGCCGGTGTGGCGATGCTGCCTTCGAGCAGGGCATAGCGCAGCTCGGCACCGAACAGGCGCAGATCGGAGCTGGGCACGGCCATGTAACTGGCGCCCACGTCGAGGCCGAAGGGCAGACCCTTCTGCGCAATCAGACCGACCACGCCCACTTCGTCCACGCTTTCGCCGATCAGGCGGCCCCAGGCGTCGGCGTCGTCGGTCGGCACATAGCTGGCGTACGCGCCGACGGCAAAGCCGGTGATGCCGCCGGGTTCGGCAGGCGACAGCGACTTCGAGTTCGCTGCGGCGGCAATGTCTTCGACCACGCTGCGGAAATCGGCCTGATCGGGGTTGGGCACGATGTCGAAATCAAAATCGTAGGCAAAGCTGGTCGCGGGCATCAGGCTCACAACGGCCAAGCCGGCACCACGGAAGAAACCTCGCATGCGGCACTCTCCTTTTAACTTCATAGGTCGTGGGCGCAGTCTAGCCCTGAGCGTGCATCGCGGCAGGTCAGACCGGGAAGTCCAGCTTGCGCACCATGGCCTCAACCAGCGCCTGCACGTCCTGTAGACGCCCGTGAAAAAAATGCCCCGCACCGTCGACCACGTGCTGCTCGGGCGGCGGACTGTAGCTATTCAGGATCGCGGCGGTCTCATCGAAGGCCACCACCTCATCATCGCGCGAGTGCAGGCTGATCCAGGGACATGCCGGATGCGCCGGCAGCGGCGCGTCGTTGAAGTAACGTCCGAAGGGCGGCGCCACGCTGATCAGTCCGGCGGGTCGGATCTGCGCGCTGGCATTGAGGCTGACGAAGGCGCCAAAGGAAAAACCGCCTAGCAGCAGCGGCAGGCCTGGCGCCTGCGCGCGCAACCACTGGGCAACATGCACGCAGTCCTGGGTTTCGCCACGCGCCGCGTCGTGCGCGCCCTGGCTACGACCAACGCCCCGAAAATTGAAGCGCAGCGATAAAAACCCGAGCTTCTGCGCGCTCGATGCCAGGCTGTAGACCACCTTGTTGCTCATCGCTCCGCCAAACAGCGGGTGCGGATGACAGAACACGGCGACGCCACGCGCCGCCGTCAGCGGCGCCGACAGCGCGTACTCGATGTGGCCCGCCGGCCCGCTCATCAGCTCGGTGCGGGTCTCGCCGGCGCGCGGCAAGGCCTGACTCACAATTCAGGCGTCCAGCGACGGCGCCCGCCGCGCGGCAGCAGCGGAATCATTAAGCCGGCCAGCAGGCCCACCATGAACAGGCCAGCGCCGGTGATCATGCGGACCACATCGCTGGGCTGTTCGGCCTCCGCGCCGGTTTCGGCCGCGCCGTCCACCGCCACCTCAGCGACGGGTGAGGCAGCCGCGGCCGGCGCGGCGGTACCGATCTGCTGGCGCAGGCGCGCATTTTCGGTTTGCAGGCGACGCAAGATCGTCTGCTGTTCATTGAGCTGCGACTGCACCACGGCCAGGCGTTCGCGCGCCGCCGGCTCGGTCGACAGGTAGCGCGTCAACACCCAGCCCTCGCGCCCGGCGGCGACACGCACGCGCGCGTAGCCGCTGGCGGCGTCGGTCTCCAGCAGTTCCACCCGCGTGCCGGATTTGAGCAGGCCAGCCACATCGGCGCTGATGCCCTTGTCCTCGCGCAGCGTTATAGCGGTCTCGTCGCTGATGTAGCGCACGCGGCTGGCCGCGTCCTGCGCGGACGCCGCGGACGCGCTGAAACACCACAAGGCAAACAGGCCGATGCGCCGGAACAGGATCATGATGATGGAAGGCGGTGAACCGTCGCGCGCAGTCTAAACAAGAGTGCTCACATACGGCTTCAGCCCCTTGCCGTTTGCGGCGCGAGCGGCGAGCCTTGGCCGCCTTGTCCTCCCTCTCCTGAACCCGATGTCCCTTTCCTGGACCGCCGCCCTGCGGACCGGCCTCAGCCTAGACCTGCGCAGCCTGGCGCTACTGCGCGCCGGCCTGGCGTTGGCGCTGCTGATCGATGCCCTGTCGCGACTCTTCAGCGCCAGCCTGCTGTACGCCGATGCGGGGCTACTGTCGCGCGCGGTGGCCTCGCAATGGCTGGAACCCACGCGGCTGTCGCTCCACATGGCTAACGGCAGCACGCTGTTTGCGCTGGGGCTGTGCCTGTTACAAGCCGTGGCCGCGTTTGCGCTGCTGATCGGCTGGCGCAGCCGCATCGCAAGCCTGCTGTGTTGGTTACTGGCGGTTTCGGCCGCCGCGCGCAACCCGCTCGCGGTCAGCGCTGGCGACGCACTGGCCATCAGCCTGCTGTTCTGGGGCTTGTTCCTGCCCTGGTCGGCACGCTGGAGCGTGGACGAGGCCTTGCACGACACGCAAACCAACGGTGCAGCGCAGTGGTCTTCGGTGGCCGGCGCCGCGCTGCTAGTGCAGGTCTTGCTGCTGCCGGTGTTCAGCGCGCTGGCGATGCTGGCCTGGCCGGCAAATGGGGGCCTGCTGCAAGCCCTGCTGGCGATACCGCACACGCTGTCCCTGCCGGGCCGCTGGCTTTTGCAGATGGATGAAGTGCGTGCCGTGATCGAGTTCGCACTCATCAGCCTGCCGTTCCTGATCCTGCTGCTGGTGCTCGCCGGACTGCGCTATACGAGTCTGCGGCCAGCGGCCCTGGCCGTGTATCTGGTGCTTGCGCTGTTCGGCCTGCTGAGTGCGGATGCAAGCCTGCTGCCGTGGCTGGTGCTGATCGGTTCTGGCCTGCTGATTGACAGCGCGCTGTGGACGCGTCTGGCCATGCCTCGGACGCCGGGCGAGCAGCGTCTGTACTTCCGCGAACAGGACCAGAACGAGGCTCGAGTCGCCAGGCTGCTGCAGCGCTTTATGTGCCTGTCGCATACACAGGTTTTGGCCGACGCGCACAGCCCGCGTGCAGCGCGCCTGATGCAGGGATCGACCCGGCTGGTACTGATTGATCATCAGGACCGCGCGCATCTGGATGCCGACGCGGTGCGCGAACTGCTGCGGCAGTCACCCTTGCTGCTACCCCTGCGGTCGCTGCTGGGCCGCAAGGTTTTCGGCGGCCTGTACGCGTTCAAACTCAAGTTGCTGCGCTGGCTTGTGCCGATGCTGGCTGTCGGTCCGGCATCGACGGCGCCCTTGCTGCCGACGCACCACCGGAGCCTGACCGCGCTGGTTCTGCTGATCGGCATCAGCATGCTGAGCTTGCAGCTGGCCAGTCTGGGCTGGCTGC
Organism: Panacagrimonas sp.; assembly: GCA_052387335.1. Classification (GTDB taxonomy): domain Bacteria; phylum Pseudomonadota; class Gammaproteobacteria; order Nevskiales; family Nevskiaceae; genus Panacagrimonas. The sequence continues at coordinate 7,480 of JBQTJH010000091.1, read as the reverse complement.
CGCGCGGTGTTCACGATGTCAGCGCTACGATTTTGCAGCCGCTGGTTCTGGATCGCGCCGAGTTGCGCAGCATGCCAATGCCGCCGCTGCAGGATCGCTGGATTGTGGTGCCGGGCGAACGCCGCGATGGACGTCAGATCGACGTGCTCGCGGCCGACGGTCGGCCGCCGCAGTTTGATCGCAACAGCTTCCCGCTGCTGCCCGGCACCCGCGGCCGTCACTACGAGCAGGCACTAACCGACACCGATGCGGCGCCCGCGCGTGCAGCACTGGCGGCGTATCTATGCCGTGAGCAGGCGCCGGAGCTGGCGCGGCTGCGCGTGGTGCAGGTGCTGCGCCCGCGCAGCGCCGGCCCAAGCCCCGACGAGCAGCAAGTCTTGCTGCGCTACGACTGCGGCGACGATCAGCCGTGATTGATATCGGGGCGAATCTTTCCCACGAAAGCTTCGACGCTGATCTGCCACAGGTACTGGACCGCGCCTGGGCTGCGGGGCTCGAAGCGATTGTGGTCACCGGCAGTTGCATGGCCAGCTCGGTGCAGGCTTTGCGGCTGGCGCAGTCCTATCCCGGACGCGTATACGCCACCGCCGGACTGCATCCTCATCACGCGGCCGACTGGAACACCGGCTGCGCCGAGCAGATTCGAGCGCTGGCGACACATCCCCAACTGGTATCCCTGGGCGAATGCGGTCTGGATTATTTCCGCGATCTGTCGCCGCGCGATGCGCAGCGCCGCGCGTTCATCGCGCAACTCGATTTGGCTGCAGAACTACGCAAGCCGCTATTTCTGCATCAGCGCGATGCGCACGCCGACTTCCTGGCCATTCTGCGCGAGCACCGCGCGCGGCTCGGCGCGGTGTGCGTGCACTGCTTCACCGATACGCAGCAAGCCGCCGAGGAATACCTCGCGCTGGACTGCCACATCGGCATCACCGGATGGATCTGCGATGAACGTCGCGGTCAGCACCTGGTGGATCTGGTGCCGCGTATCCCTACCCATCGCCTGCTTCTGGAAACCGATGCGCCGTATCTGATGCCGCGCACCGTGCCCAAGGCCCTGCGGCCGCGTGATGGTCGGCGCAACGAACCGGCTTTTCTACCGTACGTGATCGCCAAAATCGCGCAGGCCTGTGGCCGAGATCCGATTGACGTGGCGCTGGACAGCAGCGCTGCCACGCGACAGTTCTTTCAGCTGTAGTTGCTGGGGCCTGTTCACAATGAGTTGGTCGCTGCGTTGCCCCCTGTTTTCTCGCTAGGCAAGGCGCGACGACCGTAGCGTATTGGGCATACGTGAGGGAGGAGTAACGCGGCCTCGCGAGAAAACAGGGGGCAACCCTTCGGGGCCGGCCTGTTTTGCCCCATCGCTGCGTCTGTCGTCGCTCATGTATATCCAATACATCACGCTCCTCCTTCCTTGCGCTGAGGCAAAACAGACTCGGCCGCAGCGATCAACTCATTGTGAACAGGCCCTAGCGTCTACCTCTCAGGCACGCAGGTGCTGCGCACGGCTTCGGGTGGCTCGGCGCTGTCCCCGCCGCGCAGCGCATCCAGCGCAATACGTCCGATTGCGGTCTGACTCAGGCTGCCCAGATACAGCACGCCGTCATGCTCGCGCACGCTGGTGATGGGCGCGTACGCGCCCTTGCCGGTGAACTGGTACTGCTCGACGACGCGACCGTCCAGATCCAGTCCGAGGATGAACGCGTGCCGAGCGGGCGCGGGCTGCAGAAACGCGGGCAGGCGCGCAATGACCGTGCGCCAGAACGGATGGGGCAGCAAGCGGTCCAGCATCGCGTTGCGCGGCGCGAACAAGGCGACCCAGAAACGGTCGCGTCCATTGAACGTGATGTTGTCGGGAAAGCCGGGCAGATTGTCGATGAACACGTCGCGCGTACCGGCCTTGTCGCCCTTCAACCAATAGCGCGCGATGCGATAGGCCGTGGTCTCGTTGACGAGCACGTAGTGCTCGTCCGGTCCCAGCGCCACACCGTTGGCAAAATTCAGATCCGTGGCCAGGGTCACGGCCTCGCCGATGGCCGGGTCATAAATCAGGACGCGACCGCGTGCGCCGTGTTCGAGCGTGTCGGTGACGTGCTCGCCGTAGCCGAATTTCCACGAGGCATCCGAAAAGAACACGCGTCCCCGCGCATCGACCACGAGGTCGTCGACAAATTTCAGCACGGTGCCCTCAGCAGTAGCCGCCAGCACCTGGACCTCGCCACTCGCGTCCATGCGGAGCAGGCCTTTGATGGCATCGGCAATCAGCAGGCTGCCGTCCTGCTGCGGCTGGATACCCAGCGGGCGTCCCTGCGTGTTGCCCAGCACCCGGCAGGCCGAACCATCGGGCCGCATCCGCACCACGCGACCATCGAGCAGACCGGTGACGAGCTGGCCGGAGCCGTCGATGGCGATGGCCTCCGGCCCGGCGACGGCGCCATCGGCAAGGCGCTGCACGCCGCGCAGGCGATCATTGCTGGCGTAGACGCCTTGTTCGAGCGAGGGCGCAGGCGGTGGCGTCCAGGCCTGCGGCGTGATCTCCACCGGCCAGGCAAACAGGTACAGCAGCAAGGCCGAGGGCAACAACCACAGGATCCGCTTCAAGCGCAGCACTCCATTCGTAAATATCGCAGACGGATTGTGTCGCCAGCGCCAAGCTGGGTCCATCAGACGGCGGTTAAACTCTCTTGCATTAGAAACGCAACACAACGATGGAGAGCGCGATGAGCGAGATGAAGACGCCGATCAACATGCTGATGCAGTGGTCGCGCGAGCGCGCCGACAAGACCTGGCTGGTGCAACCCAAGAACAAGCAGACGCTGACCTGGACCTGGGCACAGGCCGAGGCCGAGGCGCGCAAGATGGCCGGCGCGCTGCTGGCGATGGGGCTGCAGCGCGGCGATCGCGTCGCCATCTCCGGCCGCAACACTGCGCACTGGTTTCTGGCCGACATGGCCTGCGGCCTGGCCGGGCTGGTCGGCATTGGCATGTACCCCAAGCAGGCGCCGCAGGCGGTGACCTACATCCTGGAACACAGCGAGGCCAAGGTCTTGTTCCTGGGGCCCATGCAGGACGCCGACGAATTCATGGCCGCGGTGCCCAAGGGCATCCCGACCATCGGATTTCCCTACGCCGAAACGCCGGCCGCGGATCAGCAATGGGACGCGGTGATCCAGAACGCCAAGCCGCTACTGGGTTACGAACAACCCACGGCCGGCGATCTGGCCACCCTGATCTACACCTCCGGCACCACCGGCAATCCCAAGGGCGTGATGATCACCTGGGGCAACCTCGCGTTCTCCGCCGGGCAGACGCTCAAGGTCATGCCGTCCCAGGGCGAGGAGCGCTTCTTCTCCTATCTGCCGCTGGCCCATGCCTTCGAGCGTGGCGCGGTGCTGGGCCTGTCGCTGTACCTGGGCGCGGAGGTTCATTTCCTGGAACACCTGGACAAGCTGGCCGAGCAACTCCCTCAGGTCGGGCCCACGCGCTTTTACGGCGTGCCCCTGGTGTACGGCCGATTCCAGGCCGGGGTGCTGCGCAAGATGCCGCAGGACAAGCTGGCGCGGCTCACCCGCATTCCGATTCTGGGCGGCATGATCCGCAAGAAAATCCTCAAGGGCCTGGGCTTGCACAACGCGCGCTACATTTTTTCCGGCGCCGCACCGCTGCCGATTCCGACCATGGAGTGGTTTCGCAAGTACCTGCGCATCGACATCCTGCAGGGCTACGGCATGACCGAGAACAGCATTTACGCCACCGCCAACCTGCCGCATCAGAATCGACTGGGCTCGGTGGGCAAGCCGCTGCCAGAATCCAACTTCAAGCTGTCCGACGCCGAAGAAATCCTGTTCAAGCATCCGGGCGTGATGGCCGGCTATTACAAGGAGCCAGAGAAAACCGCCGAGACCTTCACCGAGGACGGCTATCTGCGCACGGGTGACAAGGGCCGCGTCGACGCGGAGGGTTATGTCTACATCACCGGCCGCGTGAAGGACATCTTCAAGACGCTCAAGGGCAAGTACGTTTCACCCGCGCCGATCGAAGGCGCGCTGGCGCGCAACACCGACATCGACCAGCTCTGCCTCGTCGGCATGGGCCTGGCCCAACCCTTGATGCTGGTGACCCTGCAAGCCGGCGTCACCAGCCGCAAGTCGCGCGAGCAGCTTGAAAAGGAATTGCTGGCCGACATGAAGGCGGTGAATCAGAACCTGGAAAACCACGAAGAGATTGCCAAGATCGTGGTGGTCAAGGACGCCTGGAGCATCGACAACGGCATCATGACGCCGACCATGAAGGTCAAGCGCAACGAGATCGAAAAGCGCTACGCCGCGCTGATCGAGAAAGAAGCGGCGGTGCGCTCGCCCATGGGGTGGGAAAACTGAGGCGCATCGCGAAATACGCGTAGGGCGGCCCGCGGCCGCCGCGGTCGGAAGAGTCATCAAGGACAGACGGCGGGCGCGGCCCGCCCTCCTATTTCGCGCGTCATGAGCGCTGAAGGGCGGCCAGTTCGCTTTCGAACGCCTGCATGCGCCCAGCCTTGAAGATGCGGTCCACTTGCGCGCGCAGAGTCGACACCGAGGCTTGGCGTACCGCGCGCTTGACCTCCAGAACATTGGTCGGGTGCATAGAAAACTGAGTCAGCCCCAGACCGAGCAGCAGACTGGTGTAGCGCGCGTCGCCGGCCATCTCGCCGCACATGGCGACCTCGATGCCGGCCCTGTGACCCGCCTCGATGGTCATGCGGATCAACTGCAGCACGGCGGGATGCAGCGGGTCGTAAAGATAGTTGACCTCATCATCGACGCGGTCAATGGCCAGGGTGTACTGGATCAGGTCGTTGGTGCCGATGGAGAAAAAATCCACCTCCGGCGCCAGCAGCGCTGACGAGACCGCCGCCGCAGGCACTTCGATCATGATGCCCACCGGCACCTCGCGAGCCACCGCCCTGCCCTCGCGGTGCAGTTCGTCACGGCACCGCGTGATCAATTGCTTGGCCTGGCGCAGCTCGGTGATGCTGGAGATCATCGGCAGCATGATCCTGACTTGACCATGCACCGAGGCACGCAGCAGCGCGCGCACCTGGGTGCGGAACAGATCGGGCTCCTTCAGACACAGACGGATGGCGCGCAGACCCAAGGCGGGATTGTTTGGCGTGGGCCCGTGCCGTTGCTGGCCCGAATCCACCTGCTTGTCGGCGCCCAGATCCAGGGTTCGAATCGTGACGGGCCCCTTGACCGCGGCGAGCACGCGCGTATACGCCTCATATTGTTCCTGCTCGCTCGGCAAATCTTTGCGATTCATGTACAGGAACTCGGTACGGTACAAACCGACACCCGCCGCGCCATTGGCCTCGGCGATCCGCGCATCTTCCGGTAACTCGATATTCGCTTGCAGGTGAACGCCGACACCGTCAAGAGATATGGCGGGTTTGTCCCGCAACTCCTGCAGCAGCAGGCGGTCTTGCACCTGCTGATCTTGCTTGCGCCGGTAATGCTGCAGTGCCTTGTCATCCGGATCGGCAAGGATTTGACCGCCCTCACCGTCAACGATCAGCAGTTCGTCCTGGCTCAGCACCCGCCTTGCGTCGTGTACGCCCACCACAGCAGGTATGCCCAGGCTGCGCGCCAGAATCGCGGTGTGCGACAAGGGGCCACCGTATTCGGTGATGAACGCCACCACCGACTGCTGCGACAACAGGATGATGTCGGCCGGCGTGATGTCGTCGGCCACCACCACCGTCGGCTCGGTAGCGCCGTGTTCGATCTCCGGTAGCGCGCGCTCGGTATGCGTTAGCACGCGCAGGACGCGGCTCACCACATGCTCGACGTCGTCGCGCCGCGTGCGCAGATACGGAGCTTCCATCTGCTCAAACACTGTGACCAGGGCGTCGCGCGCGCGTCGCAGCGCCGCTTCGGCGTTGCAAGCCAGCGCGCGGATGTAGCCGATGGTCGCCTCGGTCAGTGAGCGATCATCCAGCATCAGCAGATGGGTATCGATGAACGCGGCGATATCGCCGGGCGTCCCCGCCGGAATCTTGCTGCGGACCTCGCGCAGTTGCGTCAGCGCCTGCTGCTGAGCCTGGCGAAACCGCGCCACCTCCGACTCGATCTCCTCGGTCTTGATCGCGTACTCGGCAAACTCCAGATCGCCGCCATGAAGTTTCTGTACGCGCGCAATCGCGATGCCGCGCGAAACCCCAATGCCTGAGAGCCAGAGACTCACGGACGAGCTCTCACGCCTCTTCTCCAAAGCGATTCGCGATCAGCCGCGCCAAGGCATCCAGCGCCTGCTGTTCGTCCTCGCCCTCGGCGATCAGCGTGATCTGGCTGCCCTGCGCAGCCGCCAGCATCATCACGCCCATGATGGATTTTCCACTGACCTCGCGACTGTCCTTGCGCACCCGCACCTCCGCCTGAAAATCACTGGCCAGGGTGACCAGCTTGGCCGCCGCGCGTGCGTGCAGTCCGAGACGATTGATGATGTTGACCGTGCGTTCCATGCGCGAATTTGTATCCGTGATCAGTTCTTGGGACAAAGGATGATGCCGCGCTGTCCGCCTTCCACCGCCAGCGCCGTCATTTGATCCAGCGACGACAGTGGGTAGTTGAACACTCGAACCAGCATCGGCAGATTGACACCTGAGATCACCGGTACGCCGTGCAGGGCAGCAAGCTTGTTGGCGATGTTGCTCGGCGTTGAACCGAAGGCATCGGTTAGCAGCAACACGCCGTCGCCGCGATCAAGGCGCTCTATCATCTTGCTGCCTTGCGTCAACAAAACCTGGTGACTCTGCACGCGCCGCACTTCCAGCACATCAGCCTCCAGCGGCAACTTGTCCATCATGTCGCGCATGCTGTCGAGCATGAAGTGCCCGAGCTTGCCGTAGGTCACCAGCAATACACCGACGCTCACCTGAGTTCCTTGTGCTTGACCATCACCGGGTCGTACTTGCCGCGGAAGCGTTCGGCTAGACGTTCCACCAAATAGACGCTGCGATGTTGACCGCCGGTGCAGCCCACACCGATGGTGACGTAGGCGCGATCCTGGCTACGGAACGCCGGCAACCAAGGTTCCAGAAAATTGCCGATGTCGCGCAGCATGCGCTGCACATCTTCGCGGCCATCCAGCCAGGCCGCGACCGCTTGGTCACGGCCGGTCAGATGCTTAAGCTTGGGATTCCAGTGCGGATTGGGCAGACAGCGCACATCGAACAGGAAGTCGCAGCCCTGCGGGGCCCCGTTCTTGAAACCGAATGACAGAAACAACACGGCGAGCGAACCCTTCTGCGCTTCGGGTAGACGCTGGTGGATGGCCTCGCGCAACTCATGCAGATTCATCGCCGAGGTATCGAGCGGATCGTCGGCGCGATCCGCAATCGGCGCCAACAGGACTCTCTCTCTCGCGATGGCTTCAAGCAACGAGGTTTGGTCGTCCGCCAGCGGATGCGGTCGCCGCGTTTCACCATAACGGCGCAGCAGGACCT
>JBQTJH010000090.1:0-2874 GCA_052387335.1 Panacagrimonas sp. | reverse complement strand
AGGGTTTGAAGGCGCGGACCACGTATTTGTGTCGATCCGGGTAAAACCGCACGAAATGCCGGTAATCGCCGTAAAACACCAGGCGCTCCACCAGCAAGCCTTCGACCTGCGGATTCTGCAGATGCTCGGTCATCAGCTCGCGCATCCGTGGCAGATCGCGCTCGTGGAACAGCTCGTTGCCTTGCACATACACCACCCAATCGCCGCGGCAGTGCATCAGCCCCAGATTGGTCTGCTGCGCTAGCACACTCGCCTTCGGCCGGATCTGCGTGGGCCATTCCGAATCGATGATGCGGATCTTGGTGTCGCCGATCCCCTCCACCGCTTCACGCGTGCCGTCCTCCGAACGTCCAACCACCACCACCATCTCGTCGACCAGGGGCAGGATCGAGCGGATGGCCTCGACGAAGGGATAGCCGAGCGAAACGCCGTTACGGATGAAGCTCAAGCCAGAGATCAGCATTGCCGGGACGATCAAAACAGGAGGTGAAAATTTAACACGCAGCCGCGCGCGCTCACTGCCTGCGCGTGCCCAGACGATTGCGCCCTGGCGGGTCGGTAAACAGATGCATGCGGCGCCGGTCGCGCGAGGCCGGCCGAATCAGGCCCAGGCGCAGCAGCAACCAGGACAGGGGATTGGGCGAGCGTTCGTGAAACGGGATCTTGTTGAAGTCGAACAGCTTGAACATCACCCCGCCGCGCCCGTCGTCGGCCACCATGACATTGTTGGGGTGCAGATCCAGATCATAGATACCGGCGGCATGAGCCCGGTCGATCAGGCTGGGCAGCGAATCCAGCAGCGCGGCGATGTGAAGCGGGTCAGCGCCGACGCGGAAGTGTTCGAACAGGGTGCCGGACACGAACTCCTGCACGAAGGCCTGTTGGGGACCATCGGCCAGGTAGGCCAGTGGCCGCGCCACATGCGCTGCAAGCCCGGGCGCGCGATACAAGGCCAGATTGCGCTGATATTCGAATCGCGCCAGGGCCACACGGTGCCGCTGCGCGTGCTTGGCCGCCGCCGCCGGGGCGTAGACCTTGACCACGCACTCACGCCCCTGCCACTGCACACGGTAGGCCATGGATCGCTTGCCCTCGCCGAGTCGGGCCAGCACTCGCGCACCGCGCAGCAGGCTGTCGTCAAGCGCCGACGGCAGGCGCAGTTCAGATTGTGGAGATTCGGCGGCCAATGAAAGTTTCGATTGAGGACAGCGACGGCGCGGGTCCGCATCCGTATAATCGCGGCCCGCGCCTGAGTGGCGGAATCGGTAGACGCAGGGGACTCAAAATCCCCCGAGGCAACCCCTCGTGCGAGTTCGAGTCTCGCCTTAGGCACCAAGTTTACGCGCGGAACAATCAGCAGCTCACACCAATCGAACCGGCGACCATGCCTGCGCCCAAGTCGCTAGCTCGTAACGCCGCGCCGCCAGAGCAGACAGCGGTTGTTGGCGGGCATCGCGTGGTCATGCCACAGCACAAAGCCAGCCTCACGCGCCAGCGCATCCACCGCTTCGAAGTCGCGGATACCGCGCTGCGGGTCATCTGATTTCAATCTTGCGTCGAACGCCGCGTTGCTGGCGCTGGTGTAGCGGCCGGCATAGTTGAAGGGGCCGTAGACCCCCAGACAGGCCTGATCACTCAGGACTTCAGGCAAGCGCCGGAACAGGGTCTGAACCTGCGACCAGGCCATGATGTGCAAGGTGTTGGCGGTGTACACCGCGTCAAAGCGCGCACTCGGCCACTGCGCCTGCATGACGTCCAGTGGCAAGGGCGGTGGCGTGTTGAGCAGCCCAGCCTCAGCCAGCCAGGCGCGGATACCGTCCAGGTTTTCCTCCCGGTCCGAACACTGCCACTGCAGGTGCGGCAGCGCGGCGGCGAAGTGCACCGCGTGCTGACCGGTGCCGCTGCCAATTTCCAGCACCTGCCGTCGCGAGGCGAACGCGACACGCAGCACCTGCAGAATCGGCTCGCGATTACGCTCGCTGCTGGGCGAGAACGGCTTGGTCATCTGAGCCTGCACCGTAGGCAGGTGCGCAGGGCACATTTCGCTGCCCTGCGCACTTGTATCGGGCTCCAGTCTTCAGATCGAGAAGTCGAAACGCAGACCGCCGTGGAAGCCGTAGACGCGGGCCTCGTTGTCCTCCTGGTACACCGTGGCGCCCACACCGAATCGCAGATTGGGCAGACCTTCACCAAACAAGCGAATCGGCAGTTCCGCGGCCAGACCAAAGGACATGCCGTCGAAATCGTCGTCGGTCAGCTCGTTTTCCAGCGAGGTCATGGCGTAGCCGAGGCGGGCCGAGACTTCCAGCGTGTTGAACAACACGCCCGTCGGCACGAAGTAAAAGGCGTAGAACTGCTTGGTCTCGACCTCGCCTTCACCCGCATCGTGTGCCGGGAAGCCAGCGTGCAGTTCCACGCCGATGCCGTCGGCGATGCGCGCGCCCAGGCGCAGCTTGTAGAAGTCCGAGTCGAAACGGTTGGAGCCGAAGGCATTACCCAGGCCTTCGTTCTGAAGGTCGACCGTGGTCTGGTCGAATTCCACGCCGACATACAAGTCCAGGCCCAGGCCCTCGTCCGAATCCAGGTCACTGCTGTCTTCGGGTTCTCCCGCGTCGGCGACCTCGTCAGCGGCTTCTTCTGCAACTTCTTCGGGCGCCTCAGCCGTCGTCTCCGCGCTGTCTTCGGCGGGCGCGGCGGCGGCGTCCACTAGGGCTGCATCTGCAGCGGGGGCCTCCTCGGCGGGCGCCTCGGCCTCTGCGGCTGTCTCTTCAACCGCGGCTTCCTCGGCCACGGCCGCCGTGGATCAGGCCATTGCTGCGGAAGAAGCAGCGGCCGTGGCCGAGGAAGCCGCGGTTGAAGAGACAGCCGCAGAGG
>JBQTJH010000089.1:0-8287 GCA_052387335.1 Panacagrimonas sp. | reverse complement strand
GGTTGCAGTCCGCAAGATCGCCGACGCCGGGCACGATTTTTCGCGGTGCCGAGGGCATCTGGCTGCACAGTGTGCCGGCGGCGCAGCGCAGCGTCCCGGACGGTGGGCGGCGACCCAGCCGCGCCTTCGTGTTTTTCGCCTGCAAGACCGACAATCGTATTTACGCCTACGACATTGACAATGAATTGATCGAGACCATCTACGACAACGCCTCCATCGAACTGCCGGTGGACGATGTCGACAATCTGGTGGTCAGCCCTGCGGGCGACATCATCGTGACCGAGGACGGCGAGGCGACGCGGCTGCTGGTGATCGTGCCCAATCAGACGGCGGTGACCTTGCTGCGTGCCGGCCACAAGGAGTCCGAACTGACCGGCCCGGCGTTCTCGCCGGACGGCAGCCGACTGTATTTCAGCTCCCAGCGCGGGCCCAACCTGTCGTTTCGCGAGCGTGGCACTGGCGTGACCTACGAGCTGAGCATTCCCGCGCAATTTCGACAGCGGCCAGCAGGTATCTGAGCCGCGCTCTTGGCAGGGGGGCGCGAGCAACGCGGCCGGCGCGGCTAAACTACGCTGCTCCTAACCTTGAGTTGCCGCGTCGGGGCGGCTGCGACCTGCCATGAGTGAATCCGCAATATCAGAACGCGTCGTCATCGTCGGTGCGGGCCAGGCCGGCGGTGAAACCGCCGCCGAGCTGCGCCGTCAGGGCTATGCCGGCCTCATCACCATCGTCGGCGAAGAGCCGCATGTGCCGTACAAGCGGCCGCCTCTGTCCAAGACCTATCTGGCCGGCACCGCGACCACCGAGTCGCTGTACGTGATGTCGCCTGCAGCGCTGGAAAAGGCCCGGGTGGAGTTCATTGGCGGCGTGCGTGCGCAGCGCATCGATCGCGCCGGCAAAAAGCTGCTGCTGGCCGACGGTCGCGAACTCGCCTACGACAAGCTGGTGCTGGCCACGGGCGGGCGTCCACGCCTGCTCGACCTGCCGGGTGCCGATCTGCCGGAGGTGATGGCGCTTCGCAGCATTGGTGATGTTGAAACCATTCGCGCTCACTTCGTCGAGGGACGCAGGCTAACCATCGTCGGTGGCGGATATATCGGCCTGGAAGTGGCGGCAGTGGCGACCAAGGCTGGCCTCAAGGTGACGGTGCTGGAATCCATGCCTCGCGTGCTGCAACGCGTGACCGCGCCGGAAATGTCGGCGTTCTATGAACAGGTGCACCGCGATGCCGGTGTTGATGTGCGCACCGGGGTGCAGCTCGTGGGCTTCGAAAAACAGGCCAGCGGCGAGATCGAGGTCAAGTTGGTGGGTACGAACCTCAGCGCGGATTTCGTGCTGGTCGGCATCGGACTGATTGCCAACACCGAGCTGGCGGCCGATGCCGGGCTAGCGGTGGACAACGGTATCGTCGTAGACGAATACACGCGTACCTCGGACGCTGACATTTACGCCGCCGGTGATTGCACCAATCATCCGAGCGAATTCTTCGGTCGTCGCATCCGTCTGGAGTCGGTGCAGAACGCGATGGAGCAGGGCCGCGCCGTCGCTGCCAATCTGCTGGGCAAGACGACCAAGTACAGCAACGTGCCCTGGTTCTGGTCGGATCAGTACGACCTCAAGCTGCAGATGGTCGGCATGTCGAGCGGCTACGAGCAATGCGTGTTGCGCGGTGATCTGGCCAAGCGCAGCTTCGGCGCGTTCTATATCAAGGACGGCGTGGTGATTGCGGCGGACACGGTGTCACGCCCGCAGGAATTCATGCTGGCCAAGAAGATGGTGGCGGCGCGCGCGCGCATCGATGCGGCCAAGCTGGCCGACGAGTCGATTCCGCTCAAGGAACTCGCGCCGGCGACGTGATCGCTGCGTTCCGTGGCTGAACCGCGCGGGCTGCAGCAGGCGGACGCGCCGTCGCCGGTGTCGTTTGCCGAGGCGTTGCGCTGGTGGTTCAAGCTCGGCTGCATCAGCTTTGGCGGGCCCGCCGGACAGATCGCGATCATGCATCGCGAGCTGGTCGAGACGCGGCGCTGGATCTCCGAGTCGCGCTTCCTGCACGCCCTCAACTACTGCATGTTGCTGCCCGGACCCGAGGCGCAGCAGCTGGCGACGTACATCGGCTGGCTCATGCACGGCGTGCGCGGCGGTATCGCCGCTGGCCTGTTGTTCGTGCTGCCCTCGCTGGTCTTGCTGATCGCGCTGTCCTGGGCCTATGTCAGCGTCGGCGCCAGCTTGGCGGCTGATGCGCTGTACGGCATTCGGCCGGTGGTGGTGGCGATCGTTGCCTTCGCTGCCTGGCGTATCGGTTCGAAGGTGCTCAGACAACGCCTGCTATGGCCGCTGCCGCTGATCGCGCTCGCCGCCTTGCTGGCGCAGGTGCCGTTCCCCTGGGTGATTGCCGCCGCCGCAGCTTACGGCTGGCTGCTGCGCACGCGTTTACGCGATAGCCAGGCACATCACGCCACCCACAGTTCGCAGTTGCCGGCGCTGATCGACGACGACACGCCGACACCGGAGCATGCGCGCTTCAGCAAGACGAAACTGACGCGTGTGCTCTACATTGGGCTGATGCTCGCGGGCACGGTGATTGGCGCGCTGGCCTGGTATGAGGGCTTCGACGGGCTATTTGTGCAGATGGGCCTGTTCTTCACGCAAGCTGCGCTACTGACCTTCGGCGGTGCTTACGCGGTGATGCCGTTCGTATTTCAGGGAGCAGTTGCGACGCATGGCTGGCTCAGTGCCGCGCAGATGATGGATGGCCTGGCGCTGGGTGAAACCACGCCCGGGCCACTGATTATGGTGGTGGCCTTTGTCGGCTTTGTCGGCGCCTGGACGCAGGCCGGGATCGACCCCTTGCTGGCGGGCGTGATCGGCGCCTGCGTGGCGAGTTTCTTCACCTTTCTGCCGTCCTTCATCTTCATTCTGGCCGGTGCGCCCTGGGTCGAACGCACGCGCGAGAATTTTTCGCTTGCCGGGCCAATGAGCGCCATTACCGCCGCAGTGGTGGGCGCCATCGTCTCGCTGGCCCTGTTCTTTGCCGCGCACGTGTTCTGGCCCGAGGGGCGTGCCGGTGAGATCGATGCGCTGGCAATGGTGCTCGCCCTGTTCGGCTGGGTCGCACTGTGGCGCAACTGGCTCGGCATGATTCCCTTGATTGCGCTCAGTGCGCTTGTCGGCGCGGGCAATCGTGTGCTGATGGTGAGTCTGTGAGGTTCTTCAGCGCGCTTATCACGCGCCGATACAAAGCGGAAGCCTCAGCGGCATAGGGGTCAGTCCCCATACATGGAGGGTGCGTCTTTGCGCACACTTCGCGCTCTCTTGCATTTCGATCCCGTGATGACGTCGTTCAGAACCCTGGCCCCGGCCGCTTGTTTCGCGCTGATTCTTCCTTTGCAGGCCCAGGCCACGCTCGGCCTGTTCGGACACGGCAATGGCGTCAAGTCCATCGGCATCGGCGGTGTCGGCTGTAGCTTTGCCGAGGAACCCACCGTGCTCGCAGCCAATCCCGGCGCTGCCGTATCAGCTCAATGAAAGCCATGCGTTGGGCCTGAGTCTCAACACGGGGTATCAGGTGCTGGCGATTGAGGGCCTGCAATTTCTCGACAACGCGGTGCTGAGCGAATCACCGGGCAAGGTCACCAATCATGGCAAGGACGGTGCGTTCACACTCGGCTTTTCCCTGGGCTGGTACGGCAAGCTCACGCCCTGGTTGGCGGCGGGTGCGTCGTATCGCAGCAAGAACTGGACGCAGAAGCACGAGGACGACGCGGGCCTGATTGCCGAAGGCGGCAGGCTGGAACTGCCCTCGATCTACGGCGGCGGCATCGCGATCACGCCCGCGCCCGCGCCGAACTGGACCCTGGTGCTGGAGGTGCAGCGCTACACCTATCGCAAGCAGACGGCGTTCCGCAACGGCATCAGCGGGCTGGAGCAGGGCGTACTGCTGGGTTCTTCCGACGGTCCCGGATTCGGCTTCAACGATCAGAACGCCTACAAGCTCGGCATCGGCTGGCAGGCCACACCCAAGCTCATGCTGCGCGCGGGCTACATCTACAACACCAAAATTGTGCAGCCGTCCGAAACCTTGTTTGGGTTTCTGGGCTGCTTGACCACCAATATGCAGTACGCCTTGGGCGCGATCTATCAACTGGAGAAGTGGGAGATCACCGGCTTGTTCCACCACACGCCGCGCGAGTACATGTACGGACGTGATTCCATTCCCGCCGCGTTTGGCGGTGGCGAAGCGAATGTTTCCGACATAGTCATCGGCGCCGGCATCTCCTTGAGTCGTCGCTTCGGCCGCTGAGATTCAGCCGCGCGCGAAGCGCTTTGCGGTCTGCTCGATCAGCCTGGCCCGCTCCGTCGCCCGATCCATGGGCGGCGCGGTCGTGACCAGTGAATGGATCAAGCTGCGCGCGGCCTCGCTGACTTGGACCACGGCCAGATCAAACGCGGCCTGATTGATTTTTGAAGGTGCGTTGAAGCCGCTGAGCTTGCGCACGAACTGCAGCGCCGAGGCGTGGATCTCGTCGTCGCTGGCCGGCGGTTCGAAGTTGAACAGCGTCTTGATGTTTCGGCACATGCAGCATCTCCAAAGACGTGGTGGCCCGAGCCATGTTCGCCCGTACTTGCCCTAGTCGAACGCATACTTCTCCGGCTTGAACTTGCGCGTCCGCATCCAGTATTCGAAGGTGAAGCTCGGCCATAGCGTGCGGTTCTTGCCGAATTTATCGAGATACCAACTCTTGCAACCGCCGGCCGACACGCCGAGATAAGCCTCCATGCCCGAATCTTTCCAGCTCTCGCGTACCTCCTTGCCTTCGGCTCCATAGATCGTCATCGGGCCAATCGGGTCGGATACCTGGAAGCCGGTGCCGAAGATGATGGCGTCGGCTGGTCGTTCGATGCCGTCTTCGGTGATCACGCTGTGCGCCTTGACCTGCTGGATACCGGGCGTGATGACCTCGACGTTGTCGCGCGTCAGTGCCGGGTAATACTCGTCCGACATCAGGATGCGTTTGCAGCCGAGCGTGTAGTCCGGCGTCACTTTCTTGCGCAGCTCAGGATTTCTGATGGATCGCTTGATGTAGAGCTTGGCCCAGGCCTCGGCCAGTTTCATGGCGCGCGGATCCACGGCAAGCCCGAGTACGCGGCTCTCCATCCACCAGTAGATGCCTCCACGAAACAATTTCTGCGTTGCTGGGATGTATTTGAACAAGGTCTTTTCGAGCGCGCTCATCGCCCGATCCGGCTTGCTCATGACCCAGGGCGGCGTGCGCTGGTACAGATCCAGTTGCCGGACCTGCGGCGCAATGGCGGGTACAAATTGGATGGCGCTGGCACCGGTGCCGATCACGCCGACGCGTTGGTTTCGAAAGTCGTAGTCCTTGTTCCAGCGCGCGGAGTGAAAGCGAGTGCCCTTGAATTTCTCGATGCCCGGCACCTTGGGGTAGGCCGGGATGCTCAGCGCGCCGATGGCGGAGACCACCACGCGGGCCTGAACCCGCTCACCGGTAGAGGCGCTGACGGTCCACAGCTGCCGCTTGGTGTCGAACGCGGCCGAGACCACTTCGGCGCCGAAGCGCATGTGCGGCGTCACGCCGTACTTGCGCGCGCAGCCGCGCGGGTAGTCCCAGATTTCGCCCTGTGGCGCAAACATGCGCGACCAGTTTGGATTGGGTTCAAAAGAATACGAATACAGATGCGAGGGCACGTCACAGGCGCAGCCCGGATACAGGTTGTCGCGCCAGGTGCCGCCAATGTCATCGGCCTTCTCGAACACGACGAATGAATCGATGCCGGCCTGCTTGAGTTGGATGGCCATGCACAAGCCGGAAAAGCCGGCACCGATCACCGCGGCCTCGTACTCGGCCATCTTGGGGGGCGTCTTGCTGGTCTTGCGCGCAGCAGTTTTTTGACGAGGGGCGCGGATGCGTCAGCGTTCATGCGGGCTCTCCTCCCGATTGTTGTTTTGAGCCGATTCCAGCGGCAGCCTTGACGCAGGTCCGGTACGCCAACATTGTGTACCCGCGCCCGCGTGACTACTGCCCTGGAAATCTGACCATGAACCCCCTGTTTGCGCGTGTGCTGATGTCAGCATCGCTATTCGTCTTTGCAACCGGCTGCGCGCATCTGTCTGCGGCCAAGCCTTCTGCGGTGCCGCTGGCGCCACAGGTTGAGCTGGATCGCTACGCCGGCGACTGGTATCTGATTGCGCACATCCCGACCTCGCGCGATGTGGGGGCCCATAACGCCACCGAGCATTACGCGCTGCGGCCCGACGGCGGCATCGGCATCACCTATCGCAATCGTCTCGGCGGCTTCGACGGCAAGCATAAGCTGATGACGCCGGTGGCCAAGGTGATCGACAACAGCGGCAATGCGCTATGGGGTGTGCGCTTTGGCTGGTATTGGCCGTTCTGGTACGAGTACCGCATTGCGCACGTCGAGGCCGATTACTCGGTGGCCATCGTGGCGCGCAGCAAGCGCGATTTCATCTGGCTGTTCAGCCGTCAGCCGCAGATGAGCGATGCCGCGCTGGCGCGTTACAGCGCGCTGATCGCAAGCTGGGGCTACGAGTCCGGGCGTATCGAGCGTGTACCGCAGCAGTGGCCGAATCCGGTGGACGGTGCCACGCCAGTGCTCGGCCCCTACAAGCCGGGCGGCGAGGGCAGAGGCACCGACGCGCCCTGATCGTTCGAGCCGTTCAGTTCGCTGCGCAGACGTTCGCGGTCCAGTTCTTTCTCCCAGCTCGACACCACCACCGCCGCTACGCCATTGCCGAGGAAGTTGGTCAGCGCGCGCGCCTCGCTCATGAATCGGTCGATGCCCAGAATCAGCGCCAGACCCGCCACCGGCACGGTCGGCACCACGGTGAGCGTCGCCGCCAGGGTGATGAAGCCGGCGCCGGTCACACCGGAGGCGCCTTTGGAGGTCAGCATCGCCACCGCCAGCAAGGTCAGTTCCTGAGTCAGCGTCAGTTCGACGTTCAAGGCCTGGGCGACGAAGATCGCGGCCATGGTCAGGTAGATGTTGGTGCCGTCCAGATTGAAGGAATAGCCACTGGGCACCACCAACCCGACCACGGCGCGAGAACAGCCCAGCCGCTCCAGCTTCTGCATCAGCGGCACCAGCGCCGACTCGGAAGACGAGGTGCCGAGCACCAGCAGCAATTCCTCGCGCAGATAGCGGATGAATTTCCAGATCGAAAATCCGGTCAGCCTGGCAATGGCACCCAGCACCAGCAGAATGAACAGCAGGCAGGTCAGGTAGAAGCTGCCCATCAGCTTCATCAGCGGGCCGAGGCTGTCGACGCCGTACTTGCCGATGGTGAAGGCCATGGCACCGCCGGCGCCGATGGGCGCGAGCAGCATGATCATGCCGATCATGCGGAAGAACACCTGCGACAAGGATTCCAGCACGGCGATCACCGGCCGGCCGGCCTCGCCGATGCGGGTCAGGGCGAAGCCGAACAGCAGCGCCAGCAGCAGCACCTGCAGCAGGTGGCCGTTGCCGGTGAAGGCGTCCACAAAGGTTTTGGGAATGATGTCGAGCAGAAATTCGACCGTGGATTGCTGTTCAGCTTTTTGCGCATAGCTCGCCACGGCCTCGGCGTCGAGTGTCGCCGGGTCCACATTGAACCCGGCGCCCGGCTTGAGCAGGTTCACCACCACCAGGCCGATCACCAGGGCGATCGTCGACACGATCTCGAAATACAGCAGCGCCTTGACGCCGACGCGCCCGACCTTGCGCGCGTCCGCTGCGCCGGCCACGCCGAGCACGACGGTCAGAAAGATCACCGGTGCGATCAGCATCTTGATCAGGCCGATGAAGCCATCGCCCAGAGGTTTGAGCGTGACCGCGATGTTGGGCGCCCAGTGCCCCAGCACACCACCCGCCACGATGGCGGCCAACACCCAGAGATACAGCGCGGGGTAGCGGCGGGAACGCTCAGCGGCCACAGGCGATTTCCTTATTTACCTTGATAATGCGAAACAATCTCATTTAAGGTGAGCGGGTGCTGTCCATCCCGCCTCCTTTGTCCCCCTCAGGTCTCCGCCCAAGCGCGCAGCAGATTCGCGTAAGTCTTGGCCAGACGCTCGAAATCCGCCGTGGGGCGGCCGCCGGCCTGGTCCCACACGCTGCGCCGCACCGCGTCCAGGTCGAACAGGATTTCGCGTTGCGCCGCATCGCGCACATAGCTCTGCACCCACAGCACGGCGGCCAGGCGCTCGCCGCGCGTCACCTCATTGACCCGGTGCAGGCAGGTGGCCGGATAGACCAGGGCCTGCCC
>JBQTJH010000088.1:0-13062 GCA_052387335.1 Panacagrimonas sp. | reverse complement strand
GCCAACGGAAACAGCGAACGCTGCGTCCGTCCTTCCCCCACGATAAAGCCCATGAAAAATGCCCCCGATCGCTCGGGGGCATCTTCTCATCTAAAACCACCACAATCGGGAGTTTCGAAACAGGCTGCATTGCCCGGCTTTTTGTGAGCAAAAAACTTACTGCGCTGCAGCGCCGGCCTTAACGTCAGCCGAGGCGTCTACCGATACCGCCGGCACCGCAGCCGCCGCGCCAGCACCCACGGCAGCGCCCGCACCGACCGCAGCCTTGGTCGTGTCCTTCACACCACCGACCACGCCACCCACCAGCTTTTTGGTGCCGTCTGCGGTTTTCTTGGCCGCCTTCTTCGTCGCCTCACCGGTGGCCTTGGCACCGTCCTTGATCGCGCCGCCCGCCTTGGCGCCCGCGTCGAGCGAGGCGTCAACACCTGCGCCTACCGCAGCCTTGCCCTTCGCAGCACCCGCACCGAGCGCGGCGCCCGCATCGACGCCCGCACCGGCCTTGGCTTCGGCGCCTGCGCCGGCATTAGCTGCACCTGCAGCAGCGACAGCTTCGGCATTGAGCTTGGCCGTGGCGGCCTTGTCGGCCTCGGTGGCCGCATTGGCATTGACGCCCACATCCACGCCGACGCCGGCCTTGAGATCAACGGCAAAGGCGGAGGACGCAGCAAGCGCCATCAAGGCAGCGGCGGACAGAACAAATTTTTTCATGACGTAGACCCCGAGAATGTTGGGCCGGAATACTCCGGCGCACGCACTCTAAGTCCGAGCCATGAATCGGTACTGAATTTTGGTACTGAATTCAGGCCGACCATTTCAGCCGGTGTTTCTGCGCCTGCGCGCGGATGTCAGCCCGCTCCTGTTCTGACTTTCGCGTCAGGTTATTGATCTGCATCTTGAGTCGCGGGTGCGCCGCAAAGCGCGTGCGATGCCGATCCAGAAAATCCCAGTACAGCGTCGTCACGGGACAGGCCTGATCACCGGTTGCGAGTTCCGGCCTGTAACGACAGGACGCGCAGTAATTGCTCATGCGATGGATGTATTTGCCGCTGGCCACATAGGGCTTGGACGCCATAAAGCCGCCGTCGGCGTGCTGACTCATGCCAAGCGTGTTCGGCAGTTCCACCCATTCGACGGCATCAACGTACACCGCCAGATACCACTCATGGACCTCGCGCGGCCGCACGCCCAGGAGCAAGGCGAACAGCCCGGTCACCATCAGGCGCTGGATATGGTGCGCATATCCGTGCGCGAGCGTCTCCTTGAGACACTGGTGCAGGCAGTTCATCTGCGTGTCACCCGTCCAGTAAAACGCCGGCAGCCGCTGCTGCGCGTCGAGCGCGTTGTCATCCAGATACTGCGGCATGCGATGCCAGTACAGACCGCGAACATATTCGCGCCAGCCCAGAATCTGGCGCACGAAGCCTTCCACGCTGCTCAGTCGCGCCTGACCTGCGTGAAAGCGCGCAATCGCCGCCTCGCAGACTTCACGCGGATCGAGCAGCTTGAGATTCAGCGCGGCCGACAAGCGCGAGTGGTAGAGCAGGGTCGAGGGCCAGGACACATCACTCCACATGGCGTCCTGAAACGGCCCGAACGCGTCGAGCCGATGCACCACAAAATCTTCCAGCGCCTGTAACGCCTGTTCACGCGTCACCGGCCAGTCGAAATGCTGCAACGAACCGGGATGATCGGCGTACTCGGCCTGCACCTCCTGCAGCACCGCGCGTGTCATGGCGTCGGCTTCGAACGCGCGCGGCGCCGGAATAGGGCCAGGGCCGGTCTTGCCGAATGCGGTGCGATTGTCTTCGTCGTAATTCCAGCTGCCGCCAACGGGCTCGCTGCCCTGCATCAGCCAGCCCCTGCGCTGGCGCATCCAGCGATAGAAATGCTCCATGCGCGGCTGCGTGCGTTTGCTCATCCATGAGCGAAATTCCTCGCCCGAGCAGAGGAAATGACGGTCCTCAACTTCGCGAAACTCGATCCCCAGTTGCGCGATCTGTGCACGCAGCGATTCGCGCACCCGCCAATCGCCTGCCTGCACCATGTAGACGGCATGCGGCTTGAAGGATTGAAGATCCGCGGCTAGCGCCAAGCTGAGACTGCGATGCGCATGCATGCCTAAACCTCGATACAGCACCCTTCGACCCAACTGGTTTTGTGCCTGCGCAAAGTGGCGCATCGCGGCCATGAACAGCGCAATTCGAGCCTTGTGCGACCAGACATGCTCCGCCTCCTCGCAGCACTCGCACATCCAGACGGCGTCCTGTGCGGGATCGAAGTCATCGAAGACGGCGGACTGCGCGTCGAGCTGATCGCCCAGCACCACCATCAGATGACGCACCGCCTTCATCGCGGCTTGAACCCGGGTCGACCGTGGCCGCGTCGGCAGGCCTCGGAGCAATACTTGAGCTGATCCCAATCCCGCGCCCATTTCTTGCGCCAGGAAAAACCGCGCTGACAGCACAGGCAGATTTTGTCGGCAGACGGTGGCGTTTTCGCGGGCATCCGACAGCCTAGCGCGAGCGGTAGCCGCCGGCTCGTCGCGCATCAGCAAGGAGCTAGACCGCTGGGTGACAAGCACAAAAAAAGGCCCCGCATGCGGGGCCTCACATCATATGACCGGCCGAGCCGCGATCAGAACGTCAAGCGCAAACCGGCGCGGACGTCTTCATAACTGATCTCGACATCGGTGTCCTCGACTTCCAACAGCGTATTGCGGTAGTCGGCGAACAAGCCCAGGTTGGGCGTCAGCATCAAGGCCACCCCAACCGTGTATTCCGGTCCATCCAGATCGTCAAACTTCTGATAGCCGACCTCACCGTAAAGCTTGAACTGCTCCGATGCGGCCAGCGCGAACCCCAGGGTGGCAACACCGCCGGACTCATCTTCCTCGCCATCATCGGCGTTGATGAATTCGAGGCGCCCATACAAGCCACCTCCGTTACCCGCGCCCTGCCCGAGCCCAAGACCGATGCGATAGGCATCGAGCTCAAGGTCTACGTCCTCGTACTCGTTACTCTGATACTCACCGGTCAGAAACATGGACGGGGCGAGTTCGAACGCGCCCTTGAAACCGAAGCCGTCACCGTCTTCCGTGCCGTCGAGCAGGAGGCCGGCATTCTCGATTTCAAGTTCCGCCGACGGTACGTAGTAGGCGTCGAGAAAACTGCTACCTGGCGCTGCCCAGGTCGTCGCCGAGAATCCGCATGCGGCAACCACCATCAAAAGCTTGCCTTTCATGGATGGGCTCCTGAACCGATCAGAAGTAGAAGCGCGCGCCGACGCGCAGATCGTTCAGATCCAGATCACCTGCGCCATCGACGTCGAGAAAGCTCATGCGATAGTCGGCGAAGGCGCCGATATTGGGCGTGAACTTGTAGGTCGCGCCGACCAGCAACTCAGGACCATCCAGATCGTCGAGCAGTACATAGCCCGCCTCGCCGTGCAGGTGGAACTGCTTGTTCACCGGCAAGGCATAGCCTACGTGGCCACCGAAGCCGTCCTGGTCGTCTGCCCCGTCCAGATCCAGATCAATGTACTGGGCACGACCGTAAATTCCTTCACTGGCCGCACCCGCGCCGGGACCGAAGGCGGCACCCAAGCGGATCTGATCCAGATCAGCATTGGAATCATCGTATTCGACGCCCTGGTATTCACCGGTCAGAAAGATCGATTTGTGGACCTGGAACGCGCCCTTGAGACCGAAGCCGTTGCCATCGTCATCGCCGCCTGGCTCGAAGTCGATTTCCGAATTCAGCACAAAAAAACCGTCGATGTAGTTGTTCCCGGTCTGCGCGATTGCGGGCACTGCGAACGAGCACGCGGCGACGGCTGCGATTAGATTGCGTTTCATATTTTTCTCTCCGTTGAGGTGTTGCTGATTTGCATCAGCGTGACGGAGTATTCCTGGGCTGACTGAAGCGCGGCTGAAGCAAAGAGCCGCAAGTGGAGATCAGGATTGCTGCGGATGCTCACGCCGTGCGCGGATCACCAATTGCGCGATACGGCCGATCAGAATGACGAACGCAAGAATCCATAGCGGCGTGTCGCCGACGCGCGCATACGGAGTCCAGCCCTGTCGTGGAGTGACCTCGCCACGCAGAATCTCGGTTTCATCCATCGCCGAGCGTCCACGCACAGCGCCATCGGGCGCAATCAACGCCGAGATCCCGGTGTTGGTAGCACGCACCAGCCAGCGGCCATTTTCCAGCGCACGCATGCGCGCGATCTGCAGGTGCTGATGCGGCGCCGATGAGCGCGCGAACCAGGCGTCATTGGTGGCGTTGACCAGGATGCTGGCCTGACGCGAAGCACGCAGGAATTCGTCACCAAAGACGTCTTCGAAACAGATCGAAATACCCAAGGTCTGGCCACGCACCTGCACCGCCTGACGCGGTGCCGCACCTGCGCTGATGTCGCCGTACGGCAAATCCAGCACATCCATGATCGGGCGCAGCCAAGCTGGAATCGGAAAATATTCGCCAAAAGGAACCAGATGGCGCTTGTCGTAGCGACCCGGTTCACCGCCCAGAGTGATCATGCTGTTGAACACGGCATCGCCTTCGCCGCGAATCAGCACACCGGCGAGCAGGGTGGCGTTCTTCTGGCGCAGTTGAGTATCCAGCTCGCCAAAATATGTTTCGAGCTGCTCCAGCAGAACGTTGGGTACGGCCTCTGGCCATGCAACCAATTCCGCGTCCGCTGCGGCGAGCGTCATCGCGCGATAGCGCTGCAGGATCGCTTCGGTCGCGCTCAGGTCCCATTTCTGGTCCTGCGGCACATTGCCCTGCACGATGGCGACGCGCAGCGGCGGCGCGCTGTTCTGTGTCCAGGTGTCCGCAGCAGGTAACAACACGCCCATCATGGGTGAGAGCGCAAAGCTCAGTGCAAGCGCCCGCTGCCAGCCAGTAGCCGAGACGCTGCGGAACACTCCGTAGGCGCTGGCGATAAACAGCATCGACAGCCCATGCGTACCCAGCAGCGGTACCAGACGCTCGGCCGGCGTGTCGAGCGCCACATAGCCCAGCGACAACCACGGAAAGCCGGTATAAACCCAGCCGCGCAACAATTCGGAAAGTAGCCACAAACCCGGCAGCAACATCCAGCCCGCATGGCCGCGCCAGCCGCGCAGACGCGAGCCCAAACCACAGACCAGCGCCGGATAACAGGCCAGATAGCTGCACAACACGAACAGCAACAGCACGCCCAGCCAGGCCGGCGCGCCACCATAGATGTGCGTGCTGATGAACACCCAGTAGATGCCGCTGCCGAAGTGGGCAAGTCCGAACAACCAGCCGAGCAGGGCCGCCTTGCTCCAGGTCTGCCTAGCGCACAACACGAACAGCAGCGCCAGCGCGAGCACGGGCGCGGGCCAGAACGAGACGGGCGCGAAGCCCAGCGTGGCGACGCCGCCCGACAACAGCGCGATCAGCCAGTCGATGCGATACAGGACGTGCACGACGTGTTAGGCGGCAAAGCGAAAAAGAAAACCACGCCGTAGCGCGGCCGATGCGCCTATCTCAGCCAGGCGCAAGCGTCACCTGCAGCATGTGCACACGGCGGTTGTCGGCGCGCTGCACGTTGAAGCTGAAGCGCTCGATGCGCAGGCTCTCGCCACGCTTGGGCATATGACCGAAGCGCTGCGTGACCAAGCCGCCGATGGTGTCGAATTCCTCGGTCGGAAATTCGGCCTGGAAGTATTCGTTGAATTCCTCCAGAGGAGTGAGGCCGGCCACCAGGAAGCGCCGTTCGTCCTGCTTGAGGATGTGTGCGCCCTCGGCCTCGTCGTACTCGTCGTCTATCTCACCGACGATCTGTTCGAGCACGTCTTCAATCGTGACCAGGCCGGCAACACCACCGTACTCGTCCACTACGATCGCCATGTGGTTGCGCCCGCGCTTGAAGTCCTTGAGCAGGACGTTGACGCGCTTGGACTCGGGCACAAACTGCACGGGCCTGAGCCAGCGTGCCAGGTCAAAATCTTCGCTCTGCACGAAGCTGAAGCGCAGAAGATCCTTGGCCAGCAGCACCCCGACAATCTCGTCGCGCGAATCCCCAATCACCGGAAAGCGCGAGTGGCCAGATTCCACCACCACATCGATCAGCTTGGACAAGGTCCAGGTGCGCTCGACGAACGTCATCTGCGCGCGCGGCACCATGATGTCGCGTACCTGCGTTTCCGCCGTTTCCAGAATGCCCTGGAACATGGTCAGCGCGTCGGCATCCATGAGCTGCAGACTGCCGGCTTCGCGCAGCAAGGCTTGTAGATCCTCGCGCGTGCGCAGGCCGCCGCCGAATCGACGCACCAGCCGCTGCAGCCAGCGCGAGGTCTGGGTTTGGCCTTCCGTATCGGATTCTTCGCTCATCGTTTCCCGTCTGCTCCCCGCTCTGCCGCGGGCGCATGCGTGGCGTCCGTCTCGTAGGGATCTGAAAAACCAAATTGCGCCAACAGCTCGCGCTCGCGGCTTTCCATGATCTCGGCTTCGCGATCATCCTCGTGATCGTAACCCAGAAGGTGCAGACAGCCATGCACCACCATGTGCGCCCAGTGCGCACGCGTATCCTTGCGCTGCTCAACTGACTCGCGCTGGACCACCGGCGCGCAGATCACCAGATCGCCCAGCACGGGAACATCCAGCATGTCGCCGTCGTAGGGGAAGGACAGCACATTGGTGGGCTTGTCCTTGCCGCGATAGCGACGATTCAGCTCTTGGCTTTCGGCCTCGTCGACGATGCGCAGGGTCAGATCACCCGCCACACGCCCCAGCGCCAGGTTGGCCCACTCACGCAGGCTCGCCGAGGACGGAATCCCGGCTGGCGGTACGCGCCGCTGGATCAGGATTTCACTCATTCCGGCGGCAGGTTCTGCGCTTCGCTGATTTCGTAAGCGTGCACGATGGCCTGAACCAGCGGATGGCGCACCACGTCTTCCTTACGAAAGTGGGCGAAGCTGATGCCGCGCACGCCATCGAGCACTTTCATCGCATGGCGTAGGCCGCTCTTTTCCGGGCGCGGCAAATCTGTCTGGGTGACGTCGCCGGTCACCACCGCCACGCTGCCAAAGCCGATTCGGGTGAGGAACATCTTCATCTGTTCCTGAGTGGTGTTCTGAGCTTCGTCGAGAATGATGAAGGACTCGTTAAGCGTGCGACCGCGCATGAACGCCAAGGGTGCGACCTCGATCACCGCGCGTTCGATCAGACGCGCCACGCGCTCGAAACCGAGCATCTCGTACAGCGCGTCGTACAGCGGACGCAGATAGGGGTCTACTTTCTGGGTCATGTCGCCGGGCAGAAATCCGAGCTTTTCGCCGGCTTCCACCGCAGGGCGGGTCAGCACGATGCGGCGCACGCGATCCTTTTCCAGCGCCTGCACCGCACTGGCTACCGCAAGGTAGGTCTTGCCCGTACCGGCCGGGCCGATACCGAAGGACAGGTCATGGCTGGCGATATTTTTCAGATACTGCTTCTGCACGGCGCCACGACCGCGCACCACGCCGCGCTTGGTGCGCACCACGATCTCGCCGTGTTCCGGTGCCGGCTCATCCTTGTCGCCGCGACGGCGCTCGCCGCCAATCTCCAGCAGCGCAAGATGCACTTCCTCGGAGGTCAGCACGCTGTTCGCAGTCAGCTCGAACAGGGTGCGCATCAGCGCTTCACCGCGTCCGGTATCGACCGGGTTGCCTACCAGGCGAAACCGATTGCCGCGATTGCGCACCTCGATGCCCAGACGCAGTTCGATCTGGCGCAGGTGCTCGTCGAACGGACCGCAGAGATTGGCGATGCGGTCGTTATCGTCGGGTTCGAGAATCAGGTCCAGGGAATCTGACATTGAGGAAACTGTAGTGGAGACGCGTGACACCAGAGTGATCAGACCGTCGCTTCGACGCGACGACCGCGCAGCGAATTGGGCATGGCTTCGGTGATGACCACGTCGACGAATTGGCCGACCAGTTCATCGGGCCCGTCGAAATTCACCACGCGATTGGCCGAGATGCGTCCCGCCATCTGGCCCGATCCGCGGCGCGAGGGCCGCTCGACCAGCACCGATTGCGTGCTGCCGACGAAGGCATGGCGAAAGGCATCGTCGAAACCACGGACGCGCGCTTGCAGTGCGTGCAGGCGCCGTTCTTTTTCTTCGCGCGCAATGTTGTCGCGCAGATTCGCCGCCGGCGTACCGGGACGCGGCGAGTAGGTGAAGGAATACGCACAGTCAAAGCCGATCTCGTCGATCAGCGACAGGGTCTGAGCAAAATCGTCCTCGGTTTCGCCCGGAAAGCCGACGATGAAATCCGAGGACAGCGACAAGCCCGGCCGCGCCGTTCGCACCCGCGCAATCTTGTTGACGAAGGCCGCGCGCGTGTAGCCGCGTTTCATCATGCCCAGGATGCGGTCGCTGCCCGATTGCACCGGCAGATGCAGATACGAGGCGAGCTTGGGTTCTTCGGCGAATGCATCGGCCAGCGCATCGGTGAACTCGGCCGGATGCGAGGTGGTGAAGCGGATGCGCTCAATGCCCGGGATACGCGCCACGTAATGAATCAGCAGCGCCAAGTCACAGGTTTCAGCCGTGCTGCCCATGGCGCCGCGATAGGCGTTGACGTTCTGCCCGAGCAAGCTGACCTCGCGCACGCCCTGCTGCGCCAGTTGAGCGATCTCCACCAGCACGCTGTCCAGCGGACGGCTGATCTCGGTGCCGCGGGTGTACGGCACCACGCAGAACGTGCAGTACTTGGAGCAGCCCTCCATGATCGAGACGAAGGCGGTGGGCCCTTCCGCACGCGGCTCCGGCAGGCGGTCGAACTTCTCGATCTCGGGAAAGCTGACATCGATGGTGGCCGCCTGCGTCTTGCGGCGTTGATCCAGCATCTGCGGCAGGCGGTGCAGGGTCTGCGGCCCGAACACCAGGTCCACCAGCGGCGCGCGCCTGGCCAGGGCCTCGCCCTCCTGACTTGCAACGCAACCGCCGACACCGATCAGACGGCTGGGGTCCGCCTGCTTCCAGTCCTTCCAGCGTCCGAGTTCGGAGAACACCTTTTCCTGCGCTTTTTCGCGCACCGAACAGGTATTGAGCAGCAGCAGGTCCGCCTCGTCCGGGTTCTGGGTACGCTGATAGCCATGCGAGGCCGCGAGCACATCGGCCATCTTGGCCGAGTCGTACTCATTCATCTGGCAGCCGTGCGTCAGGACAAAGAGCTTGGGCGAGGACATCCGCGGGTTCGGGAAATGAGAGCCGCGAATTATACGGCCCGGACTCTGCCCGCCACCGCGCGGCTGTGCTTATAATTTTATCGTTGCATTTTTATTTATTTATTTATCACAACACGGCGCCTGATCGTTTACGGGACGGGTCAAGGTCGGGAACGCCGGACGGGGGAGTGAATGCAAGCCGAGTCGCCGATACCGCGCTGGGGCGGGCCGCTGTCGCGGGCCCTGGGGCGGGCCGCTGTCGCGGGCCCTGGGCCGCGGCCTACTGCGCCTGCTGGGATGGAAACTGGACGTGCACCTGCCGCCAGAACCCAAGCTGGTGGTCTTGTGCGCGCCCCACACTTCGAATTGGGACGGGGTGCTGGCCATCGCCGCGATCCTCGCCTTGGGTATCCGCGTGCACTGGTTTGGCAAGGACAGCCTGTTCCGCTGGCCGTTTCGCGGCGTGCTCGTCTGGTTGGGCGGCGTGCCCATCGCCCGCGGCAATGCACAGAAGGTGGTGGAACAATCCGCCGCCATCTTCGCGCAGCGCCAACGCTTCTATGTCGGCGTGGCGCCCCAGGGCACGCGCTCGCGAGCGCCGATCTGGAAAAGCGGGTTCTATCGCATCGCGCTGGCCACCGGCGCGCCGATTCTGCCGGCCTACCTGGACTACGCCCGTAAATGTATTGGCGCCGCGCCCACGCTCAGGCCCAGCGGCAACTACGAAGCCGATCTGGAAACCCTGCAGCGCTTCTATCGCCGCGTCACCCCCAAACATCCGGAGCGGTTTGCTGCGGAGGCTTGAGCTTTCAGGGCTTGTTGCGCGACGCGCGCTGAGCCTGGATCAAGGGGTCATCGTCGGCCAGGCAGCGAAAAATCACCTCGGTGTCCGTCTCGTCCAGATAAGTCGAGATGCCGGAGGCGACGAACGTGACCACCGCGCTCTGTCCGCGTTCGCGATAGAACAGCTGGGCCTGTCGCAGCTAGCAGCAGTCCGCGCAGAGTGTTTATCACACCACCAGCACGACTTTGCCCGTGACCTTGCGGTCGGCCATGTCGCGCAAGGCCTGTGCGCCCTGCGCCAGGGGATACTGCTTCGATACGAGTGGACTGAGCTTGCCGTCTTCGAACCACTGGTAGAGCTGGCGCACGTTCGCGGCCTGCTTGTCCGGTTCGCGCTGGATGAACGCGCCCCAGAACACGCCGCGGGAATCGCAGCCCTTGAGCAGCAGGCGATTCAGCGCGATCTCCGGAATCGGACCTGCGGCGAATCCGACCACGAGATGGCGCCCTTTCCAGTTGATGCAGGAGAACGCGTCCTGCGCGTACTGGCCGCCGACCGGGTCGAAAATCACGTCGGCGCCCTTGCCCTGGGTGAGCTTCTTGACCTCGTCCTTGAGCGACTGGGTGTTGTAGTTGATCAGCGCATCGGCTCCTTGAGCCTTGCACAGGGCCAGCTTGTCGTCGGAGCTGGCGGCGGCGATGACTCTGGCGCCCATGAGTTTGCCGAGTTGTACCGCGCCCAGACCCACACCGCCCGACGCTCCGAGCACCAGCAGGGTCTCGCCGGACTTCAGTTCGCCGCGATCCTGTAATGCGTGGATCACCGTGCCGTAGACCAGATGAAATGCAGCCGCGACCGCGCTGCTCATCGTCGCTGGCACCGCGACACAGGCCATGGCCGGCGCAATACATTCCTCTGCAAAACCGCCTTGCATGGTCAGCGCCGCAACCCGATCACCGACCTTCCACTGCGTGACCTTGGCGCCGACTTCCAGAATGGTCCCGCACACCTCACCACCCGGTGCGAACGGCGGCGTGCCCTTGAACTGGTACTTGTTCTGGATGATCAGCACGTCGGGAAAATTGACCCCCGCGGCTTCCACCTTGATACGCTCCTCGGCCGGTCCCGTCGCACGCAGCGGCAGGTCTTCGAACACTAGTGTTTCGGTCGGGCCGAATTCCTTGCAGACGATGGCTTTCATGGCGGCTTACCAGGGATAGAACGGCGGCATGTTCGAGGTGCTGGACCGGAATTCCGGCGCGCGCTTCTCCAGAAAGGCCTGCACGCCCTCCTTGCCGTCGCTGAGGCTGGTGTAGAACATCGCCAGCGAATCGACTCGATGCGCCTCCAGCGGATGTGGCTGCGCCGAGTTGCGATACATCATCTGGCGAGTGAAGGCGACGCCGACCGGCGACTTGCCGTCCACAAACTTGTGCGCCAGCTTGTAGGCCTCGGGCAATAATTGATCCGGCGCGTACACCGCTTTCACCAGCCCTCCTTCTTTGGCGGTCTGCGCATCGAGAATCTCGGCGCTGTACGTCCATTCCAGCGCGGTCTGGATGCCGACGATGCGCGGCAGAAACCAGCTCGAACAGGCTTCCGGCACGATGCCAAGCTTGCCGAACACGAAGCCGATGCGCGCCTTGTCCGAGGCCAGCCGGAAATCCATGGCTAGGGTCATGGTGGCGCCGATGCCGACCGCAGCGCCGTTGATGGCGGCGATCACCGGCTTGGTGCAGGCGAAGATCGCCAGGGTCACGCGCCCACCGGTGTCGCGCACACCGTGATGGATATCGGGTTGATCCAGACGCTGACGCATGTCCTCCATGGTCGGCTGCAGGGTTTCATCCAGGCCAAACACATTGCCGGGAACCGATAGATCCATACCGGCGCAGAAGGCCTTGCCACTGCCGGTGACGACGATTGCACGCACGCTGTCGTCGCGGCTGGCGCGCTGAAACGCGTCCACCAGCTCGTCGGCCATCTCCACGGTAAAGGCGTTCATCTTGTCCGGGCGATTCAGGCTGAGCGTCAGAATGCCCTGGTCCACCTGCCAGGCTAGCGTGTTGTAGGCCATGCGCGTTTCCTTCGAGGAGTGAAGAAGCCCATTTTGAGCGATGCGCGGGCTGAGCGTCGAAGCCGGCGCTTGGGCATCATGTGCGCGACCTTCTCAGCACGCGATCCGTGAACGCCGTCCTCGCCTCCGTACTGGTCTACATCGTCCTGCAACTGGCCTACGTCTGGTACGCCTCGCGGCGCGTGCGCAACGAAACCGATTACCTGATCGCCGGCCGCCAGCTCGGTCCGTGGATGGCAACCTTCACCGTGTTCGCGACCTGGTTCGGCGCCGAAACCTGCATCGGCGCGGCGGGCCAGGCGTACGAGAGCGGCTTGTCCGGCGTCAAGGTGGAACCCTTCGGTTATGCCGCCGGCATCATCTTGACCGGTCTGCTGCTTGGCGCCGCACTGTGGAGGCGCGGGCTGCTGACCATCGCGGACCTGTACCGCCAGCGCTACGGTGCGGGTGTCGAGCGCATGGCCGCGATCATCATGATTCCAACCTCGCTGCTGTGGGCCGCGGCGCAGATCCGCGCGTTCGGCCAGGTGCTCGCGGCCTCCAGCGAACTGGGCGTGATGCTGGCCATCACGCTCGCCGCGGTCGTGGTCATCATCTACACCGCGGCCGGTGGCATGTGGGCCGACGCCACCAGCGATCTCGTGCATGGCATCGTGCTGATCGCCGGCCTGCTGGTGATCTTCGGGCTGTTCCTGCATCAGGACGGTTTCAGCCAGGTGGCTGCGCTACCCGCCGAGCGTCTTGCCTTGCGCGGTGAAGACGAATCCTGGCTGGCGATCCTCGAATCCCTGGCCGTGCCGATCTGCGGCACCTTGGTGGCGCAGGAATTGATCGCGCGCATGCTGGCCATGCGCTCGCCACAGCTGGCGCGGCGCGCCACCGTCAGCGCCGGCTTTCTGTACCTGGCCATCGGCCTGATCCCGGTGATGCTCGGCCTGATCGCCGCGCCCATGATCGGAGACCTGGATGAACCGGAGCAGGTGATTCTGCATGTGGCGCAGAGCCAGCTCGGG
>JBQTJH010000087.1:0-5806 GCA_052387335.1 Panacagrimonas sp. | reverse complement strand
CGGATCGCTGCGGAGATGGACAGCTAGGGTCTGTTGACATATGAATGATCGCTGCGGCGGAGGTCGCTTTTGCGCATCGCTGCGTCAGTCGCTCCTCATGTACGTCCAGTACATCACGTCGCTCCTTCCTTGCGCTGCGCAAAAGCGACCTCCGCCGCAGCGATCATTCATATGTCAACAGACCCTAGCTGTCCATCTCCGCAGCGATCCGCTGCGCCTGTTGTTCCAGCTCAAGCCGCTGCGCCGGATTTTCCTTGGGCGGGAATGGCAGCTTGGCAATGTGCCAGAGCATGCGCGCAACGGTGGCGACGTGATCACCGCGGTAGCGCGGAATCACGTGGATATGCACGTGCGGGACCGACTGACTGGCGTCGCGACCGTCGTTGACGAGCAGATGCTGGGCCGTGCTACCCAGCGCGCGGCGCTGTGCCTGTCCAATCTGAGTCGCCACATCCCAGATGTGCGCATGCAGCGCAGCGTCGAGTTCGGACAGCGTGGGCACCGACAGCCGTGGCACCACCAGCACATGACCGTGCGCGATGGGACGTATGTCCATGAACGCCACGCAGTGCGCGTCCTGATGAACGAAGCTGGCCGGGATTGCACCAGAAATGATGTGATCGAAAACACTCATACGCACGGTCGGATTCGGATTTGAACGCCCATCCTGCCACGCCTCTTGCCGCGACCGCGCGCTGCGGCGAAAGCTCAGAGGTAACGCACACCGGTCAGTTCCTGCGAGATCGCCCACAGTGCCGCAGCCCGCTTTTCGTCACGCGCCGCGGCGCGACATCCCACCTTGCGCGGATGCCCGTGCAACTGCTGGAAACCACCCGGGCCGAAATAGTCGCCGTTGATCACATCACGCGCGGTCGCGGCGTAGAGCGTGGGCAGCGCGCCCATCGCCGCGCTCTGCCCGAGCAGCGCGTTGCCGGCACTCATCAGCGCCTGGCCAAGACGGGAGTTTTCCATCTGCGGACCGACCATCTGCAAGTTGGTCGAGGCATAGCCCGGATGCGCCGCCACCGCGATCAATTGGGCGTCGGGCAAGCGTCGAGCCAGTTCAAACGTGAACAACAGATTGGCCAGCTTGCTTTTGCCGTACGCATCCCACTTGTTGTAGCCGCGCCGTTCGAAATTCATATCGTCCAGGTCCATGCCCAGAGTCCAGCGATGCGCCAAGCTCGCCAGATTGACGATGCGTGCCGCCGGTGCGGCCTGTAGCGCGTCGAGCAACAAACCGGTCAGCGCAAAGTGGCCGAGATGATTGGTACCGATCTGCATCTCGAAGCCGTCGGCCGTACGCGACAAGGGAATGGCCATGACCCCGGCGTTGTTGATCAGCAGATCCAAGCGCGGGTGTCCGGACTTTATGTCGGCAGCGAAACTGCGGATGGATGCAAGCTCGGCCAAGTCCAGGCGCATGGCGGTGAGCTTTGCACCCGGTACACGGGTGCGCACTTCGGTCAGCGCCGAGTCGGCCTTGGCCGGATTACGGCAGGCCATGATCACTTCAGCCCCGGCTGCTGCCAGCGCAATACTGGTCTCCAATCCGAGTCCGCTGTTGGCGCCGGTGACCACGGCAAGGCGACCTTTGAGCGAGGGCATTCGGTCGGCAGTCCAGCGCTTGGGCATGACGTACTCCGGTCAGTCAGAAGGGTCCGCCCGTATGGCGAGCGTGTGCATATTGAGGCTCAATCAAAATACGAGCGCCAGCGCCGCCAAGACAACATCGCCGGCGGCGCGGCCAGCGCACACCGGGCGACTCCATGCAGATCGTGGCCGAAGGCTTCCGCTATCTGGAATGTCCACGCTGGCATGAAGACCGCCTGTGGCTGTCCGACTTTTACACACACCAGGTCGTCGCGGTCGATGCGCGCGGCCGACGGCGGCTTGAGCAATCGCCGCGTATGGGCCCGGCTCGGCGAACCGCTGGGCGCGGATCACGCGGTGACACCCGTCGTCGCCGTGCCCGACGGCTTGGGTCTCGACGCGGAGGGCGCGGTATGGGTCGCAGACGCGGTACAGCACTGCGTCCTGCGTGTCGCCGAGGGCGGAAGGGTGATCGAGCGCATCCCCACCGGTGAGCTTGGCGTCTACGCCTGCATGTTCGGCGGCGACGACGGCTGTACCTTGTATCTGTGTGCTGCGCCCTCGTTTCTGGAATCCGAGCGCGCGCATACGCTTGAGGCGAAGCTGCTCAGCACGCGCGTACGCGTGCCGCACGCGGGTTGGCCTTAGCCCGCATTTCTCACCGGCCATTGCTCGATCCCCCTGCAAGAAATGCGGGCTAGTCGCTCGCCCGGCGCATCCGCACCACCTGACCGCTGTCCTGCTCAATCACCAGGATCAGGCCGCTGCCGAGATCACCGTCTACGCCCTGCCCCAGCACGATCCAGCGTTGATCAATGCGAAACGCGCGGTACGGCGCCATCGCCTGCACCTGTTCGACACCATAGGTCTGCGTCCACAGCTGCTTGGCCAGGGTGATCGCCGCCTTGCCGCTGGCGATCGCGCCTTGTGCGGGCAGATCCCGGCGACCCTCATCGGCTGGAATCGTCGCCAGATAGGCCCGCGCCCAGGGCTCCCATTGGCTCTCGGCAATCTCCTTGGGCGCCCGTCGATCAGGCAGATCTTCCACCTTCTTCAGATGCAGATCGTAGGGTGGCGGGTAGGTGGACGGCAGCGGCACGGCGCGTTCACCCAGCAATTGATTGAGCACCGCGCGCACGCGCTTGGCGACGTCGATAGGCGTCGGCGGATTCGCCGGTCGCGTGTAGAGAATGTTCTGCGCGCCGTCCATCACCACCAGCCAGGGCGTGCGCGTGATCTGGTACGGCGCCATCAACGCATCGCCCTTGAGCAGCAGCGGAAAGCTCAGACCGCGATCCCTCAGGGTCTGTACCGGATCGCCGTCCTCCTTGATGTTGATGGTCCAGACCTTCACGCCGCGATCACGATAGTCCAGCCAGATGTCCTGCACATAGGGCTGCAAGGCGCGACTAAACGGGCACCAAGACGGCCAGAACATCAGCACCGTCGGTTGCCCGCCCGCGTCGGCCGGATAGCTGACACGCGCACCCTCAGGCGTAAACAAGACCCAGGACGGCGCCTTGGCAATCGGACCCGGTGTATCGACCGCAGGCGCTGCCCATAGGCTTGTCAGCGACGCCAGTAGCGACGTGCAGACGAGTAGCGCTGTGGCCGCGAGATGCATCGAGCCGGCTACTAGTCCTTGAGCTCCATGATCGCCAACTCGACCTGCGCCAGCAGCTTGAGCGCGTCGCGTTCCTGCAATAGCTGCAGCTTGTGCTCGCGAGATAACGGCAGCACCTCGGCTAGCCGGTAGGCCACCCAGGCCGCATCTTCGAGCTGCGGCGGCTGACTGAAATGCTCGCTGCCGATCTTGTCGATGATCTCGCCCAGCATGCGCCCCAGGGCTTCACGCCCTTCCGGCAGCGGCGTGATTTCACGCGGTGCCTCCAGTTCGACGCGCGCGCGGATCAAACCATCGCGTTGAATGCGGTGATCCAGCACCCGGAACACGTGCTCGCCCTGGGTCACCAGCGAGAACAATCCGGCCGCCGGCACCTCCCAGTGCTGGATGCGCGCGGTGCAGCCGGTGGTCGCAAACAGCGCCGGCTTGCCGGCCTCGCGTCCGTCGATGATCTGACACACGCCGAACATGCTGCCGTCGCGGATGCAAGCCTTGGTCATGTCGACATAGCGCACCTCGAAGATGCGCAGCGGCAAGCGCCCGCCCGGATACAGCACGGTGTTGAGCGGGAAGATCGGGATTTCGACTTCGGTCGTCATCCCGCCATCCTCTCAGGTCTTTGCCGGTCCGGAAACCAGGATGGATTGCGCCATCTTCTTGACGTCTTCGCCACCGCCGCCAAGATTGATCGGTTCGGGGATGGCGATGCCGCGTTGCACCGCCGGTCGCGCGGCAATCGCCTTCATCCAGCGGCTGAGGTTGGGCAGGTCATCCACCTCCACGCCGGCCCAGAAGTGCAGCGACACCCAGGACCAGTTAGCGATATCGGCAATCGAATATTCGCCGGCCAGATACTCGTTGTCTGCCAGGCGCGAATCCAGCACGCGATACAGGCGCTTGGTCTCGGTCTGGTAGCGCTCGATGGCGTAGGGAATCTTCTCCGGCGCGTAGCGGAAGAACACCTTGGCCTGGCCCTGCATGGGACCAATACCGCCCATCTGGAACATCAGCCACTGGATGACGCGTGATCGCCCTTCGCGATCAGCCGGCAGGAAACGACCGTACTTTTCGGCCAGGTAAATCATGATCGCGCCGGATTCGAAAACGGCGAAATTGTTTTCTTCCCGATCCACGATCGCCGGAATTCGCCCGTTGGGATTGATCTTCAGAAACTCGGGCGTCTTCTGCTCTTGCTTGGACAGCGAGATGGCGTGCAGCGTGTAAGGCACAGCCAGCTCCTCCAGCAGGATGGAAGCCTTCCAGCCATTGGGCGTGGCCGAGGTGTAGAGGTCGATCATGAAGCTCTCCGTTCTGGTGATGATAGAAATGATGTGCGCGAAAACTCAAACAATGGCGTGCCGATCCAGCACCGAGAAAAAAACCGAGGGCTCGGGACGCACCCGGTAGTTGTCGGTCATGTCCAGGAAGATGACGCGCCCGCCCGGCTCGGTGATGAAGACAGTCGGCCGCGGCACATCCGTGTCATAGCCCAGGGCCTGTAATCCAGCGGGCAGGCCGTTCTCTATCCTGATCCCCAGCGTCTCGGCGGCACGGCTCCCCGCGTCTGTCAGAAAGCGCATGGGCGCGTCCATCTTGCGGGACAGCGTGGCGCTATTGGCTTCCGATTGCGGGCTGACCAGATAGACCTCAACGCCGCGCCGTGCCAGCTCGCGATACTGCGCGGCAATTTCCTTGATCTGCGCCACGCACAAGGGACACCAGTTGCCGCGATAGAAGATCCACAGCGCAGGCCGGACCACCAGCTCGCTCGTGCGCAGGCGCCTGCCGGCTTCAGTCAACTCGAACTCCGGCAGACGGGCACCTCGACTCAGCACCGCATTGGACGCGGCGCCGAAGCGCGAGTACCAGAACACATAGACCAGCGAACCGATCACGCCAACCCCAGCGGCAAGCCACAGCGCAGGCGCCGCGATCGAGCCGGCCAGCACCAGACTCAGCACCGTGCCGATCACTCCCGTGGCGATCACCACTCCGAGGTGGCGCGAAGTTCGCGCACGCGGCATGAGCATGAGTTGCGAAAAAAATACCGCGGGCCCCGCGCAGGCGATGGCGCTGCCCAGCCAGGGCGAGTGCCAGCCGCCCTCGACCATGAACACGATGGATGTGATCAGACCGGCCATCGCAGCAGCGATATAGACGCTGACGAACATCGATTTCAAGAGATTCATTGAAGACTCCCGCTTGACCGGCATGGGTTTAATCGAGCGCACGCAGTGCGATGCGTACGACGTCGTCGAGCATCGCCTTGCTCGGTCGCGATCGCGCCGCCACATTGATGCCCGACAGGGTATTGACCAGATAGCGCGCCAGCGCGCGCGGCTTTTCGCGTGAGGTGATCGTCCGCTCTTGCTGCGACCTGGCGATGGCCTTGGCGAACGCTGCTTCCAGTTCACCGCGTAGGGTGCGCACGGCCTCCAGAATCTCAGGCTCTAGCGGCGCGATCTCGGTGGTGCAGTTGTTGATCAGGCAACCGCGCTGGCCCTCGGCGCTGCAGGCATGCGCCACCATGCGACGGAACGTCAGCTCGATCTCTGCACGCCCGGCATTGGGCCGGGTCAGCGCTTCGAC
>JBQTJH010000086.1:0-43687 GCA_052387335.1 Panacagrimonas sp. | reverse complement strand
GGATGCGGTCCTCCACCTGCCAGCGCACCGCGCGCGCCAGCACCTGCCGCTCCAGGTCGCGGCCCAGCCACTTGAGTTCATCCACCGCCATACGGTGCGACACCCGCGCCACGTCCTGCTCGATGATCGGTCCCTGGTCAAGATCTGCGGTCACGTAGTGCGCGGTGGCGCCGATGATCTTCACGCCCTTCACATAGGCCTGCTGGTAAGGATCGGCACCGACGAAGGCCGGCAGGAAGGAGTGATGGATGTTGATGATGCGCTGTGGGAAATGCGCCACGAAGTCGCCGGACAAGATCCGCATGTAGCGCGCCAGCACCAGGAAATCCGCTGATTCGCGCGACAGTTCCAGAATGCGCGCCTCGGCCTGGACCTGGGTCTCCGCGGTGAACGGTACGTGTTCAAAGCGCACGCCAAAGCCTTCCACCGCGGTGCGCAGATCCGGGTGGTTGGAGATCACCAGAGGAATGTCCACGCGCAGCTCGCCGCGCGACCAGCGCCACAGCAGTTCCAGCAGCGCGTGATCGTGCTTGGACACCAGCACCACCAT
Source organism: Panacagrimonas sp. (assembly GCA_052387335.1). Taxonomy (GTDB): domain Bacteria; phylum Pseudomonadota; class Gammaproteobacteria; order Nevskiales; family Nevskiaceae; genus Panacagrimonas. The sequence goes on along the minus strand of JBQTJH010000086.1, from coordinate 43,137 downwards.
GCGCGGACGTTGCGCGGCGAAGCTCATGCGCCAGTCCATGTTGAAGCGCTGGCCCACCACTTCGCCGAAGGCGCGGCTCATGACATCGGAGGACACATCTAAATTCGGCGTCTGGAACTCCAGGCGTAAAAAGAAACGCCCGCCCGACGCATCCGAGGAATGCTGGTCGAGTTCGGTGATGTTGACGCCGTGGTGATACAGGAACGTGGTCACCGCCGCGACGATGCCGGGACGGTCAGGACAGGTCACCAGCAGACGCGCGGTGGTTTCGGGTTGGATGCTCACGATCAGAAGAGGCCATCTCAGGGCCGCGCATTTCAGCCGCTGGCCGGGTTTTCAGCAACCACCCAGCGCTACAGCTGCGACTTGACCGCCTCCACCAGCTCCGGAAACCAGGGACCGTTGGCCTTGAAAGCTTCGGCCGCGACCTGCTTGGCTTGGTCCATCTCACCCAGCCGCTTGAGCGCCTTGACCCGCTGCTCGGCCACCCGCAGGCGGTTCTGGCCGTAGGCATGGCGCGCCGCTCGCTCCAGATACGGCAGCGCCTCGGACGGGCGGTCACGCTCCAACAGGCTGCGGCCATAACGGAAGGCGTAGACGTGATCGTCGGGCCAGGCGGCGACCAGCCGCGGCATCAGTTGGTCGTATGCCGGCCAGTCCCCCAGAGTTTCCAGATACAGGCGCAGATTGTCCGCCGCGGCGCGGTCGCGGCCCAGATCCTGCGCGAGATGGCGCTCGACTCGCGTCGCCGCGCGGCGCAGCAGCTGTTGGCCGGCATCCTCGTTGCGACTGCGCCGCTGCAGATCGACCAGCCCCATGACCAGGCTGCGCTCATCCGCGCAGGCAGGGCCAGCACCAAAGACCCGCGTCTCCACCAGAGCCTGCATTGGCGCCAGCTGCGCCCGTTCCAGCGCATCCACCGCCGCATTCGCTTCCGCCGCGCAGCTGCGGTAGCGGCTCAACTCGTACGGGCGCTCGCAGCTCGGCGCGGCTTCGAACACCTGGGCTGCGGCAGCCGCGCATTGATCGCGGTCACCGGCCTGCTGCGCCTGCATCAGGCGCAGGCGCGCCAGATGCAGCTTGAGCGTCGCGTCGGGCTCGTAGGTGCGGCGCACCGCGCCGGGCAGGTCGTAAAACCAGGCGATCCCGCTGGCTGCATCGTTGCGCGCGTAGAACGTCGCCAGCGCCGCGCTGGCGGCACTCAGACCCTTGGCGCCGCCCGCCGCGGCCTTGGCACGCAGCGCGTCCAGGCTCGCGCCCGGTGCCAGCAGCGCGTCGATCTGCCGGAAAAAGTCCCTGGGCCGCTGCTCGCCCAGCACGCGGCCAATCTCGCGCCCGCCACCATCAAGCACCACATAGGCCGGCAGCGGCTTGATGTCCCAGCTCTTCATCTGCGCCGCGCCCTCGGGGCTGTCGGCGTCGAGATCCACCACCACCGCACGTCGCTTGAGCGCATCCCATTCGGGACCGGCATGCACGTGACGCTCCATGTAGTAGCAGGAGTAGCACCAGGGCGCGCGAAATTTCACCAGCGTTGCAACGCGCCGCGTTTCTGCGCTGGCCAGCGCCGCCTTGAGATCGGATGACACCACCTCCGCTTGGGCCGGCGCACACAAACCCAGGGCCAGAACGCAGCCCGCAACTACGCGCAACACACTCACTGCAGTTGCAGCGGTGGCAGGCTCTTGGGCGCCTCGGCCGGCGGCTGCGCGTAGTAGGCGATACGGGCGTCGTAGACCTTGTCGGTCGCAGGGTCGATCACATTGGACGGGCCGCGATATTCCAGCAGGCGCTTTTCAGTAGGGTCGTAGGTAACCTGCAGATTTGGCGCCACCAGGCGCAGCAGGGAGTTCGCCTCCACCAGAAACTGCACGGCCTTCTTGCCCTCGAAGGTCGTGTCGCCGACCCGCTTGGCACGAAACTTATAGCTGTCCAGATTGCCCGCGGCGATGAAGGTGAACGGCACGGTTTTGCCGGCCAGAAGATCGGCAAAATTTTGGTACAGGAAATTGTGGAAGCCGGAGTCGCCGGTGATCGGATCCTTCTTGGGCACCGCCTTGCTCTGGGTCTTGCCATCAGCGGTCTTGGTCAGCGTGACCTCCGCGCCGATCTTGGTGATGCCCTCGCGGTAGCCCAGTGCCGGCAACTGATAGTCGTACAGCGGGATGAAGGGATCCGCCGAAAAATCCAGGGTCTTGAGCCCCAACCGCTTGCCGTCCGGCGAAAAATAGCCGATGCGCCCGCTGACCCAACGGCCGTCGGCCAGGGTTTGCTCGTGTACCTCGGTGTAGAGATAGCGATTGGTCTTGATGTCGAAGGCGTAGCCGTAGAAACGGTGCACCTGTTCGGCAGCGTGGGCAGTGGACATGGTCAGCAGACTAGCCAAGGCGAGTGTCAGCGCGCGAATCATGAGAGACGTCCGGGTCGGCGATCACAGGTGCGACATCGTATCGGCCCGCGAATTCCGCTGCGCGCTAGCGTCGCTTCTCGAACAGGTAATGCCCCACGCCCCACTCGTTGCCCTCGGCGTAGCCGAACAGCTCGGCCACCGCCATATAAAACATGCGCCAGCGCTGGAACCAGATGGCCGCGTCCTTGTCGCCGTAGCAACTGCGAAACACCGGCATGATCTGCGCCTTGGCCGCGTCCATGCGCTCCAGCCAGTGATTGGCGGTTTTTTCGTAGTGCTGGCCGCCGATCCACCACTGCTTGACCAGTCGCACATCGTCCTGAAAGTTCAGCAGCAGGTTCTCGCTGGGCATGGTGCCGCCGCGGAAGAAATAGCGCGTCATCCAGTCGGTCTGGTTGCGGTCCTCGAAGTGATAGGCCAGCAACTTGTGCACGAAGATGTGCACGAACAGCCTGGCATCGTCCTTCATCCAGCCCGCGATCTTGTTGAGCAGCAGACCGTAGTTCTTCATGTGCTCGAACATCTCAATCGAGATCACCCGATCAAAGCCCTCGGCTAGCACCCGCTCCGGCATGTCGAACTCGGCGATGTTGCCAGTGAGGATGGTCAGGTTGTCGATGCCGCGCTCGCGCGCCTGACCCATGATGAATTCGCGCTGGCCGTGGGAATTGGACAGACCCACGATCTGGCTGTGCTTGAACTTCTCGGCCAGCCATAGCGACACCGACCCCCAGCCGCAGCCGACGTCGAGGATGCGCATGTTCTCGCCCACGCCCAGCCGCTCGGCGTAATGCGTCAGCATCAGGTCCTCGGCCTTGTCCAGGGTCTCGTTGCCGGCCGGATACAGGCAGCAGGAGTACTTGAGCTTGGACCCGAGATGTCGATGAAAGAATTCTGCCGGCACCTCGTAATGCTGCTCGTTGGCGGCCGAGGTATCGATGGCGATGGGGCTGTCGCGCAGTTCCTGCAGGAATTCGTTGAAGCGGCGCGAGCGCACCTCGCCGTCGTCGTTGGCCTCGTCGCTGAGGCGTTTGGCAATCAGCGCCCGCATCCCCATGCGGGTCAGGCGATCAGGAATCAGGCCGCGTTCGCAGAGTTCAATCAGGCTCATGAATAAACAAGGTCAACAACGAATACATCGGCGCCACCGCGCTCAGGCGCGCGGCGGCCAGGGGATCAGAGCGGAGGTCCGGCGCACGTACTCGGCATAGCCGGCCTTGCGCTGCATCATCTCGGCCTCCAGCAGCGGCACGCCGGACATCTTCATCAGCAGAAAAGCCATCACCAGCGGCGCGCCCAGGGTGGTCCACCACAGCGGAGAACCCCAGGCCAGCGGCAGATAGGCCAGCCAGTGCAGGCACTCAAAAAAATAATTTGGATGACGCGACCAGCGCCACAGGCCGCGGTCGCAGACCTTGCCGCGGTTGGCCGGGTCAGCACGGAAGCGTTCCATCTGCGCGTCGGCCACGCCCTCGCCGAACACCGACAGCAGCCAGATGGCGATGGCCAGGATCAGGCACGCGAAGGGCGGAACACCATTCCGATAGACCAGCGGCAAGAACGCCGAGGCCGACAGCAACAGGGTGAAAATATTCTGGAACTGGAAGAACCAGAACATGTTGAAGTCAGCGCGCGCACCCCATTGCTGACGGAATCGCGCGTAGCGCCAGTCCTCGGGCTGATTCCAGTTGCGCACGAACAGATGCGCGCCCAGGCGTATGCCCCAGAGGCCACCCATGATCGCCACCGCGACGCGCACGATCAGGGGCGCATCACCGACCGCGGCGTAGAACACCGCCAGGCCACCGAGCGTGAACGCCCACACCGCATCGACCAGGCCGCCGTTGCGCGTGCGCAACTGCACCCCCCAGGCCAAGGTCTTGGCCGAGACGACGATCAGAACAGTGAACAGGAAGGCTTGGACAGGCGTCATGGCGGCGCACGTTACACCGGGCCCATTACGCAACGCACGCCCATCCGGACGCGCAGGCTGCACGAGGGCGCGCACTGAAGCGCTAGAGCTTGAAATACATTGTTCTACAATCGCGTAGAACTATCGCGCGGCCAAAAAAGTTTCTGTTCTGACGTCTGGACGTCTATACTCTTTTCAGTCAGGAGAGAGCCACGATGCGACGTTCACCAGGACAAGTTCGGGATGCCATCGTCGAGGTACTCGATGGACGACGCGCAGGGGCCAGCGTGCAACAGATCACCAAAGAGGTGTCGCGGCTGATCGGCGACGTCCCACCCTCCTCCGTACGTTCGTACCTGCGACTCAATACACCCGAGCTGTTCATGCGCATGGATCGCGCGCACTACGTGCTCAATGGCCTCGATTCGATCCCGTCCGTCTCGGTCGCGAACGCTCGCGCTGCTGAACCGAAGACCTTCAACTATGGGCGCGCCGCGCTGACTCTCGACGACTGCAATCTCTGGCTTGATCGGCAGCCCGCGAACTCGATCCACGCGGTGGTCACGGACCCACCATACGGTCTGATCGAATATTCCGACCTTGAGCAAAGCAAGCTCAGACAGGGACGCGGCGGTGTGTGGCGTATTCCACCGAGTTTCGACGGTGCCAAGCGCGCTCCGCTGCCGCGCTTCACTGTGCTGAGGCCGACTGATCTCGATGCGCTCGATCAATTCTTCCTCGCCTGGGGCCGCAGTCTGGTTCGTGTATTGGTGCCGGGGGCGAACGTCGTCGTGGCCAGTAATCCGCTGCTGTCGTATCTGGTTTCTGGCGCACTGGCGCGTGCTGGCCTGGAGCGTCGCGGCGAAATCGTGCGGCTAGTAATGACCATGCGCGGCGGTGATCGCCCTAAAGCGGCGCATGTGGAATTCTCCGGGGTCAGCGTAATGCCGCGCTCGATGTGGGAGCCTTGGCTGATTTTCCGCAAGCCTCTTACCGGCCGCGTACAGGACAATCTGCGGCGTTGGGGTACGGGCGGCTTTCGGCGTATATCCGCTGATCGGCCGTTCGGCGATGTGATCGAGTCTTCGCCCACGCGGGCGACGGAACGTCGTCTGGCGCAGCATCCCAGCTTGAAGCCGCAGGATTTTCTGCGCCGCCTCGTTCGCGGCGTGCTGCCGCTCGGCACCGGCGTTGTTCTGGACCCCTTCGCCGGATCGGCATCGACCCTAGCGGCGGCAGAGGCAATCGGCTACGACAGCAAGGGGGTGGAACGCGACCCGCAATATTTCAAGCTGGGGTGCGAGGCCTTGCCCCGTCTGGCGGCGATCAAGACGGCGATGAGCTGAGCCTTGGCGTCAAACCTTGTAAACCCAACTCGTCCTGAGCTTCGCAATACCCTGTGCATGCAAAGTCGCCGTGCGCGTACCGAGTTCTCCGCGCGCGTTCTTGCGAAAATCATCCACCGTCACATAGCCCAGATAGACCTCGGTGAAGCTCAATGGTTGGCGGGCCGTCGCAGGTTCAGACTCGTTATCTACAGCGTAAACAAACACGCACATCCACTGTTCACGTGCTCCGTGCGTGTCCACCGCGCCGCCAGCCTTGCGCGTGGTCTTGATTTCCACGCCCGATTCGCCGGCCTTCACAGCGTTGTTGGCGTAACGACCGCGCACCACCAGGTCCGGATGCCCGTTGAAGTAAGCGTTCACGACCAAGGTTCGTGAGTGCTTCGCTAAGCTCGCGGTCAGCATGTCTGAAAGGACTCCTGACATGATTGCAGGCCGCAGCAGGTCGTCGAGTCTTTCGAGGCCTTTGTGTACCAGGCCCGTATTGACGTCGTAGAAGAAGTCGTAGACGTCCTGCATCGCCTGCCGCACGTCATCGACCCGAAGTTCGAACGGCATCTCGATCTGCGCATTGAACCGGGTGGCATCGACGACATTTTTCACTACCGTCATTCGAGCGATCCTTTACGTCGTTCTACCAAAGGTAACCTATCTCGCCCGGCCGATGATGCGCGTATTCACGCTCCACCGTGTCACGTGACAGCACCTCGGCCTCGCAGCCGCTGCGCGCGGCGTCGGTGGTGGCGTGGCGCGCAATCTCCATCTTGCCGAGCTGGTTGCGATGCACCTCGTCCGGGCCGTCGGCCAGACGCAGGGCGCGCGCCATGGCGTACGCGGCCGGCAGAAAATATTCGTTGCCGGTGCCGCCGCCAAAGGCCTGCATCGCCCAATCGACAATCTGGCAGGCCACGGTGGGAGCAGCAACCTTGATCATCGCGATCTCGGCCTTGGCCACCTTGTTGCCGACCGTGTCCATCATCCACGCCGCCTTGAGCGTGAGCAGGCGCGTCTGCTCAATCATGATTCGCGCCTCGGCGATGCGCTCCAGGGTCACCGTCTGCTGCGCCACCGCGCGTCCGAACCTCGTGCGCTGAACGGCACGCCGGCACATGCGTTCCAGCACGCGCTCGCACAGGCCGATCAGGCGCATGCAGTGATGAATACGTCCGGGACCCAAGCGGCCCTGCGCGATCTCGAAACCGCGACCCTCGCCGAGCAGCATGTTCTCCACCGGCACGCGGACATTGTCGAACACGACTTCCGAGGCCCGATCTGGCACACCGTAGAAGCCGAACACCGGCAGCGGCCGCAGCACGCGCACTCCGGGTGTGTCCTTCGGCACCAGGATCATCGACTGCTGACGATGTCGATCGGTGGCATCCGGATCGGTCTTGCCCAGGAAGATGATGATCTGGCAGCGCGGATCGGTGGCGCCGGTGGTGTACCACTTGCGGCCGTTGATGACGTACTCATCGCCTTCGCGGCGGATCACGCTGCCGATGTTGGTGGCGTCCGAGGACGCGACGTCCGGCTCGGTCATGGCGAACGCAGAACGAATCTCGCCGGCGAGCAGCGGCTTGAGCCAGCGCGCCTGTTGCGCGGGTGTGCCGTACTTGGCGATCGTCTCCATGTTGCCGGTGTCCGGCGCCGAGCAATTGAACACCTCGGGCGCCAGCAGCGACCGGCCCATGACTTCGCACAGCGGCGCGTAGTCCAGATTATTGAATCCGCTGTCGTGGGTGTAGAACAGATTCCACAGACCGGCTTCGCGCGCGAGCGCCTTGAGTTGTTCCACCACCGGCTGCACGCCCCAGGGTCCGAGCTGCTCGGACTCGAGGTAATAGCGCCGTTCATTGGGGTAGATGTGCTGGGCCATGAAGTCTTCAAGGCGGCGGCGGGTTTGAAGCACCTGCGGGCTGAATTCGAACGTGGCAATCGGCCTTATGTGAGGCTCAGTGGCATCATCGCGGCAGCAAGGCTTGACATCGATACTGGCGCACGCTCAAGACGCTCAGACTGGAGGACGCAGCATGAACGCACACGCAAGTACACCGGACAGCATCTACGGCTGGCAACCCCGTGACGCACACGAGCGCAGCCTGCTCGAAGTGGTCAAGCGCTACGAGCACACCTACAACTACGACGTCGAGAAGCTGATGCTGGACGTGTACGCGCACGACGTCGATCTCTACATGACCGGTGGCAAGATTCACGGCAAGGATCCGTTTCTCGCCGTGGAACTGGCCATCCTCAAGGCAGCGCCGCAGCGACGCATGCGCATCGACCGCGCGCTGATCTGTAATACAGAGACCTTGGTGATCGAAGCGGCGATTCTTGACGACGCGCGGCCGGCCTTCTTCTCGCCGCTATGCGTCATCTTCACCATCCGCAACGGCAAGATCGTGCACGACCACAGCTATCTCGATCCCTCGGCCTGGCCGGGCATCGCCGCGGCCGCGCCGCTGGCGAGTCCCGGTGGGCTCGGCAAGAACGGGGTACTGTCTTGAAGCTCGCCGACTACCGGCACCGCTTCAAGACCCTGGCGGTGACGCGCGACGACGCCGGTGTGCTCACGGTACGCATGCACTCTCGCGGCGGGTCGCTGTACTGGGGCGCGCTGCCGCATGACGAACTGGGCGAGCTGTTTTCCTGCATCGCGGCGGACCGCGACAACCGTGTTGTCGTCATCACCGGCACGGGCGATGCGTTCACCACCTTGCCCGCCGGTTTCGGCATCGGCGGCCTGGCCAAGGGCGAATACTCCGCCGAGGTCTGGGATCACATCATCTGGGCCGGCAATCGTCTGATCAATCAGATGCTCGACATTGAAGTGCCGATGATCGCGGCAGTGAATGGTCCGACCGTGGTGCACTCAGAACTGGCCGTGTTGTGCGACATCGTGCTGGCCGCCGACACCGCCTACTTCCAGGACGCGCCGCATTTTCCCGGCGGGCTGGTGCCGGGCGATGGCATGCAGGTGATCTGGCCGCTGCTGCTGGGGCCGAATCGCGGGCGCTATTTCTTGCTGACCGGGCAGAAGATTGGTGCTGCCGAGGCGCTGCAGCTTGGCATCGTCGGCGAGGTGCTTTCGTGCGAACAATTATTGCCGCGCGCCTACGAACTGGCCGCCGATCTGGCGACGCGCAACCCGGTGCTGTTGCGCAACACACGCCATGTGCTGACGCGGCCGATCAAGCGCGCCATGGCCCACGACCTGCACACGGGCTTGGCGCTGGAGGCGCTCGCGTCCTTGTCGGCCGCCAAAGCGTTCAAGCGCCCGGAATAGCGCGCGGTCCGCTCACCGCGCCGTGATGGTGCATAAGCGCGATGTGACAGGGCGAGAAACTGCCTCGATATAGACCGCACCCGACTCAGGCCGCGCGTTCTGCGTCGATCCCGTATGGCACGTTTCGCGCTTCGTATTGTCCGGACTATCGGTCGGAGCCGGCGCATGCGTATTTATCGATGGCTGCAAGCGGTGGCGCTGAGCAGCCTGCTGCTCGCGGCGCCAGCCTCAGCGGATTCACTGCTTGATCTGTTCGACGCCGCGCCGGCGCCACCGACCAATGCCGCCAGCGCGCAGGCCTGGGTGCGCGAGGGCCGGGTCGTGACGCCACAGCTGGCCGCGCTGGACGCGCGCCTGAAAGCTGCGACCACGCAGTCGCTTGCGAACGTACCTGCACCGGATGCTGCGGCCGTGCAAATCGCGGTCGATCTGTATCAGGCCTATGTCGCGGCCAATAGTGGCGACCAAGCGCCCGCCGCTGCGCTGGGCTCGCGCGCGAACTGGCTATCCGGGCGCTATGCCGGCCTGCGCAAAAGAACCTCAGACGCCGACCTTGCACGCATTCAGGAGATCAAGGAACAGGAGCTAGCCTCGTTCCGAGCGCTGTTCACCGACTGGAAGACGCAGCGCCGCGGGCTGGTGGCCGAAGCCCAGGCGGCACTATCTGGCGTTGGAGATTCCTCGCAGATCGCATCAGCGCCGCAGCGTGCAGCGGTGGAGCAGTATCGGGCGGCGATGCTGCAAGAGATTCAGGTGCTGATGAACCTCACGCGCCTGTCGGCGGAGCGCGCCGCCGGCCTGCCATCCGCAGAGCCCAGCACCGTGCAGCCCGGCGCCAACACGCTATGGGATCTGATGCGCAACCCGCAGCGTTCATCACCCTGAGCCGATGGGCTCAGGCGTTCAATTCTGCATGCCAGGTCGCGATTCGCTGGCCGATCAGATCCGGGTTGTCTTCCTGCAGGTAGTGCAGGCCCGGACCGATATCCACGCTCTGTAGATTGGGCAGTGTCGCGACATAGCGCGCTGCATCCTTCGGCGTTACCAGGATGCCGGGCGTCCCCCAGAACAAGAGCTTGGGCACGGGGCTGACACTGAGCCAGTCCATATACGCCTGCACCGTGGCGACGACATCAGGCGGTTGATTCTCGATGGGCAGATCGCGCGGAAAACTCAGCATGGGCTTACGCGACTCCCGCGTGCCGAAGGGTACGCGGTAGTGCTGCATCTCGGCCTCGGTCAGACCGCGCGCCACCGCGCCCGGCAGCACCTCCTCGATGAACACGTTCTGATCAAGAACCAGTTCTTCGCCCGCGCCCGGCGTCCGGAACGCCTGGAACAAAGGCCGGATCGCCTCTGGCCAGTCATTCCAGGATTTCACCGGCGAAATGAATTCCATCATCGCGATCCCGCGTACGCGCTCGGGATGCCGACGTGCCCAGTTCAAACCAATAGCCGAACCCCAGTCGTGAATCACCAGGCTGAGCGTGCGCAAGCCGAGCGCCTCGATGAAAGCGTCGATATACCGCACGTGATCCTCGAAGCGGTAGCCAATATCCGGCTTGTCCGACTGGCCGAAGCCGATCAGGTCGGGGGCGATGCAGCGCGCCCTGCCCGCCACGTGCGGGATGATGTTGCGCCACAAGTAAGCCGAAGTCGGATTTCCATGAAGGAACAACACCGGGTCTGCGTCGGCCGGTCCGGACTCGATGTAATGCAGCCGGGAGCCCAGCACCTTGACGCTGCGCGACTCGAAATCGAAACGATCATTGATCGGCGTGTTCATGATCCTCCTCGGGTGATGGTGACCCGCTACCCACTATTCGGCAGCAAAGGCCTGGTCGGGCATCTTGCGGATCTGCATGCGACTGCGTCGCACATGGCTGGTCACGCGGCGCGAAGCTTCCAGGCTCTTGCCGGCGCGAATGGCGTCGTACAAGACCTTGTAGTCGGCAAACTGCTGCTTGCGATCCGCCACCGACAGATAAGAATACACCTGCATGCGCAGGATCTGCACCAGCACCACCGGGTACAGACGTGCCAGTTCGCGATTTCCGGAGATCGCAAAAATCGTCTCGTAGAAACCGTTGCGATCCATGGACTGCAGACCGTGATCGCCGATGGGTCCGTGTTCGCTCAGTCGATCAAACGCGAGCTTGAGTCGCGCGCGATTTTCCACCGGCTTCATGTTGAGCGAAGCCAGGCGCACACCCAGGCTGATCAGCACCTGTACCACGTGCAGCAGTTCGATGACCTCGCGCCGAGTCAGCAGGCGGATGTACGCGCCGCGGTGGCGGCTGAGCGTCACCACGCCTTCAGCTGCCAGGCGCTTGAGCGCCTCGCGTACCGGACCGCGGCTGACGCGATGATCACGCGTCATGTCGGCTTCGATCAGGCGCTGCCCCGGCACGACACGTCCCAGCACGATGCCCTGCTTGATTGCATCCACCACCTGATCGGGTGAACTGGGACCGTGCGCGACGACGCTGTGCGTGTCAGCAGACGCGCGGGATCGCACCTGCACCGGCTTCTTGCTAACCGTCTCCGCGTTTCTGGTCGCCGTCTTCTTGGCCACGTCACACCTGATGTTGGTCGGGCAATATTGTCCTACGCTCGAAGCACAATCTACTCGCTCTATGAGCGCGCTCACAGATGCCGCACAGGACTTCGGAGGCAGGACATGGGTCGAGTCTCAGGCAAGATCGCGTTGATCACTGGCGCCGGCGACGGCATTGGCAAGGCCACCGCCAAACTCTACGCCCGCGAAGGCGCGCAGGTGTTTTGCGTGTCGCGCGCGGCATCCAAGCGCGAAGCCGTAGTGGCCGAAATCATCGCCGCCGGTGGCAAGGCTGCGTATGCAGCGGCGGATCTGTCCAAGCCTGATCAGGCCGAGCGCGCGTTTGCAGCCGCGCTCGCCGCCTGCGGTCATGTCGACATCCTGGTCAACGCTGCCGGCGTCGGCTACAGCTGGGCCGACAAGAGTCCGGACACCATGAACCAAACCACCACCACGCCCGAGGCCTGCGCGAGGTGATGAGCATCAATCTGGATTCGGTGTTCTACTTGTGTCGCGCCGCGCCGTTCCACAGGCGTCCGCGCAAATCCGGCGTGATCGTCAATGACGCCTCGATCTACGGAATGATGGGCGTGCCCAATGCCCACACCTATACCGCGACCAAGGGCGCCTTGATCAACTACACCCGTTCGCTTGCAACGGCACGATGTTGGTGGCCGACGGCGGCAGCTTGTCGCAGTAGTCGCGCGTGCCAGGCCGCGCCCATTCGGGCGGCATCACCAGGTGCTTGAGCCGCTGGACTAGCGAGCCCGAGGTGAACACGTCGCGCCACATGTCGACAAACTCGTGGAAGTTGAGCACGAACAGGTTGGCACTCTTGGGCTGGCGCACGGCGATGCCGTATTCCACTTTCTCATGCTCTTCTTCGTACGTGCCGAACCAGCGATCAAACAGGATCATCACGCCGCCGTAATTCTTGTCGATGTACTGCGGATTGCGACCGTGATGCACGCGATGATTCGAAGGCGTGTCGAACGCGTACTCGAACCAGCGCGGAAATTTGCCGACGCTCTCGGTGTGCACGAAATACTGGTAGCTCAGGTCCACCGCGTACAGGAAGAACACCACCGCAGGCGGCACACCCAGGAAGATCAGCGGGCAGAAGAACAGCCACCAGCCGGTGATCGAATACAGCAGGCTCTGGCGCATCGCGGTGGTGAAGTTCATGCGCTCGCTGCTGTGATGCACGACGTGCGCACTCCAGAACCAGCGCACGCGGTGGCTGCTGCGATGAAACCAGTAGTAGCAGAACTCCACGCCGATGAAGATCGGCACGATCGTCCAGGCGTTGACCGGCACGTCGAACAGGCGGTGCTGGTAGATCCAGGCCGTGGCCACGCCGGTGATGAGAAGGTGCGCGCCCAGTTCGAACACCTGGTAGGCGCCACCCAGGGTGAGGTTGGCGAAGATGTCGCGCCAATCAAAATTCCGGGCGAAGGACTCGCGGCCGCCGCGGCGCATCACCTGGTATTCGATGGCAAACGCAATCAGGAAGATCGGCGACATACCGATCAGCAGCACCTGCTTCCAGTCCACGTCCGGCCCCAGCATCTGCATCGCCGTTTGCATCAGACCGTCCATGCGCCGCGCTCCTCTTGTTGTATGGCCGCATCTTGGGCGCAGCGCGATGGACGGGATTGACCTGCGTGGCCGTGTTTTTGACACTTCTCGCCATGACCGTCCCTCGCCGCTCAGCCGAACCCGCCCACGGCGTAGTGCCCAGCACCTATGTGCGACTGCTGTTTCAGTACCTGGGGGCGCGCGGCGTCGACGCCGAGTCCTTGCTGGGCGAGGCCGCACCTAGGCCCACGGGTCCGGCGCCCGGCCGCTATCCGGTGGAACGCTGGCGTCGGCATCTGCAGACGGCGGCGGCGCACTTGCACGATCCGGATCTGGGTCTGCATCTGGGTCAGACCGTCACGCCGCAGCATTTCGGCGTCATGGGCTATGTGCTGCTGGCCTGCGGCACTTTGGGCGCGGCGCTGACGCGCCTGCATCACTATCAGCGCCTGGTCTACGACGTCAGCCCCATGCAGCTGCACACGGCTGGCAGCACCGTGACCCTGGAATGGGGCACGGAAAACGGTCGCCCCGGCCGACTGGTGGACGAGACCGCGATCACGGCGCTGGTGCAGTTTGCGCGCGACGTGACCGGCGATGCGGCCGCCATTGAGGCGGTGCACTTCGTCAACGACCCGCCTGCATCGCTGGACCCGTATCGGCGCTACTTCGGCGGCGAAGTGCTGTTCGAACAATCGGCGACGCGTGTGCGCCTGCCCTTGTCGCTGCTGGCCAACCCGCTGCGACAACCCGACGCAGGCCTGCTGAGCCTGCTGGAACAACAGGCCGAATCGCTGCTCGCCGATCTACCCGAGGCCGGTGATCTGGAGCAGGCGGTGCGGCGCGCCGTGGCCGCCAATGCACGCGAAGGTGAGATCAGCCTGGAGCGCGTCGCCAGCGCGTTGCACACCTCGCCGCGCACCCTGCATCGTCGTCTGGACACACTGGGGCTGGGTTTCCGCAAGCTGCGTGATGACACGCGCCGCCGGCTGGCGGAACAGCACCTGGCCGATCCGGGTATGAGCCTGGCGGAGATTGCCCTGCTGCTGGGTTATTCCGAACAGAGCGCGTTCACGCGCGCCTTCGGCAAATGGACCGGGACCACGCCTTTGCAGGCGCGACGTGCAGCGCAGATTCAGTCCGGATAAATCCCTTTGCGCTTCTGCTGCGCCGCGGCCAGCGCCTCACGCAAATCCTCACCCACCAGCATCGCCGCGTTCCAGGTGGCGACGAAGGCCAGGCCGTCCTGCACGCTGTGATCGCGCGACCACAGCAGATTGCGCTTGATGCCGCGCACCGTGGTCGGCGGCTTGGACGCGATGTCCTGCGCGAGTTGCGATGCCGCTTCCAGCAGCGCGTCCTTGCTCTCGCAGACGCGCGACACGAGTCTGAGCGCAAGCGCGCGCTGCGCATCGAAAGTCTCGGCGCTATAGCTCAGCTCCGCGGTCGCGGAATAACCGATGACATGGCTCAGGCGCTGCAAGGTGCCCACGTCCGGTACCACAGCCAGGTCCACTTCCTTGACGCAGAACTTCGCGTCGGCCGAACACAGGCGCAGATCACAGGCCGCGATCAGGTCCACGCCGGCGCCGATGCAGGCACCGTGGATCGCTGCGATCACCGGCACCGGGCAGCGTTCCAGCGCGTTGAACGCGTGCTGCGCCTTTTCGATGAAGGCCAGCACGTCCTCGCGTCCGCGCGTGGCGCGCTGCGGATCAGCGGTCAAACCCATCAGCCAGCCCACCACCGACAGGTCGATGCCGCCGGTGAAGTGCTTGCCCTCGCCGCTGAGCAGCACCACGCGCAGGGCGCGCTGCGTGCTGATCCATTCCAGCGCGCGCGGCAGTTCTTCCCACATCGCATGGTTGAAGGCGTTGGCCTGGTCCGGCCGGTTGAAGCTGAGCCGGGCGATGGGGCCGTCGGCAACGAGGCGGACGGCTTCAAACTCGGGGATGGGCGTATTCATCGTGCGATGCTACCGCACGGACGCTCATTCACCCCGACATGGGTCGGGTCGGTTTGCGCCGCGTCTTGCGGCAATCTGAGCGTGAAGAAGCACGCCCGCAGCGGGCGCGTGCCGTCGATGTGATGAAGGAGAATTTTGATGCAAGCCCAGTCCCGAACCGTCGCGAGAGCCACGGCATGAACCCTCTGCACAAGCGCGTGGATGGCGCCCCGCACGCCTGCCCCGAGATCCCTAATTTACCCGGAAGCCACTGACATGCAGCCACGTGAAGGTCGATTCAAAGGCCAGAACAATCTATCGATCTACTGGCAGGCCTGGTTGCCGTCCGGCAAGCCCAGGGCGCTGGTGGTGATCGCGCACGGCGTGGCCGAGCACAGCGGGCGCTACGCGCGCGTCGCCAAGGTGCTGGTCGATCAGGGCTATGCGGTGTACGCGATCGACCATCGAGGTCACGGTAAGTCGGAAGGCGAGCGCGCGTACATCGAGAAGTTCGATTTCACCGTCAGCGATCTCGATCAGCTCGTCCTGCTTGCCACCGAGCAGCAGCCCGGCGCTGGCAAACCTTTCCTGATCGGCCACAGCCTGGGCGGTGCGATCTCCCTGAGCTACGCCCTGAAATTTCAGGGTCGGCTGCGTGGGCTGATCCTGTCCGGCGCAGCAGTCCAGTTGAACCCGATTCCGTTCAAAATTGTGTTCCTGGCGCGCCTGTTCTCGCTGTTCTCGCCGAAGAAGCCCTTTCTGCCCATCGACGGCGGCACCGTGTCTCGCGATCCGGACGAGGTACGCAAGTACAACGAGGACCCGCTCAACTCGCGCACGCCGATACCCGCGCGCACCCTGGTCGAATTGCTCGACCGCATCGCATGGCTGCCGGCAACCTACTCCGCACTCAGCCTGCCCTTGCTGGTGATGCACGGCACCGCCGACGCGCTCGCGCTAGTCGCGGGTGGCAAGCGCATTCACGACGAGGCAGGGGCGAAGGACAAGACCCTCAAGCTCTACGAGGGCTATTACCACGAAATTTTCAACGAGCCTCCGGCCGACCGCGATCGCGTTTACGCGGACCTGCTGGCCTGGATCGCGGCGCGCGTCCACACGTAAACCAACAGCAGCCGAGTCATGCAGTTCACCCAGGGTCTGCACCGCGCGGTTCAGCAGAAGCCGGATGCGGTCGCCACCGTCTGCGGCACGCGCATCCAGGCCTTCCGTCAGTTGCACGAGCGCGTGGCGAAGCTCGCCGGCGGCTTGAGTCAGCACCGGATCAAGCGCGGCGACTGCGTCTGCATCCTGTCGCTCAACTCGGATCGCTATCGGTAGTCCTATCTCGCGCTGGCCTGGATCGGCGCGGAGATGAACCCGGCAAATTTCCGCTGGAGCGCGCCGGAGATCGTGTATTCACCGCAGGATTCGCTCGGCATTTTCTACACCGGCGGCACCACCGCCGCGCTCAAGAACGGCTGGATGCACACCGGCGACCTGGGAATGATGGACGCCGACGGCTATGTGTTCATCGTTGATCGTCTCAAGGACATGATCATCTCCGGCGGCGAGAACATCTATTCGGTCGAAGTGGAGAACGCGATTGCCAAGCACGCCGCCGTCGCGGCCAGCGCGGTGATCGGCATTCCCGACGCCGAGATGGGTGAACAGGTCCATGCCGCCGTGGTGCTCAAGCCCGGTGCGACCTTGGCGCAGGATGAGTTGTACGCGCACTGCAAGCCCCTGATCGCCGGCTGCAAATGCCCGCACAGCATTGACGTGCGCGAGGCGCTGCCGATTTCCGGCGCCGGCAATGTGCTCAAGACCGAGTTGCGCGAGCCGTTCTGGGAAGGCCGCGACCGCGCCGTGAGCTGACAATCCGCATTTCTCGCGGCCCTGCGGACAGCGGCCCTGTCCGCAGGGCCACGGACCTGCGTCGTCTGAAGTAGGAGATTCGTCCCTATCGCGGGCAGCGCAATGCCTGGAGTCTTAGGCTCGCCCGCATCGGTTCGAACGAAGCGGAGGGTGTATGTCGGTAGAGCATCTGGATGTGCTGATTGTGGGCGCGGGCATTTCGGGCATCGGCGCGGCCTACTATCTGCAGAAGGACAACCCGAACAAGCGCTACGCGATTCTGGAGGGCCGCAACTCCATTGGCGGCACCTGGGATCTGTTCCGCTATCCCGGCATCCGCTCGGACTCCGACATGTTCACCCTGGGCTTCGCGTTTCGCCCGTGGAAGGAGGCCAAGGCGATTGCCGATGGTCCTTCCATCCTCAAGTACCTGAAGGACACGGCCAGCGAGTTCGGCATCGACCGCAATATCCGCTACGAGCACAAGGTCATCAGCGCGAGCTGGTCGAGCGAGGACGCGCAGTGGACGGTGGAGATTGCGCAAGGCGCGAGCGGCCAGCGCAAGCAAATGACCTGCAATTTCTTCTACCTGTGCAGCGGCTACTACCGCTACGACCGCGGCTACATGCCGAGCTTCCCTGGGCAGGACAGCTTCGAAGGCCAGCTGATCCACCCGCAGCACTGGCCGGAGAACCTGGACTACAACGGCAAGCGCGTGGTGATCATCGGTAGCGGTGCAACGGCCGTCACACTCGTGCCGTCGATGGCTGACCAGGCCGCGCACGTCACCATGCTGCAGCGCTCGCCGAGCTATGTGCTGTCGCTGCCGGCGGAGGACAAGCTCGCGAACAGGCTGCGCGACGTGCTGCCCGAACAACTCGCGCATGACCTGATCCGCTGGAAGAACGTGGGCCTGTCCATGGTCCTGTACCAGTTCTGCCGCAAGCAGCCGGGGCTGGCGAAGAAATACCTGCGCCAGCACGCGGCGGAATCCTTGCCGGACGGCTTCGACGTCGATACGCACTTCAAGCCGCGCTACAACCCCTGGGAACAGCGCATGTGCCTGGTGCCGAACCGCGACCTGTTCAAGTCCATCCGCAAGGGCCGCGCGTCCATCGTCACCGACCAGATCGAATGCTTCGAGGCCGACGGCATTCGCCTCAAGTCCGGCGATAAGCTGGAAGCCGACATCATTGTCAGCGCCACGGGTCTTGAACTGATCGCCCGGGGTGGTATCCAGCTCAGCGTCGATGGCGAGAAGGTGGAGACAGGCAAGCGCTATAGCTACCGCGGCATGATGCTCAGCGGCGTGCCGAACCTCGCCGCCTGCGTCGGCTACACCAATGCCTCGTGGACCCTGCGCGCGGACTTGGTATCGCGCTGGGTGAGCCGCCTGATCGCGCACATGGACCGACGCGACGCGGCGCAGGTCGTGCCCACCGTCACCGACCCGAACATGCCGGAACTGCCGCTGCTGGATTTGTCCTCCGGCTATGTGCAGCGCGCGGTGGGGCTGTTCCCCAAGCAGGGCGCAAACGCGCCGTGGAAATTCACGCAGAACTACGTGCTGGAACGGCTGGGCTTGGCGCTGGCCTCGCTGGATGATCCGGCTCTGCGCTATGAGTCCACATCCGCGCAACTGCGGCTGCGTAAGGCCGCCTGAGGAGCGCGCTCCGCCACGGACGACGGGCGCGGGGCGATACTAGAGTCCCGCACCGCGCTGATTGCCGTGAACGCACCCGAAGCGAAATCGCCCGCACCGACGCCGCGTCTCAACTCGTTTCAGATTCTGGGCGCGGTGCTGGCTGCGGCGGTCGGCGTGCGCGGCGTGAGCAAGCGCGGCAGCAGCGTCGCTGACGCGAGCACCGGCGCGATCATCGGCGCCATCCTGATCTTCTGCGGGCTGCTCGGCCTGGGTCTCTATGGCTTCGTCCACGCCGTCCGGAGTTCGGTGGCGGGCTGAGCCCGTTCGGCTGCAAGCTGTTCGCTCTGATTCGTCGACGGTTCGGGGTCTGATCTCGGCGCTTGGTTTTGTAGGACAATCCAGTCACATAATCTGGATACATCTACACCAAACTTGGCGCCCGAAGAGGGCTCCTCGATGTTCGAGGTGCTGATCCGCACCTGCAAGGAAGATCCCTGGGCCGGGCTGGACCTGCTCACGCAGGCCATGCCACGCGCGAAGATTCGCGGCGGCATGCGCAGCAACGCGAGCCGGCCGCTGGCGAACGGGCCGTCGGTGCCCTCGACCGAAATCATGGCGCACAACATCGAGCTGATGGGCCACACGCACGCGCTCGATACCAGCTGCTTCAAGCCGGTGGCCGATCACTTCGAGAAGGTCGGCAAGGCGGCGGGTTATCTGGTCAACCAGAACAACGAGTACGACGTGCTCGCCATCCGCCACCAGGTGCCGGGCGGCATGACCGGCAAGCGCTACGAGACCGTGCGGGACGAGGTGATCCAGTACGCCGCCGGCCACTACGGCCAGACCGTCGCGCCGATAGCCGCCAACGTGCTGGACCAGATCATGGCCGCGCCGCGCGCCAAGACCATCGTCGCCAATCCGCCGGAGCAGCCCACGCTCGCGGAGCTGCACCGGCGTTACGGCACCAACGGCGACGACGACGAGCCGATCCTGCGCGCGCTCGTGCCGCAGGCGGACATCGAGAAGATGCGTGCCGCCGGGCCGATCAAGACGAACTACCCGCTGCTGTCCTCGCCGGAACTGGAGCAGGTCGCGCGGCTGATGAAGATCGCGAAGTCGCCGCTGTTGCAACTGCGCACCGCCGACTTGGATCTCAGCTTGTCGCGCTGATCGCGCTCAGGACTTGAACAAGGCGGCGAGCTGTAGGGCAGTCTGATGCACGACCTCATGCCAGGGCAGCCCGACGATGGGCCGCCCGGTCAGGGAATCGCAAAACGGCATCTGTTCGCCGTCACCGATGACATAGCGGTAATCCATGGTCACCTCGGTGCCCGGCGTCAGCTCCGCGAGCGCGAACACAAAGCCCAGATGCCAGAGCGCGGTCGGCGTGTATGAATGATTGACATAGCACTCGTCGCTCCATTCCGGCGTGAGCGAGAAGCGATCCTCGAACCAGCGCACGCTGGAATGGACTTCGACCGAGTCGGCTGGATAGGTGCGCAGCTTTGCTTCCGGCCACACGGTATGAATGTTGTCCGGCGCAAGCAACACGCGACCGCGGCTGACCGCCTCATCCACGAACAGGCCCTTGCCGGCCAGGGGAATCTGCGAGTCCGCAATGCGGTAGCGCGGCAGGATCAAGCGCAGCGACTCAGTGTCGTGTTTCGGAAGGTTCGCCGGCCGCCGCGATGAACAGTTGCGCGGCCTCGGCGGGCGAGAAGTGATAGTCGCGTCCACAGAATTCGCAGGTGACGTTGACCCGGCTCTGCTCGGCGATGATCGAATCCACTTCGTCGCGTCCGAGCGAGATCAGCAGGCGGGAAATTCCTGCGCGATCACAATTGCACTCCACCCGCACCTGGCGCGGCGCAAACTGCCGCAGCGGCGGCGCGTCTGCGAATAGCTGCATGAGCAAACGTTCGTCGGGCGTATCCAGCAGTTCTTCCCGCGTCAGGGTTGCAGCCAGGATGCGCAGATGCTCCCAATCCTCGTCGCGACCCTTGGATGATTCCAGCGGCATGCGCTGCAACATGAAACCGGCCAGCTCGTCGCCGCGCACCGCCAGCCGAATCAGCGTTGGCAGCTGTTCGGACCTGGCGAAGTAGGCCTCCAACGCATCCTGCAGACGCTCGCCCTCGATCAGCACCAGCGCCTGACTCGCTGGGCGACTGCCCCCACCCGTTGGTTCGACCATCAAGGCCAGCACGCCGCCCTCAAGCAACTCGCGAAAGCTGCCTGCCACATCGTCTGCGGCCTTGGCCATGGCACGCACACGCAGCTGGTTATCGACCTGAGCGACCAGCAGCTGTGTCTTGGCCTTGGCGATGGTGCGCGTCTCCGGCAGGCTCTGGAACTGCAGATTGATCCGCCCCTCGAAGTTCAGATGCGTGGCCAGCAGCGGCATTGCCGCCATGATCTCGCACAGCAGCTGGCGCATGTCCGGCGCATACACCCGGTGCTCCAGCAACTCGCTCTTGTCGAGCCGGATGCGTACCAGCGCGCCATGCGCGACGTGGTTGTCGAAAGCGAAGGTCGTCAGGACGTTCATGCGCAAGCGGCGGGGGGAAGATCAGGGCGCGAGCTTTTCTTTCAACAGGCGATTGAGCGCGTCCGGATTGGCCTTGCCCTGCATGGCCTTCATCACCTGACCGACAAAGAAGCCGAACAGCTTGTCCTTGCCGGAGCGATAGTCCGCGAGCTGGGCGGGACTCGCCGCCATCACGGCGTCGATCGCCGCGACAATGGCGCTGTCGTCGGTGATCTGCACCAAGCCCTTGGCCTTGATGATGCCGTCGGCATCGCCCTCCCCATTGAGCATGGCCTCGAACACATCCTTGGCGATCTTGCCGGAGATGGTCTTGTCGGCGATGCGCTGGATCAGTCCGGCGAACATCGTCGAATTGATCGGCGAGGCGCTGATGTCCTTGCCAAGCTTGTTCAGCGCGCCGAGCAGATCACCGGTGACCCAGTTGGAGCACATCTTGGAATCAGCACCGCTCAAGCGGACCACGGTTTCGTAGTAGTCGGCCAGAGCAGACTCGCCGGTGAGCACGGTGGCGTCGTACTTCGAGAGACCGTATTGCTCGATGAAGCGGCTGCGCTTGGCCTCCGGCAGCTCCGGCATGCTGAGGCGAATACGTTCGCGCGTCTCGGCGTCCACCACCACCGGCAACAGATCGGGGTCCGGAAAATACCGGTAGTCGTTTGCATCTTCCTTGCTGCGCATGGCGCGCGTCGTACCCGTCCCTGGATCGAACAAGCGCGTCTCCTGGACGATCTTGCCGCCGCTCTCGATCACCTCGATCTGCCGCTCGATTTCGTATTCGATGGCTTTCTCGACATAGCGGAACGAGTTGACGTTCTTGGTCTCGGTGCGCGTGCCGAATTTCTCGGCGCCCTTGCGGCGCACGGAGACGTTGGCGTCGCAGCGGAAGGAGCCTTCCTGCATGTTGCCGTCGCAGATGCCGATGTACACAACGAGCTGATGCAGCTTTTTCAGATACGCGACGGCTTCTGCCGCCGAGCGAATATCCGGCTCCGACACGATTTCCAGCAGCGGCGTGCCGGCACGATTCAGATCGATGCCGGTGCCGCCAACAAAAGCCTCATGCAGGCTCTTGCCGGCGTCTTCTTCCATGTGCGCGCGCGTGATGCCGATGCGCTTGACCGTCGGCTCCGCGCCCTTGGGGCCGGGCAGCTCGATGTCCATGTAGCCGTGCTCGACAATCGGCAGCTCGTACTGCGAGATCTGATAGCCCTTGGGCAGGTCGGGATAAAAATAATGCTTGCGCGCAAACACGCTGCGTTCCGCCACCGTGGCATTGATCGCCAGGCCCAGCTTGACCGCCATCTGCAGCGCCTCGTGATTCAGCACCGGCAACACGCCGGGCAGACCCAGGGTCACGGCGTCGGCCTGCGTGTTCGGTTCTGCGCCATAGGCGGTTGCCGCACCGGAAAAAATCTTGGATCGGGTCATGAGCTGGCAATGCACTTCCAGCCCGATCACGGCTTCCCACTGTGTTGTATCCATCACTCGAAACCCTTCGGCAACTGTAGGTGCCAGGTCTTGGCCTGCTGGTACTGATGCGCCACGTTGAGCAGGCGCCCTTCATCAAAGAAATCACCCATCAGCTGCATGCCCACCGGCAGACCGTCAACAAATCCACAGGGCAGGCTCATGGCCGGAATGCCGGCGAGATTGGCGGCGATGGTGTAGATATCGTTGAGATACATCGCCACCGGATCATCAGATTTGGCACCGAGCTTGAACGCCACATCCGTGGCGGTGGGCGCGAGGATCACATCGCATTGCTGATAGGCCTTGCGGAAATCCTCGTAGATCAGCTTGCGCACCTTCTGCGCCTGCAGATAGTAGGCATCGTAGTAGCCGTGGCTGAGCACGTAGGTGCCGATCATGATGCGGCGTTGTACTTCCGCGCCGAAGCCTTCACCGCGGCTCTTCTTGTACAGCTCTTCCAAAGTGCGCGCCGATTCGCTGCGATGGCCGTAGCGCACGCCGTCGTAGCGCGACAGATTGCTCGAAGCCTCGGCCGGTGCCACCACGTAGTAGGTCGGCACCGATAGCGGCGCGTTGGGCAACGAGACTTCGACGAAGCTCGCACCCAGGGTTTTCAAGTCTTTGATCGCTGCTTCCACGCAGCTCTTGACCGCAGGTGCCATGCCTTCGGCAAAAAATTCCTTGGGCAGACCGATACGCAGACCCTTGATGGGTTGATCCAGCTGACCCAGGTAATCGTCGGTAGCGCGATCCACGCTGGTGGAATCCAGCGGATCGAAGCCGGCCATGGCCTGCAGCACGATGGCGGCGTCCTCGGCGCTGCGCGCGACCACGCCGGCCTGATCCAGGCTGGACGCAAACGCGATCATGCCGAAGCGCGACACGCGTCCATACGTGGGCTTGATGCCGGTGAGATTGGTCAGCGCTGCGGGCTGGCGAATCGAACCGCCGGTATCGGTGGCAGTGGCCACGGGCGCAAGACCCGCCGCGACCGCGGCAACCGAACCACCGCTGGAACCTCCGGGCACGCGCGTGACGTCCCAGGGATTCTTCACCGCGCCATACCAGCTGGTTTCATTCGACGAGCCCATGGCGAACTCGTCCATGTTGCACTTGCCCAGCATCACCGCACCGGCGTCGCCGTGCAGCTTCTTCACGATGGTGGCGTCGTAGGGCGCGACGAATTTGTCGAGCATGCGGCTGGCGCAGCTGGTGCGCACGCCCTGCGTGCAGAAGATGTCCTTCTGTGCCAACGGAATCCCGGTGAGAAGGCCCGCGTTACCCGACTGGATCGCGGCATCGGCGGCATCGGCCTGCTGCAGGGCGATCTCCGGCGTCACTGTGATGAAGCTGTTGAGCTGCGGATCCAGCGCGTCGATGCGCTTGAGAAAATGCTGCGTCAACTCACGACTGGAAAACTGCTTGCTACGCAGTCCCGCGGCCAGGTGCTTGAGGGTTGGTCTGTGCATTTTTTGAAAAAGTGAGGAGTAAGGAGTGAGGCGTGAGGAGACGCGATGACTTTCCTCACAGCGAGCGGAGCGAGCGACCTCACTCCTTTCGCCTCACTGTTACTCGATAACTTTGGGAACCAGAAACAGGCCGTCCTGCACCGCCGGTGCATGCGCCTGGTACACCGTACGACGATCCACCTCGGTGACCGCATCAGGACGCAGTCGCTGCACCATGGCCAGCGGATGTGCCATCGGCTGCACACCGGCCGTATCGGCCTGAGTCAACTGACCGACCATGTCGAGAATGCGCGACAACTGCTCGGCATAGGGTTCGACTTGTTCAGCTTGGAGTTCCAGCCGCGCAAGCTGCGCAACGCGGCGGATTTGATCCGCGTTCAGACTCATGATCTGCATCGTCCGTTGGTTGAGAAAACGTCTGGGAGGCCGGCTCGCTGTCACCACTCGAGCACGCGGCGCGCGAACATGGGCCGGAATACCCACCATGCTGCGCGCGCGGCAAGCGAATGCGGCGAATCGGATTGCGCCCTTATTGATCGATTCCGCTTAGACATCCGGCGGCTGGACCCATAAGATGTGCGCCGCTCAATAGTACCCGGTCCCGGGTCTGCTGTGCCCGCACTGCCTCCTGGCAGACCTCCTTCAGAACGCCTCTCCCGCGAGACCATCCACCGATGATCGACGCCGTCCGCCGCCTTTTCGTCAACGATTTGTCCATTGACCTCGGCACCGCCAATACCCTGGTCTACGTGCGTGACGAGGGCATCGTGCTCAACGAGCCGTCGGTGGTGGCGATACGTGCCGATTCACGCGGCAGCAAGAAGGTGGAAGCCGTCGGGATCGAGGCCAAGAAGATGCTCGGCCGCACGCCGACCAACATCTCCACCATCCGCCCGCTGCGCGACGGCGTCATCGCCGACTACACCATCACGGAAAAAATGCTGCAGCACTTTATCCGCAAGGTGCAGAAGGGCCGCCTGATGCGGCCGATCACGCGCGTGGTGGTGTGCGTGCCCTACGGCTCCACCCAAGTGGAACGTCGCGCGATTCGTGAATCGGTGGAAAACGCCGGTGCGCGCAAGGTCTGGGTGATCGAAGAACCCATCGCCGCGGCCATGGGCGCGGGCATTCCGATTGGTGACGCGCGCGGCTCGATGGTGGTGGACATCGGCGGCGGCACCAGCGAGGTCGCGGTGATCTCGCTTAACGGCATCGTGTACGCCGAGAGCGCGCGCATCGGTGGCGACAAGTTCGACGAGGCCATCGTGTCCTACGTGCGTCGGCAGTACAACATGCTGATCGGTGAGGCCACGGCCGAGCGTATCAAGCAGGAGATCGGCACCGCGTTTCCGGGCCACGAGGTGCAGGAGATCGACGTCGTCGGTCGCCATCTCGCGGCCGGCGTGCCGCGCAATTTCACGATGAACTCCAACGAGATCCTCGACGCGCTTCAGGAGCCGCTGGCCGGCATCGTGAAAGCCGTGAAGCAGGCGCTGGAACGCACGCCGCCGGAACTCGGCAGCGACGTGGCCGAGCGCGGCATCGTGCTCACCGGCGGCGGCGCACTGCTGCGCGACCTGGACAAGCTGATCTCGGAAGAAACAGGACTGCCAGTGATCATCGCGGACGACCCGCTCACCTGCGTCGCCCGCGGCGGCGGCATGGTGCTGGACATGCTGGATCGCCAGGGCGATTTCTACTCCATGGAGTGATCCACCCCAATAATCGACATTAACGCTACTTGTCGATTGTTCATCACAGAGCCCGGTGCTCCAAGCTTACCTTCGATAGCCGCCGCAAACGTCTGACCTATCATCGGAAAATGGCGGGAAAGACGTTGCGGTTGGATCCACTCAGGTCTACTCTTCGCGCAGTCTGATTTTGTTGTCCCCACGCAAGGCGCGAGCTTTTGAATACCCTGGGCGCAAGCCACCATCGTCCCCTGTTTCCGCGCGGACCCGGGCTGGGCCTGAAGACACTCGCTCTGCTGCTTGCCTGTGGCGGTCTGATGGCCGCAGAACTCGACGGCGAACGGATCAAATCCCCGCGTGAATGGATGGCCGTGGCGCTTACGCCTGTGGTCTGGCTGTCCGAGGTACCGGACCGCATCGGTGGACTGGCCGTGCATCTGGAATCACGTGAGTCCCTGATGCTGGAGAACCAGGGCCTGCGCAAACGCCAACTGCAACTGGAAGCGCAGATGCGGCGCTACGCCGCGCTGGACGCGGAAAATCGTCGGATCCGCGAATTGCTGGACGCCGCGCCGCGCGCCAACGACCGCGTCGCCGTGGCCGACATCATTGCCGCCAACCAGGACCCCTACCGCCAGCAGATCACGCTCAACAAGGGCGCGCGTGACGGCGTGTATCGCGGTCAGGCCATCATCGACGCCAGCGGCGTGCTCGGACAGGTCGTGCAGGTCAATCCTGCGACGGCTGTTGGCCTGCTGGTGACCGACCCCGATCACGGCATCCCGGTGGAGATCAATCGCAACGGTCTGCAGGCCATCGCACTGGGCCAGGGCACCGGCCAAAGCCTGCGCCTGCCCTTCCTGCCGGCCAACGCTGAAATCCAGAAGGGCGACCTGATCGTGTCGTCCTCGCTGGGTGGGCGCTTCCCGGCCGGCTATCCGGTGGCACGGGTCGAATCGGTACGGCACACCCCTGGCGGGCACTTCAAGGAGGCCATCGCGGTGCCCGCGGCCCGCGTCGGCCAGGGCCGTCAGGCCTTGCTGGTGTGGAGCGAACGGCCGCAGATCGATCCGGCTCAGGCACGCGAAGCCACTGATGTGGAGGCACAGCAGGCACCGCCGCCTGTTGCTGCCGCCCCGGCGACGGCACCCAAGCCAGCGGCGCGTGTCACCCCAGCGCCCGCGGCGGCCGCCGCTCCCGCTCCGGCCGCGGCGACACCCGCACCGATCCCAGCGCAAGCGCCGCCAGACGCTAACGCCCGCCCGGCGCCGACTGCGCCGGGTCCATGACGCGCGCACCCCACGCCCGATTCTGGTTGAGTCTGCTGGTTGCCCTGCTGCTGCAACTGGTGGCGATGCCGGATGTGATCGCCGCCGCGCGGCCGCTGTGGCTGCCGCTGCTGCTGGTGTACTGGGCCCTGGCCGAGCCACGCGTGCCGAGCCTGATCGCGGCTTTTGCGCTGGGCATCGTCATGGATGTGCTGCAGAACACGGTTCTGGGGCAGCATGCAGCGGGTTTCGTCCTGCTGGTCTACTTCATGGCGCGCATGCGCGGCGTGTTCATCCTGTTTCCGCTGTGGCAATCCACGGTCGCGTTGATCCCGGCCTGGCTCGGCTACTGCCTGCTGATGGCGGTGATCGACGAGATGTCGCGGCATCGCGCCGACCTCTGGCTGCGCTGGCTACCGGCGCTGTCGACCACCCTGTTCTGGCCGCTGGTGCACACCGTGATGAACGGCGGCTCACGTCGGCGCTCGTCGTCCTAGCTCATGAATGACCGCGGGCTGCAGTCCGGCAGGGGCAGAGACGATTCGCGCTATGCGCGGCGCCCGGCGCGCCCGCCCATGCTCACCGACAAGCTCAAGAACCTGCCGCGCGAAAAGCAGATGTTCGGCGCGCGCATCTGGATTGCAGCCCTGGTCTGCCTGGTACTCACCGGCCTGCTGCTGTTTCGCCTGATCAACCTGCAGGTGGTGGAACGCGACTACTACATCACCCGCGCCGACGAAAACCGCATGCGCCTGTCCGCGGTGCCGCCGGTGCGCGGCCTGATGACCGACCGCAATGGCGTCCTGCTGGCGCAGAACACACCGGCTTTCGTGCTGGAGATCGTGCCCGAGCAGGTCAAGAACATGGACGAGCTGCTGACCAAGCTCGACCCGCTGCTGCATCTGGACGCAGCCGAGATCGCCCGCTTCAAGGATCGCGTATCGAAGACGCCGCGCTACCGCGGCGTGCCGCTGCGCGCGAATCTGTCGATGGAGGATGTGGCGCGCTTCCAGCTCAATCGCTACGAATTCGAGGGTGCCGACGTCACCGCCACGCTTACACGCAGCTATCCGCTGGGCGCGGCGGCGGCGCACGTGATCGGCTATGTCGGCGGCATCACCGAGGCGGAGTTCGCCAAGATCAACGAGGTGCAACAGGGCGCGGCGTACCAGGGCCTGACGCAGATCGGCAAGATCGGCGTGGAGAAGTCACATGAGGACGAGCTGCGCGGCATGCCCGGCGCCAAGATTATCGAGGCCAATGCCTATGGCCGGCCACTGCGTGAGCTGGACTATCGTCAGGGCGCACCCGGCCGCAATCTGACCCTGACCCTGGACGCCAAGGTGCAGCTTGCAGCCGAAACTGCGCTCGGCGAGCTCGACGGTGCGGTGGTGGCCATAGACCCGCGCAACGGCGATGTCATCGCCCTGGTATCCAAGCCCGGATTTGATCCGCAGCTGTTTGTAGGCGGCATCAACCGCGCGAACTACAAGGCGCTGTTGGACGACCGCAAGCGCCCGCTCTACAACCGTGCGCTGCAGGGCGCCTATCCGCCGGGCTCGACCATCAAGCCGTTCATGGCCCTGGCGGGTCTGGAATACGACACCTTGCAAGCCGGGCATTCAGAATTCTGCAGCGGCGGCATGAGCCTGCCGGGTTCTTCGCGCAAGTACCGCTGCTGGAAACGCACGGGCCACGGTTGGCTGGACATGGCCGGCAGCGTGATCCAGTCCTGCGACATTTATTTCTATCAGGTGGCGCAGACCCTGGGCGTGGACCGCATCCACAGTTTTCTCAATGTGTTCGGTCTGGGGCACCCGACCAACATCGACCTGCCGCTGGAGAAAAGCGGGCTGCTGCCTTCGCGTGAATGGAAGCTGCGCGCGCGCAAGGAGCCCTGGTATCCGGGCGAGACCCTGAGCATCGGTATCGGCCAGGGCTACATGACCACCACGCCGATCCAGCTCGCCCAGATCACCGCGCGCATGGCCATGCGTGGCCTGGGCTTCCGACCACATATCGTGCTGGCCAGTCAGGACGCGCTGACCGGCGCCAGCATCAAGGTGCTGCCGGAAGCGCTGCCGCCGATTCCGCATCGTCACGCCCAGGACTGGGAGACGGTGATCAATTCCATGGTCGAGGTCACGGCCTCGCAGCGCGGCACCGCCAACCGCGTGTTCAAGGACGCGCCGTATCGCGTGGCCGGCAAGACCGGCACCGCCCAAGTCGCGGGGATGGCGCAGGACGAACTCAAGGCCAGAGAACTGGAAGACACGCCCTATCACCTGCGTGATCACGCGCTGTTCGTCGGCTTTGCGCCGGCAGAGAACCCGCAGATCGCGGTGGCCGTCATCGCCGAACATGCCGGACACGGCGGCTCGGCCGCGGCGCCCATCGCGCGCCAGGTGATGGATCAGTACCTGCTCGGCCAGGTGCTGTACAAGGCGCCGCTGCCGCCTGGTACCACGCCACCAGCGGCCGCACCGACACCAGCACCGGCACCGGCACCGGCACCGGCGGTGGCCGCCCCGCCCCTCCCTTCGTCGACGCTCACTCCGAACTGACATGAGCCCGTTCGCCTCCAGTCGCAGTGATGAGCCGTCGATGCGCCGCCTGCTCGACGTGCTGCACATCGACCTGGTCTTGCTGATCCTGCTGCTGTGCGTCTGCGCGCTGGGCCTGACCGTGTTGTATTCAGCCTCCGGCCACTCGATGGCGGTGGTGATCAACCAGGCCGAGCGCCTGGCCCTGGGCCTGGTGGTGATGACCCTCGCGGCGCAGGCACCGCCCGAGTTGTATCGCAGCGGTGCGCCCTGGTTCTACGGCTTCGCCCTGATCCTGTGCGCGCTCACCCTGGTGCTCGGCGATCACGCCAAGGGTGCGCAGCGCTGGCTGGATCTGGGTGTCATCCGCTTCCAGCCGTCGGAGCTGATGAAGCTGGCGATGCCGATCATGGTCGCGAGCTTCCTGCACTTGTTTCCGCTGCCGCCGCGCTGGCACACCGTGGTCCTGACCGTGATCATCATCGGCATCCCGACCCTGCTGGTGATGATCCAGCCCGATCTCGGTACTTCACTGCTAATCGTCGCCTCCGGTGGATTCGCGCTGTATCTGGGCGGCCTGCGCTGGAGCTACATCTTCGGCGCGCTGGCCACGATCGCAGCGGCGGCACCGATCTTGTGGGCGCGCCTGCACGAATATCAGCGTCAGCGCATCCTGACCCTGCTCGACCCGGAATCTGATCCGCTCGGCGCCGGTTACCACATCGCCCAGTCCAAGATCGCTATCGGCTCCGGCGGCGTCTTCGGCAAGGGCTGGCTGGAGGGCACCCAGGCCAAGCTGGATTTCCTGCCGGAATCGCACACCGACTTCATCCTCGCGGTGTACGCCGAAGAACTGGGCCTGGCCGGCATCTGCCTGCTGCTGTTGCTGTACCTGGGCATCATCGGTCGCGGCCTGTATATCGCTGCGCGTGCGCAGGACAGCTTTCAGCGTCTGCTCGCGGGGGCCTTGTCCATGACCTTCTTCGTGTACGTCTTCATCAACATGGGCATGGTCATCGGCCTGCTGCCTGTGGTGGGCGTGCCGCTGCCGCTGATGAGCTACGGCGGAACGTCAATGGTCAGTCTGCTCGCTGGCTTCGGCATCCTCATGTCCATCCATACGCATCGAAAACTGCTCGCATCCTGAGCGCACTGGCAACCCGCAGCGGGTTGGCGCAGGCGACTTGAGGCGTTATGGTGCTCGCTGTTTCCCTGATCTCTTCCACGTTCCGAATCATGCGACGCGCCTGGCTCTGGCTCGCCCTGCTGTGGACGAGTGCGCCCTGTCTTGCCGATTACAGCGAGCATCCGCGTGCGCAAGCACTGTTGCAGCAGCTGGCCAAGGAAGACCGCTTCAACGCCGATGAAGTGAACGCGGTTCGCGCCGCGCTGACTCAGGCCGAGCGCCTGCCGCAACTGATCGAGGCCGAGCAGAACGCTGCTGAGCGTACCGAAACCTGGACCACCTACGCCGCCAAGCGCGTGGATGCACCGCGCATCGAGCGCGGCGCCGCGTTCATGGCCGAGCATCGCGCGCTGCTGACGCAGGCCGAGAGTGAATTCGGCGTGCCGCCCTCGATCATCGCCGGCGTGATCGGGCTGGAAACCAATTTCGGCCGCTTCACCGGTTCGGCGCGGGTGCTGGACGCGCTGACCACGCAGGGCTTCGAGCATCCGACGCGTTCGGCCTTCTTTTTTAGCGAGCTGAAGAATTTCTTCGTGTTCTGCCGTGATTTCGGTCTGGCGCCGACCGAGCTCAAGGGCTCGTATGCCGGTGCCATGGGTTGGGCGCAGTTCATGCCCAGCAACTATCGGCGCTTGGCGGTGGACTTTGACAACGATGGCAAGCGCGACCTGTGGTCGCCGGCCGACGCCATTGGCAGCGTCGCGCGCTATCTGGTGGCCTACGACCGTACCCGCAGCTGGCGTCGCGGTGAACCGCTCATGGTGCCGGCCAAGCTGGTCAAGGCACTTCCCACCAGCGTGCCGGTCAATACCAGTCGCACCACCCACACGGTCGCTGCGCTGAGCGCACTCGGACTGGAATCCAGCATCGAACTCCCGCCGCAGACCCGTGTCGGAGTGGTCCGTCTGGACCTCGACGAAGGGGTCGAGTACTGGCTCGGCCTGCACAACTTCTATTCGGTGATGAGCTACAACCCGCGCGTGTACTACGCCATGACCGTCAGCCAACTGGCCCAGGAAATGGCGCGCCTCGACGCGTCTCGCGATGTGACCGAATGAAGTACGCGGCACGTGCGGCCAGTCTGCTGCCGCTGATCCTGTTCGTCGCGGCCTGCAGCGCACCGATCAAGCGACCGGAAAATCCACAGCGTCGCGTGATGATTCCGCCGCCTAAGGTCAGCGTGATCGAGGCCGAGGAAGCGCGCAGAAAGCGCGCGCTTGCCACCAAGGAAGGCCCGGCCGATCCGGCTGAAAAAGACGGTCCGCCAGACCCGCGCGACATCCCGCCGAACCTGGCGGAGTTGGCTGATCCGGTGCCGCGCTACGAACCGCTCAGCCCTGGCGGCAATCCCAAGACCTACGAGGTGTTCGGCCGCAAGTACACCGTGCTCAGCTCGGCCGAGGGCTATCGCGAAACCGGCTTGGCTTCCTGGTACGGCAAGAAATTCCATGGTCGTCGCACATCCAACGGCGAGCGCTACGACATGTTCGAGCTCACCGCCGCGCACAAGCACCTGCCGCTACCCACCTATGCGCGCGTCACCAATCTGGGCAATGGCAAGAGCGTGATCGTGCGCATCAATGACCGTGGCCCCTTCCACGACAGCCGCATCATCGATCTGTCCTACGCCGCTGCGACCAAGCTCGAAACCGTCGGCAAGATCGCGATGGTGGAAGTCGAAGCGATCACGCCGGGGCAGGAACTGCCGCCGCCACCGAGAATGCAGATCGAAGCTCAGACGGCCCAGGGCCGCGCGGCGCCACGCCTGCTGCAAGTGGCGGCGTTCTCTGATCCGAGCAATGCGATGTCGATGCGCAGGGAACTCGGCAAGCTCGGTATCGACCAGGTGCAGATCCGCCCCGGTCGCCTGAGCAATGGCGATACCGTGCATCGCGTCACCGTCGGTCCGTTCGAGGAGCGCAAGCGCATGGACGAGATGCGCATCCGCATTCGCGGCGCCGGCTTCGAGGCGTTCCCCACATCGGAATAGCCGCAATCGCCGCGCGCGGCGATAATTTCCGTCCTCTTCGGTTTGATGTTCAGAATCTGGTGCTGTGATGAAACTGTTCGCTCCCCTGGTTGTGCTGTGCCTATGCGTGCTGGCTTCGCCCGTGTTCGCCGCCAAGATTCCCGATCCGCCGACCCTGGACGCCAAGTCCTATGTGCTGATGGATTACGCCTCGGGCGAGGTGCTGGCCGAGCACAACGCCGACCTGCGCACCGGCCCGGCCAGCATCACCAAGGTGCTGCTGACCTATGTGGTCTACGACGAGGTCAAGAAAGGGCGCCTGAAGTGGGACGACGAGGTCTTGATCAGCGAGAAGGCTTGGCGCCAGGGCATCGACTCCAGCGAGTCGCGCATGTTTCTGAACATCGGCTCCAAGGTGAAACTCGAAGACCTGGTGCACGGCATCGTCATCCAGTCAGGTAACGACGCCAGCATCGCGGTGGCCGAGCATCTGGCCGGCAGCGAAGACGCCTTCGCCGAGCTGATGAACCAGTACGCCAAGAAGCTGGGCATGAAGAATTCCCGCTTCAGCAATGCACCCGGCATGCCTGCTGACGATCACTACTCCACCGCCCGCGACCTGGCCTTGCTCGGTCGCGCGCTGATCCGCGACTTTCCCGAGGAGTACAAGGTCTACGCGCAGCGTGACTTCGTTTACAACGGCATCAAGCAGGGCAATCGCAACATTCTGCTGAACATGGATGGCGGCGCCGACGGCATCAAGACCGGCCACACCCAGGCCGCGGGCTTCTGCCTGCTGTCCTCGATCAAGCGCGATGATCGCCGCTTGATCGCGGCGGTCATGGGCACGTCGAGCATGAAGTACCGCGCACAGGCCAGCCTCGAACTGATGAACTGGGGCTTCCGCTTCTTCGAAACGGTGAACTTGTTCGGACCGGGCAATCCGCTGACGACGGTGCGCGTGTGGAAGGGCACGGAGGCGCAACTGGCGCTGGGCGCGCAGACCCTGAGCCTGACCTTGCCGCGCGGTGGCAAGGACCAGTTGCAGTTCAAGACCGAAATCCAGGAACCGGTCATGGCGCCGGTGGCGCTGAATCAGGCGCTGGGCAGCGTCACGGTTTCCATGGATGGGAAGCCCCTGCGCAAGCTGCCGCTGGTGGCGCTCAAGGAAATTCCGGCCGGCAGCCTGTTCGAACGTCTATCGGATCAGGTCAGGATGTGGCTGGCCGACTGAGTCTGCCGCGGGTCCGGCATCTGGGCGTGCAGCCCTATGCCGAGACGTATGCCGCGATGCG
Source organism: Panacagrimonas sp. (assembly GCA_052387335.1). Taxonomy (GTDB): domain Bacteria; phylum Pseudomonadota; class Gammaproteobacteria; order Nevskiales; family Nevskiaceae; genus Panacagrimonas. Next base: position 9,162 of record JBQTJH010000086.1, on the reverse strand, counting down.
CGCCTTCACCGAGCAACGCGGCGCGCATAGTGAGGATGAACTGTGGTTTCTGCAGCATCCGCCGGTGTTCACGCAGGGCCAGGCCGGCAAGGCCGAACATGTGCTGGCCGCTGGCGACATCCCGGTCGTGGCCACCAACCGCGGAGGCCAGGTGACCTATCACGGCCCCGGTCAGCTGGTGATGTACCCGCTATTGGATCTGCAGCGTCGCGGCATGGGCATACGTGAGCTGGTCAGCCTGCTGGAACAGGCCATGGTGCAGACCGTGGCCGGCTACGGCATCGCAGCCTTTGCCCGATCCGAGGCACCCGGCGTGTACGTGCAGCAGGACTTCGGCCGCGGACTGGAGCTGGGCAAGCTGGGCTCGGTCGGTCTGCGCGTCAGCCGCGGCTGCAGCTATCACGGTCTGGCGCTGAACGTAGCCATGGATCTTCAGCCGTTTTCGCGCATCAATCCCTGCGGCTACTCCGGGCTGCGCATGACACAGGTCAGCGAGCTTGGCGGTCCCGACGACGTCGAGACCGTGGCCGCTGATCTGGAGCGGGTGCTGCGCGCCAGGCTCGGCGCCGACTAGTTTCAGCGCTCAGCGCCGCAGGATGCCCAGATTGTCCGGCAGCGGCACCGGCGCGGCCGGAAGGTTGATCGAGCCCCGCTCGAGCACCGGGCCGGGGCCAAGGGCGCGACGCCGTTCCTGCACCACGTAGTAATCCGGGCCGCAGTGCGCAAACCGCGGATCGTTGAAGCCGTAGCGATCACGGTAGGTCACGCCGGTGCGAGGGTCGTAGCACTCCGCGCCCAGCTCCGCGCCGGAGGCGCTGGCCGCCGAGCGCGGCATGACTTCGCCGGCTGTTTTCGGCTCGGATCGCGAGGCGCAGCCCGCCGTCAGAACACAGCCAAATAGCACCAACATCACCCAGGAATACGAATAGCCGAACCGGCTGCGCTTGAACATGTCTCTCTGATCCGGGAGTCGCAGCCAAACCTAAGGGCGCGAGTCCAAAAATTAAACCAAACGTAGAATAGGCTTATGCCCGTCATCACATTACCGCCGCAGTCTCCTCTGCGCGCCTCCCACTGAACTGCCGATGAACGCCACGGAAAATATGCTGGTTCGCGCGCGCGGTCTGCATTTCGGTCATGGTCAGCGCGTGATCTATGACGGGGTGGATATCGACATCCCGCGCGGCAAAGTCACCGCGATCATGGGACCTTCGGGTACGGGCAAGACCACGCTGTTGCGGCTGATTGGCGGCCAGTGGCGCCCCAAGGCGGGCAGCGTGTACTTCGACGGCATCGACGTTCACGGCCTGAGCCGCGGCGACATCTACGAGCTGCGCAAGCGCATGGGCATGCTGTTTCAGAACGGCGCGTTGCTGACCGATCTCAATGTGTTCGAGAACGTGGCCTTTCCTTTGCGCGAACAGACCCGTCTGCCGGAATCCATGATCCGCGACCTGGTGCTGATGAAGCTGCAGGCCGTCGGTCTGCGCGGCGCGCGCGATCTCTACCCGCAGCAATTGTCGGGTGGCATGGCAAGGCGCGTGGCGCTGGCACGGTCCATCGCGCTGGATCCCGATCTGGTGATGTACGACGAACCCTTCGCCGGCCAGGACCCGATCTCGATGGGCGTGCTGATGCGCTTGATCCGCACGCTCAACGACGCGCTGGGACTCACCTCCATCATCGTGTCGCATGATCTGGCTGAGGTGTTGTCGATCGCCGACTATGGCTATCTGATTGCCGACGGCAAGGTGCAGGCGCAGGGCACCGCAGACGTCATCCGAGATTCGCAGCACCCCTGGGTGCAGCAGTTCCTGCAGGGCTTGCCCGATGGGCCGGTGGCCTTTCACTACCCGGCGGCGACCTATGCCAGCGACCTGCTGGGCAAGAGGAAGACAGCATGAGCGGCGCCCTGTCGGTGATTCAGAATTTTCTGTCCGGGCTGGGCCGCGCCCAGTTCTTCCTGCTGCAGATTCTGGCCGGACTGCCCTCGCTGCTGTTGCGGCCGCGTCTGATCGTGCAGCAGCTGTACTACGTCGGCCAGTTGTCGATGGTGATCATCGTGCTGGCCGGTTCGTTCGTGGGCATGGTGCTGGCGCTGCAGGGCTACCGCACCCTGATCCGCTTCGGCGCGGAAGAATCCTTGGGCGTGTTCGTGGCACTGGTGATCATTCGAGAACTGGGCCCGGTGGTCACCGCCCTGCTATTTGCCGGTCGCGCAGGTTCGGCGCTGGCGGCGGAACTGGGGCTGATGCGTGCCACCGACCAACTTTCTGCCATGGAGATGATGGCGGTGGATCCGATCCGGCGCGTGGTGGCACCGCGCTTCCTGGCCGGCCTGATCGCCATGCCGCTGCTGGCCTCGATCTTCGCCGTGATGTCGATTGGAATCGCCGGCGGACACGCGATCGGCGTGGAACTGCTGGGCGTGGATGCGGGCAGTTACTGGTCGCAGATCCGATCCAGCGTCGAGATGCAGGACATCATCGACGGCCTGGTCAAAAGCTTCGTGTTCGGCGTGGCGGTGAGCTGGATTGCGGTCTACCAGGGCTATCACGCCGAGCCGACATCGGAGGGCGTGGCCCGCGCCACCACCTCCACGGTGGTGATTTCCTCGCTGTCGATCCTCGCGCTCGACTTCATCCTCACCGCCTTCATGTTCCCGTGACATCGGCCGTACAGGCAATTCATTCCCCCTTCAGCCCCATCCCCTAGGTTCATACCCATGCAATCACGCGCTCTCGAAATGCTGGTCGGCCTGTTTGTCTGCCTGGGCGTAGCGGCCGTGTTCGTGCTGACCTTCCGCGTCGCCAGCCTGGACACGGTGGGCGGCGACGGCAAGACCTATCGCGTCGTCGCCACCTTCGAAAATATCGGCGGGCTCAAGCCCGGTTCGGCAGTGACCATGGCGGGCGTGAAGATCGGCCGCGTGCGCGACATCGTGATCGATCCCGTCACGTTTGAAGCCAACGTCAACCTGGAGCTGTCCAACAGCTTCAACACCATTCCGGAAGATTCCAACGCCAAAATTCTCACCGCAGGCCTGCTCGGCGAGCAGTACATCGGCATCGAAGCCGGCGGCGCCGACGAGCCGCTCAAGGACGGCAGCAAGCTCAAGCTCACGCAGAGTGCGCTGGTGCTGGAAAACCTGATCGGGCAGTTCCTCTCATCCCAATCCGAAGACAAGGGCGACGACAAGCTGGCCGAAGCCATCGGCAAGCTGGCGGACTCCCTGGCGCCGGCCTCGAAATAAGACGTCCCTGCTTTTTCCCCGACTCCTCCACGGAGCCACACCATGAAGACCCTGTACCAGACCGTGACCAAGCCCCTGCTCGTCCTCCTCGCCGCTCTCGGTATCGCAACCGGCGTCGCCGCCGCGCCCGCGGAGCCCGCCGATCAGGCGATCAAGAAAGCGACCACCGAATTCCAGGACCTGATCGCGGCCAATCACGAGGCCTATCGCGCCGACCTTGCGGTGTTCTACAAGGTGGTCGACGAAAAGGTCGTGCCGCACTTCGACACCAAGGGCATCTCGCAACTGGTGCTGGGCAAGAACTGGAAAACCGCGACGCCGGAACAGAAGACCCGCTTCGAAGCGGCATTCAAGGATTCGTTGATCCGTACCTATGCCCGCGCCATGCTCGACTACCACGACAGCGTCAAGGCGGAGTGGGCACCGCTACGCGCGCAGGCGGGCGCGGACGACGTCACCGTCAACGCCAAGATCCTGCGCAAGGATGCGCCGCCGATCGCGCTGAGCTTCCAGGTCCATGCGGTCAAGGACCAGTGGAAGATCTATGACATCGCGGTGGAGAACCTGTCGCTGATCACCAACTTTCGCAGCCAGATCAACTCCGAGATCAAGGCCAATGGCCTGGACGCGGTGATCAAGAAATTCGAGGACAACAGCTACTTCAAGCAGGCCGGAACCAGCTGATGGAAGGCGAGCTGAGCTTCGCCACCGTCAGGAACTGGCTGCCGCAAGCGGATACGCTCGCGGCCCGTTCGCGGTTGGATCTGGCCGCCGTCACGCGCATCGATAGCGCCGGCGCCGCCTTCCTGCTGGAGCTATCGCGTCGCGCTGCAGCGCAGGGCCGTGAACTGGAGTTCGCCAATGTCAGTGCGCAATCACGCGGCCTGCTAGAGTTTCTGCAAATCGATAGCGTGCTGAAGTTGAGCTGACCGCGTCAGCGCTCGGCACCTCAGAACGGGAGAACTCTGTGCGTGCCGTGATCACCAGCCTGACCCTCAGCGCAGTCCTGCTCGCCAGCGGCTGCGCGCACCTGCCACCCGACGAACCCTCCGATCCGCTGGAGACGGTGAATCGCGGCGTCTACACCTTCAATCGCGGCGCTGATCGCTATGTGCTGCGTCCGGTGGCCAAGACCTATCGCGACTATGTGCCCGGACCGGTGCGTGTCGGCGTTGGCAATTTTCTCGACAACCTGTTTTATCCCACCGTCATCGTCAATGATCTGCTCCAGGGCAAATTCGCCCAGGGTGGTCGGGATCTAGGCCGCTTCGTGCTCAACACCACGGTGGGCCTGGTCGGCGTGATGGACGTGGCTACGCAAGTCGGGTTGCCGGCCAATGACGAAGACTTCGGCCAGACCCTGGGTTACTGGGGGCTGGGCGAAGGCATGTACCTGATGCTGCCCTTCCTGGGGCCGAGCAATGGACGCGATCTGTTCGGCGCGGTCGGCGACTACTTCACGTCGCCGACGACCTATGTCGAAGACACCGAAACCCAATGGATCGTGACCGGTGTTAGCGCCATCGACGCCAGAACCGCCCTGCTCGACGCCGACAAGTTCCTGGACGAACAACCCGACCCCTACATCTTCATCCGCACCGCCTATCTGCAGCAGCGCCAGAATCTGGTGTTCGACGGCAATCCGCCGCGGCAGAAGTTTGATTTCGACGAAGACGAGTAAGCGTCGGCGCCGCGCCTATCCGAGCCAGGCGCGCGCATTTTCAAACATGCGGAACCAAGGCGTACGCGCGACCTTGCGCTCGCCCGGCCACCAGGAGCCGGTGACGCCGTGAATGGTGCGCTCCGGATGCGGCATCAGGATGGTGATACGGCCGTCGTCATTGCAGATCGAGGTAATGCCGGCCGGTGAGCCATTCGGATTGGCCGGGTAACGCGTCGCGGCGGCACCGCCACGATCCACGAAGCGCATCGCGATCTGGTTGCTGGCCTGCATCGCGGCCAAATGCGAGTCGAGTCGAAACTCGGCGCGACCCTCGCCGTGCGCCACCGCAACGGGCATGCGCGAGCCGGCCATGCCGGCAAAGAACAGGGACTTCGATTCCAGGATTTCCACCATGGTCCAGCGCGCTTCGAATTGTTCGGAGCGATTGCGCCGGAACATGGGCCAGTGTTCTGCGCCCGGTACCAGCTCCTGCAAGGCGGCGAACATCTGGCAGCCATTGCAAACGCCGAGCGCGAATTTCGAGCTGTCCGCCAGAAAGGTCTGAAACTGCTCGCGACCGCGAGCGTTGAACAGAATGCTGCGCGCCCAGCCCTGTCCCGCGCCGAGTACGTCGCCATAGGAGAACCCGCCGCACGCCACCAGACCGGCAAAGCCCGACAACTCGACGCGCCCTTCGAGCACATCGCTCATGTGCACGTCCACGGCGTCGAAGCCGGCGGCGTGGAACGCGTAGGCCATCTCGGCCTGTCCGTTGACGCCTTGCTCGCGCAGCACGGCAACACGCGGACGCGTGCCGACGAGGTGCGGCGCAGCGGTAACGCTAGTATCAAAACTCAGCGACATCCCCAGACCCGCGTCATTGGCGCGGCCCGCGGCTTCGAATTCTTCGTCCACGCAATCCGGGTTGTCGCGCAGGCGTGCGATGCGGTAGCTGGTCTCCGACCAGGTCTTGAACAGCGCAGCGCGTGATTGATCCAGCAGGGTGCGCTCGCCCAAGCTGAACACGATGCGGTCATCCTGGCGCGGTGCACCGATGCGCTGCGCGCTCAAACCCTGCGTGGCAGCGGTCGCGAGCATCGCGTCCATATCGGCGCTGCGCACCTGCAACACCATGCCCAGTTCTTCGGTGAACAGCGCGGCCGTATCCAGCCCGCTGACCTGCACGCCACAATGGCCGGCAAAGGCCATTTCGCACAGGCTCGCGAAAGCACCGCCATCAGAGCGATCGTGATAGGCCAGCACCTGGCCAGCTGCGTTCCACTGCTGCACCAGCTCGAATGCGGCCTTGAGTTGCGCCGGCTGTTCGAGATCCGGCGCAACATCGCCGACGTCGTTGTAGACCTGCGCCAAGATCGAACCGCCAAGGCGATTGCGACCGTTGCCCAGATCAATCAGCAGCAGCGCGGTGTCGCCCGCATCGACGCGCAATTGCGGAGTCAGCGACGCACGTACGTCGAGCACCGGCGCGAAGGCCGACACGATCAGCGATAGCGGCGCGGTCTGTGTCTGCGTCTGGTTGTGCTGCTGCCCCACCGTCTTCATCGACAGCGAATCCTTGCCCACCGGGATGGCAATGCCGAGCTGCGGGCACAGCTCCACACCCACCGCGTGCACTGTATCGAACAGGCGCGCGTCCTCGTCGTGCTGGCCGCAGGCCGCCATCCAGTTGGCTGACAAACGAACATCAGAAAGTTTTTCGATGCGCGCGGCGGCGATGTTGGTGAGGGCCTCACCCACGGCCATGCGGCCGGAAGCCGGACCGTGAATCAGCGCCAGCACCGGGCGTTCGCCCATGCTCATGGCCTCGCCCGTGGTCGCTTCGAATCCCGTGGCGGTGACGGCACAGTCCGCCACCGGCACCTGCCAGGGGCCGACCATCTGGTCGCGCACGGTCAGGCCGCCAACGGTGCGATCACCAATCGTGATCAGGAACTGTTTGCTCGCCACCGTTGGATGACGCAGCACGCGCATCGCCGCCTCGGCGACATCCATGGTCGGCTTGAACGCGGGGAAAACGCTGGCGTTGCGCTGCGTCTGCCGTCGCATGCGCGGCGGCTTGCCCAGCAGCACCGGCATCGGCATGTCGACGACATGTGTTGAGTCCGCGTCTTCCACAATCAACTGGCGTTCGGCGGTCGCGGTGCCGACTACGGCCATCGGGCAGCGCTCGCGTGTGCAGAGCGCTCGCAGCACGTCCACACCCTCGGGCATCACCGCGAGCACGTAGCGCTCCTGCGATTCGTTGCACCAGATTTCCATGGGCGACAGCGCCGGATCGGCGCTCAATACTTCGCGCAACTGGAAGCGGCCACCGCGATCATCGGCGTGCACCAGCTCCGGCAAAGCGTTGGAGATACCGCCCGCGCCGACGTCGTGAATCGAGAGAATGGGGTTGGCGTCACCCAGCGCCCAGCAGGCGTCTACCACTTCCTGGCAGCGACGCTCCAGCTCGGGATTGTCGCGCTGCACCGAAGCGAAATCCAGCGCTGCGCTGGACGCACCCGTGGCCATGGAACTCGCCGCGCCGCCGCCCAGGCCGATCAACATCGCCGGACCGCCGAGCACGATCAGCTTGGCGCCCTCCACCACTTCCAGCTTCTCGACATGCGGCAGGCGGATGTTGCCGTAGCCGCCGGCGATCATGATCGGCTTGTGGTAGCCGCGATTACGGCCGTCCGGCGTGATCGCTTCGTAGGTGCGGAAATAGCCGTTGAGATTCGGACGACCGAACTCGTTGTTGTAGGCCGCCGCACCGATGGGCGCCTCACACATGATGTTCAGCGCGCTCGCCATGCGTGGCGGACGCGGCAGATCGGCTTCCCAGGGCTGAATGAAATCCGGAATGCGCAGATTCGCCACGGTGAAACCACACAGCCCGGCCTTGGGCTTGCCGCCGCGACCGGTTGCGGCCTCGTCGCGAATCTCGCCGCCAGCGCCGGTGGCGGCACCCGGATGCGGTGAAATACCAGTGGGGTGATTGTGCGTCTCCACCTTCATCAGGATGCCGACCGGCTCCCGGTGCGCGCGCCAGATGTGATCGCTCTCGGCAAACCAGCGCATCGCGTCGAAGCCCTCGATCACCGAGGCATTGTCCTTGTACGCGGACAACACGCCGGTCGGCGAAGCCTTGTAGGTCTCCTTGATCATGTCGAACAGCGACTGTGGCTGCGTCGCGCCGTCCACCGTGAACTCGGCGTTGAAGATCTTGTGCCGGCAGTGTTCGGAATTGACCTGCGCGAACATCATCAGCTCGGCGTCGCTGGGGTCTTGCCCGGAGTTCAGCGCATGCTGCGCGAGGTAGTCGATCTCTTCATCCGACAGCGCCAGACCCCAGTCGCGATTGGCCGCGACCAGCGCCTCGCGCCCGCCCTTCAGGACCGGCACGCGGCGCAGCGGGCGCGGTGGCTGCACATCGAACACATGGGCGAGCTGCGCCTCGTCGCCGAGCACCGACTCCATCATCGGGTCGTGCAATTCGCTCAGCGCCGCGGGCGGCAGACGGTCCACACCTGCGGGCAGAATCACGCGCGCCAGCTCGATGCGTTGGATACCGTCTAGGCCGCAGACCCGAGCGATATCCGTGGCCTTGCTGCTCCAGGGCGACACCGTGCCCAGGCGCGGCACCACAAACAGACGGCCCCGGCCCTCGGGCAGCGTGGCCGGACCCTCGCCCAGCAAACGCCGCAGCGCGGCGGGGTCGGCCTGGCCCTGAACCAGAAAGAAATCCTGCACGCGCAGGCCGCTCAGGCCAGGCGCGTAGGGCTTGAGGCGCTCGATGAGACGGGCGACGCGGAAGGCGGAAAGGCGCGCAGCCGAGGGAATGACGAGGACGGTCATGGAACGCGAGGGGTGGACGCCGAGAAGGCGACGCAATTTTAACGGCCCCGGGCCCTGTTCCGCAGGAATCCGTATCGGCTACAGGATCTCGCGCCAGCCCAAACCCTGTTTCTGTTCGGCGCATACGCACCAGTCCGGATCCTCCTGCAGAACCTCGCACAAGGCAGCGCGCGCCAGTTCCGGGGTGTTGTTCTGCTCCGACAGGTGGGTCAGCACCAGCGATTGCAGCCGCGAGCGGTCCACCGCCCGCAGCAGGCCGGCGGCCTGGGCATTGGACAGATGTCCCCAGTCGCCGCCGACGCGGCGCTTGAGGCTTTCCGGGTAGGGGCCACGCGCGAGCATGTCCGGATCGTGATTGCACTCCAGCAGCAGCGCGTCACAGTGCTCA
>JBQTJH010000085.1:0-3811 GCA_052387335.1 Panacagrimonas sp. | reverse complement strand
CGACGATGGAGGTGCCAGCGCATGCGGCCGGCGTCGTGCGCGGGTAGAAGGTGAGGCTGGGCGACACGAAGTCCAAGGGTGATGCCCTGCTGAACTAGACGCGGAAGTGGACGACGGCGCGGCTGCGCCGAACACCGGGCCCGCGCAGGATGCCAGCGCGCCCGAGCCAGCCCAATCCGCGGCGATCCCAGCTGCCAAACACGCAGCAGCGGCGACGCCCACCAAACCGTCTGAGCCAACGCCGCCACCCGCAACATCGAATGCGCATGCCGGTCCCGCCACGCGAAAATTCGCGCGCGAACTCGGCGTGGATCTGTCCCGCGTCACCGGCTCGGGCCCCAAGGATCGCGTGCTGATCGAGGACGTGCAGCAATTCGTCAAGCAGCAGATGCGCGCGGGTCCGGCGGCCGGCACGGCGGGCGGCGTGGTGCCTGCGGGCGGCAGTGGCATTCCGCCTATCCCGCCGCAGGACTTCTCGCTCTACGGCGAGATTGAACAAAAGCCATTGGCGCGGATTCGCAAGCTCTCGGCCGCGCACCTGACGCGCGCCTGGCTGAACATTCCGCACGTCACGCAACACGACGAGGCCGACATCACCGAGCTGGAGACCTTCCGCAAGGCTGCAAGCGAGGATGGCGTCAAGCTCACCCTGTTGCCGTTCGTGATGAAGGCGGTGAGCGTCGCCATTCGCCAGTACCCGGAATTTTCCAGCTCGCTGTCACCCGACGGTGCCAGCCTGATCATGAAGAATTACTGCCACATCGGCTTTGCGGCGGATACGCCGAACGGCCTGATGGTGCCGGTGGTGCGCGATGTCTGGACCAAGGGCCTTGCCCAGTTGGCGCTGGAAACAGCAGAGCTGGCCAAGAAGGCGCGAGACGGCAAGCTCAAAGCCGATGAGATGAAGGGCGGGTGTTTTTCCATCTCCAGCCTGGGCGGCATCGGCGGCAGCTATTTCACCCCCATCGTCAATGCGCCCGAGGTCGGCATCCTTGGCGTGTCGCGCGGCGTGATCAAGCCGGTATGGGACGGCAAGAGCTTTCAGCCGCGACTGATGCTGCCGCTGTCGCTGTCTTACGACCATCGCGTAATCGATGGCGCTTACGCCGCGCGATTCATTGTGAAGCTGGTCGCACTTCTGGCCGATATCCGGCGCCTGGCCTTGTAGTTGTGTCGTAATCTGGTGGCGGGAAAGATCGATAACCACAACGGCAGTGAACAAGGGATTCGGGCGCAGGCTCAAACGGCTGGTTGGGACTGAGGCGCTGAAGCCCGAGTGGCGCGCCGAATTCGCCGCGCAGGGTTTTCGTATCAGCGCTGATCGTGCGTTTCGCGTGGCCTGGGCGGTGTTGCTGGTGGACCTGCCGCTGTTCGTGCTGGTGGACTGGATGACCTACGCCGCCGGCTCCTGGGACTCACAACCGGCGCATGAGCGCATCTTCTGGTGGCGCCTGGGTCTGACGCTCGGGACCAGCGCACTGCTGCTGGCGCGTCATCTGGCTCGCGACGAGCCCACACGCGATGCCTGGTTTGCCGCCGCCTGCTATGTGTGGTTTCCGCTGCTGGGCGTCTGGTTTGCGGTGGTCTGCCAGACCCTGATCACCGACGCGTCGATCTACGCCATGTTCCTGATCGCTGCCTCGGTGCTGTTCCCCTTGCCGGGATCGTGGAAATTGCTGCTCTACCCGGGTTCGCTGGCGCTGCTGCTGCTGGGCATCTACGCGGTGTCGCCGGACCCGGCGCTGGCCACCCACACCGCGGTCAACGCCGCCTGCGCCGCCATCGGTGCGCTGGTGACGCAGGCCGTGGCCATGCGCACCTTCGTGGCCGACTTCGTCAAGAGTCATCTGCTGCAGGAGCAGCGCCAACGCGCCGACACCCTGCTGGGCAACCTGCTGCCGCCCGCGATTGCCGAACGGCTCAAGCAGGACAGCAATTCACGCGTGGAATATCACCCCGAGGTCAGCATCCTGTTCGCCGACGTGGTCGGCTTCGGACGACTCACGCAGCGTCTGCCGCCGGGCGAACTGATCAGCCTGCTCGATCACCTGTATCTCGAATTCGACGAGGCGGCAGACCGTTTCGGCGTGGAAAAAATCAAGACCCTGGGCGACACCTACATGGCCGCCTGCGGTGTGCCCTCTGCGGTGCCCGACCACGCGCGCTGCCTGGCCGAACTGGCACTGCGCATGCAGAGCATTGCCACGCGATTTCGGTCTGATCGCAAGCTGCCGGTGCACCTGCGCATCGGCCTGCACACCGGGCCGGCGATTGCCGGCGTGATCGGTCGCCGCAAGCTCAGCTACGACCTGTGGGGAGAGACGGTGAACCTCACGCAACAGCTGCAATCATCCGGAACGCCGGATCTGATCCAGATCAGCGGCCCGATGCGTGATGCGCTGGGCGACCGCTACATCTACCAGCCGCGCGAGGCGATCAACCCCGAGGCGCGCTTGCCGACGCCGGCCTATGCCCTGCTTGGACGCAGCGCCTAACTGTTGCTCAGAACGGAATGCGCCCTCTGAGCGTGTCCCACCACATGCGCCAGTCGCCGAGATAGCTCAGCACCGGATACTTGAAGGTGGCGGGCCGGTTGTGCTCAAAAAAGAAATGTCCGATCCAGGCCCAGGCGTAGCCCTGCACGAAGGCGATTGCGATCCAGCCCCAGCTGGCGGTGACCAGGGCGTAGATCACCATCAGCAGCGCCAGCGAGGTGCCAATGAAATGCAAGCGCCGACAGGTGCGATTGGCGTGCTCGCCCAGATAATACGGATAGAACTCGGCGAGGCTGCGGTACTCGGTCTTGCTGGCTTGGTTCATGGCGCGCTCCGGTATACGCCGAGTATCGTCCGCAGTGTCCGTGGTCACCAAATCACGCGTGACAGGGCAGACGACTGTGCCTAGCATGCGCCGCAAAGATCGCGCGACCGAATGAACACGCCCAGACTCGCAGACCCTCTGATCAAGACCCTCGGGTGGAGAGAGTGGGCGTCACTGCCCGACATGGGGATCGCGCACATCAAGGCTAAGGTCGACACCGGGGCGCGCACCTCGGCGATCCATGCCTTTGCCATCGAACGACCCTCGGTGTACCGCGTGCGCTTCGGAGTGCATCCGCTGCAGCGCGGCAAGCGCGAGCTCTGGTTCGAGACCGAGGTGGTGGATGAGCGCTGGGTCACCGACTCGGGCGGGCATCAGGAATTCCGCCCGGTGATTCAGAGCGACCTCGTGCTGGGCCCTGATCGTTGGCCTATCGAAATGACCCTGACCGCGCGCGACAATCTGCTGTTCCGTCTGCTGCTGGGGCGCACGGCCCTGGTCGGGCGCTATCGCGTCGATCCCGCCTGCAGTTATCTGGTCGGACAATCACCGCGCATGGAACGCCTGAGCCGATGAAGATTGCGATCCTGTCACGTAACCGGCGTCTGTATTCCACACGCCGCTTGGTCGAAGCGGCGACCGCACGCGGGCACGAGGTCAAGGTCATCGACGTCCTGCGCTGCTACATGAATATCGCGCCGCTGCATCCGGAAATTCATTACCGCGGGCAACGGCTGGAAGGGTTTGACGCCGTCATCCCTCGCATCGGCGCCAGCGTGACGTTCTATGGCGCCGCGGTGGTGCGCCAGTTCGAGATGATGGGCGTGTATTCGCTCAACGAATCGGTGGCGATTACGCGCTCGCGCGACAAGCTGCGCGCGCATCAGCTGCTGGCGCGCAAGGGGATCGGCATGCCGGTGACGGGTTTTGCGCACGCAGGGCGCGCCGCCAATCAGATTGATCAGGTCGTTGGTGTCGTCGGGTGCGTGCG
>JBQTJH010000084.1:0-11002 GCA_052387335.1 Panacagrimonas sp. | reverse complement strand
TTGACGTGTGGGTCCATCGAGCCACCGACGTCCAGGAACACCAGTACCTTCACGGTGTTGCGCTTCTCCGCCACCATCTTCAGATCCAGCCAGCCGGCATTTCGTGCGGTGCTGCTGATGGTGTCGTCGATGTCCAGCACGTCCGGCGCGCCTTCACGCGCGTACTTCCGCAGGCGGCGCAGCGAGATCTTGATGTTGCGCGTGCCCAACTCGACCGTGTCGTCCAGATTCTTGAAGTCGCGCTTCTCCCAGATCTTCACCGCCTTCTTCTGCCCGCCGGCGCCGCCGATACGCACACCCTCGGGGTTGTAGCCGCCGTTGCCAAAAGGTGAAGTGCCGCCGGTGCCGATCCACTTGTTGCCGCCCTGGTGGCGTTCCTTCTGCTCTTCGAGACGCTTGCGCAGGGTTTCCATCAACTCGTCGAGCCCGCCGAGCGCCTTGATCTTTTCCTTCTCCTCGTCGGTCAGCAGCTTGTCCGCCTGCTTGCGCAGCCACTCTTCCGGGATGGAGCCGAGCAGCTCGCCGGTGATGGCCTCGATGCCCTTGAAGTAGGCAGCGAAGGCACGGTCGAAGCGGTCGTACTGCGACTCGTCCTTGACCAGGGTCACGCGCGACAGGTGATAGAAGTCGTCCAGAGAAAACACCGCCACGTGCTTGGACAGGGCTTCCAGCAGCATCAGGAATTCCGACAGCGAGGCCTTGACTCCAGCTTCGCGGACGGTGAGAAAGAAGGTGAAGAGCATCGTTTAACTCCGGCTTTGCGGCATTCTAGGGCCTGTTTACATCCATCTGATCGCTGCGGCCGAGTCTGTTTTGGCTCAGCGCAAGGAGAGAGGAACGTGGTGTACTCGATGTACATGAGTGACGACCGACGCAGCGATGGGCCAAAACAGGCCGGCCCCGGAGGGTTGCGCCCTGATTTTCCGCCATGCAGCGTTGCTCCTTCCTCATTGGGAATGGCCCAATCGCGTCAGTCGCGCCTTGCCTGGCGGAAAATCAGGGCGCAACGCAGTGACCAGATGGATGTAAACAGGCCCTAGGTCATGCGCCTGCTGCTGACCTCCGACCTGCACTATCAACTGCGACAGTACGACTGGTTGATCCAGGCCGCACCGCGTTTCGACGCGGTGGTCATCGCTGGCGATCACCTGGACAACGCCCTGAGCCTGCCCGGCATGGTGCAGATGGCGGCGCTGCGTGCGAGCTTTGCCGCCATCGCCCGGTCCACCCAACTGCTGGTCAGTTCTGGCAATCACGATCTGAACGCGCGCAGCGCCGCCGGCGAGAAAATCGCGGACTGGCTGGATGCGCTGCGCGGCGAGACTCTGGCCGTGGACGGCGATACGCGCTGCATCGCCGGTCGCCTGTTCACAGTCTGCCCTTGGTGGGATGGCCCGGACGCCCGACAGGGGGTTGAACAGCTGCTGGAACAAGCCGCCGCGCAGCGCGAGCACGACTGGATCTGGGTGTATCACGCGCCGCCCGAGGGTCCGCTGAGCTGGACCGGAAAGCGACATTACGGCGTCCCCTTGCTGCCCGCGCTGATCCAGCGCTACCAGCCGACCGCGGTGTTGTGCGGGCATATCCACGAGGCGCCGTTTCGCAGCGGCGGCTCCTGGGTGGAACGTATCGGCGACACCTGGCTGTTCAATGCGGGCCGGCAGATCGGCGAGGTGCCGGCGCGCGTGGAAATCGATTTTTCGCAGAAGCTGGCGCGCTGGATTTCCATCGAAGGCGTGGAGGAACGCAGTCTGCGCCTGACGGAATCCGCTCAGTAGTCCGGCATGTCCTCACGCTCCGAACCCAGCGGCATGGGGTCCGGGCTGACCGCCGACACCAGATCACCCAGCACGCGATCCATCACGCTCAGATGTCCATCCGTGCCGGCGTACTGACGCTTGATGTCGACCAGATAGGCCGTCACCGCCACCAGTCGCCGCGCCATCAATTGCGCGATCGCCAAGGTCAGCTCCGGTTGCCGGCGCACCACCTCGGAGGCGGACTCGATCACGTGCACGACGCTGTCGCGCGTTGCCACCACCGAGGCCGATGTGCTGCTGCCGAGCACCGCGGAGATCTCGCCGAGAAAAGCTCCGGGCTCGCTGATGCGCACCACGCACACGCCCTGGATCAGCACTTCGAATGCGCCTTCGCGCAGCACGTACATGCGGTCACCCGTGGTCGATTCGGCCAGCAACACCTGTCCCTGGACAAGCCTCATTTCCGGAAAGTGCCGGCACATCGCCAGAACCTGGTTCATCGGATCACCCTCATGGATAGGCCCGCACCGCACAGCGTTTACCATGCACGCTGCACGCCAGACAAACCCGAACATGATTGATCGCGAGCAGATTGCCGCAGCAGAAAAGCATCTATCCCGCCGCTGTCCGGTGATGCGCCGACTGATCCGCACGCACGGCCCCAGCACCTTGGGCGCCAAAAAGCGCGACCCCTTCCACGTGCTGGCCAGTTCCATCATCGGCCAGCAGCTGTCGACCAAGGCAGCGGATACCATCCAGGCGCGGGTACATGCCTGCGTCGGCGTCAAATCAAAACTGACGCCGGTGCATCTGCTCGCTGTGGATGCGGAGGCGCTGCGTGCCTGCGGCCTGTCCAATGCCAAGGTCAAATGGCTGCACGCGATTGCCGCGCGCGTCGAATCGGGGGAATTAAATTTTCGCCAACTCGCGAAGATGGATGACGCTAGTGCGCTGCAGACCCTGGACGATCTGCCCGGCGTCGGCCTGTGGACAGCGGAGATGTTCATGATCTTTGCGCTGGATCGGCTGGATATTTTTTCCATGGGCGATGTCGGCCTGCGCAACAGCGTCAACAAGCTCTACAACCAGGGCATCAAGCTCGATGAGGCGGCGACGCTGAAGATCGTGGAGCGCTGGGCCCCGTACCGCTCGGTGGCGAGCTGGTATCTGTGGCGGCTGGTGGACGGAGACATCCAGACATGGACCTGAGCAAGACCGGCGCTCCGCGCACCGCTGCGGGCCGCTATCGAAACAATCATCGCAACGATCCGCATGGCGGCAAGGAGCTTCTGAAATTTTTGCGCCAGTGGCGACTGAAAAACTGGGCCAGGCCAAATTTTCCGAAGGCAGATAACGATCCGGCCTGGCTGGCGGCGAATCGCAGCCAGACCAGCTTCACCTGGATTGGCCATGCCAGCTTTCTGGTGCAGCTGGGCGGCCTGAACATCCTGACCGATCCGGTTCTTTCCAAGCGCACCTCGCCGGTGCAGTGGGCCGGTCCGGGACGCCTGGCGCCGCTGGGCCTGAGCTTCGACGAGCTGCCGAAGATCGATGTGGTACTGATCTCGCACAACCATTACGACCATCTGGACGAACCCACCGTGCGGCGTCTGGCCAAGCGCGATGCGCCGGCGTTCGTGGTGCCACTGGGCCTGCGCAAGTGGTTTGAGAAGCGCGGCATGCGCCATGTGGCGGAGCTGGATTGGTGGCAGCAGACAATGGCGCGCGGGCTGCGCGTATACGCGGTGCCGGCACAGCATTTTTCCGGTCGCGGCGCCGGTGATCGCAATCGCTCGCTGTGGTGCGGCTATGTCTATGAGATCGCCGGCCAGCGCCACTACTTTGCCGGTGACACGGGCTACGGGCCGGACTTCGCCGATATCGGGGCGCGCTTCGCGCCCATCGACGTGGCCATGATTCCGATCGGCGCCTACGACCCGCGCGGCTTCATGCGCCCGGTGCACGTGGACCCTGAAGAGGCGGTGCGGATTCATCAGGACGTCGGCAGTCGGCTGTCGCTGGCCATGCACTGGGGCACGTTTCGCCTGACCCTGGAACCGCTGGACGAGCCGCCGCAGCGCCTGGCTGCTGCGCTGAACGCAACTGCCATCGCGCAGGACCAATTCCGTGTGCTCACCCATGGCCAGACGCTGAAGTTGTAGATCGGCCTTCAGGCCGCAAGCGCGCAGTTTGCAAAGAGCAGGACCTCACCGCGAAGGGCGACCTAGAACAGCGTGTCGCCGCATTTCTTCTCGCTGCAATCTGCGCCCACCACACTGCGCGGATGCCTCTGACGCTCGAACAGCGCCTCACCGCATTTCCGCGCGATCACCTGGAGCTGCTGCGGCCGGTGCAGCTGCGCTGGAACGCACTGGCCGTGCCGTATATCGAGGCCCAGACCGATGCCGACGCGGCCTACACCCTGGGTCTGGTCCACATGCATCTGCGCGCCGCGCAGCTGCACATCCTGAAGCGCGTGGCGCAGGGCCGCGTGTCGGAAATGCTGGGACCGTTCACGGTCGGGCTGGACCACGCGCTGCGCC
This sequence comes from Panacagrimonas sp., assembly GCA_052387335.1. Classification (GTDB taxonomy): domain Bacteria; phylum Pseudomonadota; class Gammaproteobacteria; order Nevskiales; family Nevskiaceae; genus Panacagrimonas. The sequence goes on along the minus strand of JBQTJH010000084.1, from coordinate 6,699 downwards.
TGCTGGATCTCCCCGCGGTAGCCGCGCGTTGTGAGGCCCAGCTCGCCACGCACACCCGCGTCTGGCTGGAGCCCTTCGTGCGCGGGCTCAACTGCGCGCAATCGCAGTTGAAAACGCTGCCGCCGGAATTTCGCTGGCTGGGCATGAAGCCGGAGCCCTGGACCTTGCGGGACGTGCTGACCCTGGGGCGACTCGCCGGCGCCGATGTGAACTGGTCGAGCTATCTGCCGCTGCTGGCCGCACGTGAGGACAGCCGCTTTGCCGATTTCTGGCGGCGCCTGCAGATCGTTGGCGGCAGCCTGTCGACGCCTTTTGCGCGCGGTATCGCGCAGCTTGCCCGTGTCGGCAGCAACAGCGTCGCGATTGCCGCCACACGCTCGGCCAGCGGCGCGCCACTGCTGGCCAACGACCCGCATCTGGGCCAGACCTTGCCGAATTTCTGGATGGTGGTGGGTGTGCGCTGTCCGAGTTATCAGATGGTCGGGCTGATGCCGCCGGGCCTGCCCTTCGTCGGCGTCGGCGCGGGCGCGCACGCGGCTTGGGGCGGGACCAACATGCGCGCGGCGTCGAGCGATCTGGTGGACGTATCGTCTCTGCCCGATGCCGACATTCAGACCCGCTCAACGCGCATCCGCGTGCGTGGCCTGGGCACACGCATCCGGCGTATCCGCCGCACGCGCTACGGACCCATTCTCAACGATGCGCGCCTGCTGCGCGTGCGCGGCGGCGATGTCGCGTTGCGCTGGATGGGCGCAGAAGCCTCCGACGAGATCGGCGCCTTTCTGCAAGCCGCGCGTGCGCGCACCGCCGAGGAATTCCGCACTGCATTCACCGACTTTGGCGTGTGCGCGCAGAACATTCTGTTCGCCACGCGTAGCGGCGACATCGGCCATCTATACGCCGCACATTTGCCGCAACGTCCGCCTTGGCCCGAGCACACGCCGATCCTGAGTCCGGCGCAGGCGGACGCAGCCTGGGCGCAGACCTGGAACTCGATGCGGCTGCCCTTGACGATCAATCCCGCCGAGGGCTACCGCGTATCGGCCAATGATCGGCCCCAGTTCCGCGATGCGCCGCTCGGGTATTTCTTCAGCGAAGGGGATCGCGCCGCACGACTGGCCACGCTGGCCTCGTGCGGGCAAATCGACGTCGCGGCCCTACGCGCCATGCATATCGACACCTGCGTGCCGGGGGCTGCGGTGCTCGCACAAGCGCTCTGCGCCGAGTTGGAGAACGCCGGCATCAAGGACTCGCGGCTCGATGCGCTGCGCCACTGGAATGGTGATTACGCCGCCGATGCGCCGCAGCCGGTGATGTTCGAGTCGCTGCTGCACGCCTTGGCCACGGGTCTGCGCGGCGGTCGTAGCCTGCTGGCCGTGCGCGAACTGGACGACGAATGGGGCCGGCATACGCGCCTGCTGCTGCAGGATCTGGATGCGCTCGACAGCGCGGCTCGCAAGGCGCTGCTGCGCCGTGCCGCCGCGGCGGCGGCGCGCGCCGCCGCGCAAGACCCGAGCTGGGGCGACATGCATCGCCTGCGCATCGATCATCTGCTCGGCCTGGTGCCGGTGCTGGGCCGCGCCCTGCGCGTGGCGGACTGGCCGGCCGGCGGATCACGCGAGTCGCCGATGAAGAATGCGCACGGCTTGGTGCATCGCCGTCATGCCGTGCAGTACGGCGCCCAGGCTCGGCACACCTCGGATCTGGCCGATCTGGATACCAATCACTTCGTGCTCTTAGGCGGCAACGACGGCTGGGTTGGCAGCGCCAACTACGCCGATCAGCTGGCGCTATGGCGCCAAGGCGGTTACGTGCAGATGCCCCTGCGGCCCGAGACCGTGGCGGCGCAGTTTCCGATGCTGTGCGAGTTACTGCCGGCAGCAAACGCGGCGCCCGCGGTGCAGAACGCCGACACGCTCATCTCAGCCTCGCCCGCAGGCTGACCGCGCCGGCCTCACCGGGCTGGATGGCTCGCACGGTTTTCCAGCGCACATGGCTGATGCCGTCGAAGCGGTCGCTGCTCACGCTCTTGAGCGGCACAAAACTGATGCCCTGATCCATCGAGACTTCCAGGCTCGCGCTCACCGCGCGCGCGGCATAGGACTGGTACACCAAGTCCGTGGGCAGCGGATTGGTGATGATCACCTGCGCCGGCTTGGTCCCCGCGTTGGAGTACCCGACCTCGTAGATCACCTCGCTGCCGGGACGGAAGTTGGAGGCCGGTACGCGCCGCAACTGCGCCTTGCCGTCGGCGCCGACCACGCGTTCTTCCTGGAACACCTGGGTGCTCAGCTTGATGAAACCGGGCGAGGCCTGCAGCGGCAAGGCACAGGCCAGCAAGGCGGCAAAAATGATTCTCGGCATGTAGTCCCTGGCGTTCACCAATATCCCTCCATCGCCGGGTTTCTCTAGGCGGAAACCCTGATCCAAGTCCCGTCTGCCTGCGCAGATCGGCCGACCACCATAGCGCAGACCGCCGCGATCGTCAGGTTTCGACTCCCGATCCGCGGCCAAACCGGCGGCCAGGGCGGCGATAATGGCGGTCTGATCCCCCGTTCCAGGAGCCCCCGCATGTCTGCCAATGAAATCGTCATCGCCGCCGTTGCCCGTACGCCCATGGGCGGCATGCAGGGCGTGCTTGCGCCGCTGACCGCGGCCCAGCTCGGCGCCACCGCGATCAAGGCGGCGGTGGAACGCGCCGGCCTGAAACCTGCGGATGTGCAGGAGGTGATCATGGGCTGCTGCCTGCCCGCGGGTCAGGGCCAGGCGCCCGCGCGCCAGGCCGCGCGCGGCGCCGGTCTGCCCGATGCGGCGGGCGCGCTGACCATCAACAAGATGTGCGGCTCGGGTCTGAAGGCGGTGATGCTGGCGCACGACGCCATCCGTGCCGGCAGCGCCAGCGTGGTGGTGGCGGGCGGCATGGAGTCCATGACCAACGCGCCGTATCTGTTGCCCAAGGCGCGCGGCGGCTATCGCTACGGTCACGCCACGATATACGACCACATGGCCCAGGACGGTCTGGAAGACGCCTACGAGCGCGGTACGGCGATGGGCGTGTTCGCCGAACGCTGCGTCGACAAGTACGCGTTCACGCGCGAGCAGCAGGACGCCTTCGCAGTGGAATCGCTACGCCGCGCCAAGCTGGCCAACGAGGACGGCAGCTTCGCGTTCGAGATGGCGCCGGTGGAGATTGCCGGCAAGGACGGCGCGAGCAAGATCGACAAGGACGAACAACCCGCCAAGGGACGACCGGACAAGATTCCCGGTCTCAAGCCCGCGTTCAAGAAGGACGGCACCATCACCGCCGCCAATGCCAGCTCGATCTCCGACGGTGCCGCCGCTATCGTGGTCATGAGTGGCGCGGAAGCGGCCAAGCGCGGCATCAAGCCACTGGCCCGCATCCTCGGTCACAGCACCCACGCACGCCTGCCCAGCGAGTTCACCATCGCGCCGGTTTACGCAGTGCAGACCCTCCTCGACAAGTTGGGCTTGAAGGCGGCGGATGTCGACGCCTGGGAAATCAACGAGGCCTTCGCCGTGGTCACCATGGCGGCCACAAAGGAGCATCAGCTTGATCCGGCCAAGGTCAACATCAACGGTGGCGCCTGCGCGCTGGGCCATCCGATTGGCGCCAGCGGCGCACGCATCCTGGCCACCTTGGTCGGGGCGCTGAAGAAGACCGGCGGCAAGACCGGCATCGCCACCTTGTGCATCGGCGGCGGCGAAGCGGTGGCGCTGGCCATCGAGATGATCTGAGCGATCAACTCCTTCCCCCGCTCGCGGGGGAAGGAGAACAGCGATCAGCGTGTCAGCATTTCCTTCACCAGTTCTTCGGCCTGATACACGCCACGCAGCGATTCGATGATCGCCCGAGCGTCTACCGCCACGCAGCGGTTGAGCGCGGCGTCATAGCCGAACGCGCCGCCGAGTGAGTGGATGTTGCCGTCAAACGCGAGACCAACAAGTTCGCCACGCCGATTCAACACCGGACTGCCGGAATTGCCGCCGACGATGTCGTTGGTGGTGACGAAGTTGAACGGCGTATCCAGCGCAAGCGAATCCTTGCGCTCGGTCCAGCGCGCAGGCAGTCGAAACGGCGCCGCGCCGGTGCTGCGTGCGTACAGGCCGGCGAGCGTGGTGAAAGGCTCGACCTGGCGTCCAGCTTCTTCCCAGCCCTGCACCTCGCCGTAAGACAGGCGCAAGGTGAAGCTCGCATCGGGATACACAGCGGTGCCGAATTTTTCGAAGCGCACGCGCGCCAGGGTTTCAGCGCCGCGCGTCTCCACCGCCTGCACCTGATCCTCGTATTCACGCCGGATCGCGCGCGCCGGCGCGTCCACCGCACGCGCCAGTTGAATGAATGGATCCTTGGATGCGGCGATGGCCTCTGCCCCGCCCTCCCACAATCGGCGGCGTTCCTCGACCTCGTCCAGGCGCGTGGTCTTGATCAGGCGCGCGGCCAGCGCATCGGGCGCATCGCGGCCCAGCACCAGCTTGACGAAGCCATCATCGGGTCCGAGCTGCTCGCGCAGCTTGGCCAGCGACCAGGCCAGCTTGACCTGCTCATACCCCGGGTAGATCGGCGCGCTGGAAAACAGCTGCTGCGTGAGCGCCGGCAGCTTGGCGTCCTGGAATTCGCGCAGGCGTTCGGCGTTGGGCTTGCCGCGTTCCTCGGCACCGCGCACCAGGGTGCGTGCAATCTGAAAATAGCGTGCGCGAAAGCCATCGCCGACCTCGATATAGCGATACGGCGGCCAGATGCGCGCATAGATCTGCTGCGCCTGCGCGATCTCGTCCCAGATCTTGCGATCCGCCTCGCTGGCAGAGGCGCGCAACGCCGCTTCGTCCTGACGCTTGCGCTGCATCAGCGCAAGCGACTGCAGTGCGCGCATTTCGCCGGAATAAACCTTGAGCGTGTTCTCCACGAACGGCAAAGCATCCTGCGCCTGACGCGCCTGCTCGGCATTCTCGGCGCTGTAGCGCGTCAGCAGCCCGCGCAGCTCGGAAAAATAGACCAGCCCGTGCAGCAGATCGATGTCGCGCGCACGCTCCAGCTGGGCCACGGTCAGCTGACGCTCGGTGCTGCCCGGATGGCCGGTGACCAAGCTGAGCTCGCCGGCCTTGATGCCGTGGGTGGAAACGGTAAACCAGTCCTTGACCCTGGCCGGCTTGCCGTTGTCATAGGCACGCAACAAGGACGCGTCGAGGTTGTAGCGCGGGAACTGGAAGTTATCCGGATCGCCGCCAAAAAATCCGATGTCGTATTCCGGCGCAAACACCATGCGCACGTCCTGATAACGCTGATAGCGATACAGATGGTGGCGCGCGCCGTTGTACAGCTCCACCACGTCACAGCGAATGTTCTGGCTCTTACCGCACTCGGACTCGATACGCGATTTCTCCGCGTTCTTGGCATCGTTGTACGCTTTGCCACTGAGGCCGGTGGTGGCCTTGGCCATGCGCTCGGTCACATCCTGAATCTGCTCCAGCCGATTCAACTCGGTATTCGGGCACTGCAGTTCCTGCTCGCGCGACTGGGCCAGGAATCCCTGATTGACGTAGTCGCGTCCCTCTGCAGAAAGCCCGGACAGGCAGCCAATCACGCAGTGGTTATTGGTCAGCACCAGGCCGTCGGCCGAGACAAACGAGCCCGAACAGCCACTGGCCAGGCGCACCGAGGCGCGCATCAGCTTGTCCACAAAGACCTGATCGGGTTCGAAAGCGTGGCTATCCTTGAGCGCGGCTTTCGGAAGTTGGTCCAGAGTCCACATGCCCTCAGCCGCGAAGGTCAGAGTGGTCCAGCAGCACAGCAGAACACCAAGGAAGCCACGCATGAGCTATTCCGATCCGGTTTCGAACAAGCCTAATGCAGGCAGACCGGCCGCGTTGGCTTCGGGTTCCCTGCTCAAGCCAGCCACGCTTGCGCTGCTGGCCGGTGTGGCACCCATTGTGGTGGTGCACATCTGCTACGCGCTGTCGGTGCAGGCCGCGAGCGTGCCGCTGTGCGTGCCTTACTTCGAAGGCTGCACCTCGATCTCGCGCGCGGCTCGCCACGGCCTGGCCAATCATGTTTTCAAGGCGGTGATGCTGCCGACCGCGGCGCTCATCGCGGTGTTCTGGTGCGTTGCCGCCGCCTGGTTGCAGATACGAGCGCAGCCGCGTGCGCGGCGTATCGCGGTAATGCGCGGCATTGGCGTGATCGGCGCGCTGTTCCTGATCCTGTACGCCGCGTTCCTGGGTGCGGACGGCGAGGTCTATCGCTGGATGCGTCGCTACGGTGTCACCGTGTATTTCTCGTTCACGGTGCTGGCGCAGATGCTGCTGGCCAGCGTCTTGCCGAAGAGCGGGCTGCGACAGGCACTGATCGCAAGCTGCGGCAGCATGCTGCTGCTGGGACTCGCCAGCCTGCCGCTGCAGCATTTCGTTGCGGATCGAGACGCGCTGCTCAACGCCATCGAGTGGTGCTACGCGCTGCTGATGAGCAGCGGCTTCGTGTTCATTGGCATCGCGTGGTGGCGCGCTGATCTGCGATTGCAGGCCAGCGCGCGCGATCAGGCCAGCTTGCCGTGACAGTTCTTGTATTTCTGACCTGAGCCACAGGGGCAGGCATCGTTGCGACCGACCTTGCGTCCGTCACGCACGAAAGTTTCGGCACGTGCCGCCGGTTCCGGCGCACGCGCCGTCAGCGGACGCCCCTGG
>JBQTJH010000083.1:0-14914 GCA_052387335.1 Panacagrimonas sp. | reverse complement strand
GGGAAGGCAGCTTTTTTGAGATACGTTGTTGTAAGCAACGCGTTGGGTGCGCTTTGCGCACGTGGAGAACAAATCGTGCGCAATGCGCACGCTACTCCAAGCTAATGCCGACTCACGGCTCATCCTCAGGCAACTCGAACAGCTTGCGCGCTGCGTTGACCAGCATGGCCTGTTCGACGCTATCGGCACTGCGTAGGCGGTGGCTGGGCGCATGCAGCAGCTTGTTGCTGAGCGTATCGGCGACAAAGCCGAGCACGTCCTCCGTGGAAGCGCCCGACGCCAGCTTGCGCCGGGCCTTGTCCAGCACCTCGTCACGATGCGCGCGAGCGCGTTCGCGCAGCACCCGAATCACCTGTCCGGCGTCGCGGCTTTCCAGCCAGCGGGTGAACTGGTGCGCGTAGTCTTCCACCAGCACCTCGGCCTGCTTGGCGGCCTCGGCGCGCGCCTGCAGATTGGCGGTGATGACGTTGCGCAGATCGTCGAGCGTGTACAGATACACGTCTTCCAGATCGGAAATTTTTGGGTCCAAGTCACGCGGGACCGCCAGGTCGATCATGAACACCGGTTTGCGCCGCCGCTTCTTCAAGGCGCGCTTCATCGCGTCTTGAGTGACCACGTGTTCGCGCGCGGCGGTGGATGAAACCACCAGATCGGCATCGCCCAGATAGGCGCTCAAATCAGATAGCGCAATGGCATAGCCCTGAATCTCGCGGGCCAAGGTCGATGCGCGGTCCAGGCTGCGATTGGCCACCACGATGCGGCCTATGCCCTGCCCGCGCAGATGGCGCGCAATGAGCTGAATCGTCTCTCCGGCACCGATCAGCAGCGCCGTCTGCTGGCCCAGATCGGAAAAAATCTGCCGCGACATCTGCACCGCGGCGTAAGCCACCGACACCGGGTGGGCGCCCACCTGGGTGCGCGAGCGCACCAGCTTGGCCACCGCAAACGCATGCTGGAACAAGCGTGACAACACCGGCCCCAGTGAGTGTTCCTGTGTGGCCAGCGCAAAGCTGTCCTTCATCTGGCCCAGGATCTGCGGCTCACCCACCACCATGGAATCCAGACCCGAGGCCACGCGCAGCGAGTGCAAGACCGCGCCCTGATCGCGATGGGTGTAGACGAATTGTTCGATCAGGCCGGCCGGCGCGTTGAGCTCGCGCTGCCACCACTGCACCAACTGCGGCGCCAGATCCGGCTCCGCCACCGCCAGGATTTCCGTGCGGTTGCAGGTGGACAGGATGGCGGCCTCTTCCACGCCGGTGATCGCGCGCAGGCGCGCCAGCGCGGCCGGCAGTTCGGCGTCGGTGAAAGCCAGTCGCTCGCGCGCCTCGACCGGCGCGCTGTGATGGCTGAGACCCAAGGTGATGAAGGCCATCGCTATCTCGTGACGATCACCGGAGCGGTGATCGCTGAGCGCTATCTTCGGCGATCCCATGGTCGCGACTCAATTGCACCCCATCAGAACGGGCCGGACGGGGAACCGCGCTACCATAAGCAGGTCCCAATTCAGTTCCCCGCGCAGGCGTCCGCCGTGTTCCCTCGTATCGAGTTCCGCCTCCGTTTTGCCCCACTAGTCATTGCCGCGTTCGTCGGCCTGCTGTGGGGTCTGCCGGCACACGCAGAACAAGGCGACGCCGCCCGCACCTTGTCGCCGGAACAGCAGACGCAAGTGCAGTTCCAGATCATGGCCGGCGAGATGGCGGCCGGTCGCGGTCAGCCAGGCGTCGCCGCGCAGGCCTTTGTCAGCGCGCTGGAACTGCAACCCGACCCGGCCCTGGCCAGCCGCGCCACCCAGCTCGCGCTGGTGGCGGGCGATGCCCAGACCGCGCAGCAGGCGGCCAGCAAATGGCTGGAACTAGAACCCAACAGCATGGACGCGCGCGAGGTGCTGGCGCGGCTGGCCCTGCGTCGCGGTGAGCTGGACGAGGTCTACGCGCAGAGCCTGGAGATGATCCGCGGCCATGCGGGCGGCACCGCCGAGGGTTTTCGCCATGTGGCGCTGCTGCTGTCTGCCGACCCCACGCAGGGGCCTGCGGTGCTGACGGTGCTGGATCGACTGGTGTCGATCTACCCGGAACTGGCCGGCGCCCGCTACGCCCGCGCCTTGGTGGCGCTGCGCTATGACGAGCTGGACACGGCTGAATTGTCGGCGCGCGACGCGCTGCGCCTGGAGCCGGACTCCAACGACTACATCCTGCTGCTGATCGGCGTGCTGGTGCGCAAGGATGCACTGCCTGAGGCCGACCAGCTGGCGGCCAAGCTGGTGTCCAAGGCCAAGCGCGATGCACGCGGTGAAGTGCGTCTGACCTACGCGCGCCTGTTGCTGGACGCCGGTCACCGCGAGCACGCGCGCACCCAGCTGCGCGCGGCACTCAAGGACGACAGCAAGAATCAGGACGCGAGCTACGCGCTGGGCGTCATGGCCATCACCGACAACGATCTGGATCAGGCCGAAGCCCTGTTCACGCCGCTGACGGCCGATACCGACCGCGGCGGCGACGCCAGCTACCAGCTCGGTCGCGTCGCCGAGCTGCGCAAGGACTATCCCAAGGCGCTGGAGCACTACCGCAAGGTCAACACCGGCAGCCAGGCCATCGAGGCGGCGGTCCGTCAGGCCGCGGTCATGGCGCGCCTGGGCGATATCACCGGCGCGCGGGGTTCACTGGAACAGCTGCGCCGCCAGTTTCCACCGCTGGGGCCGCGCCTGATCCTGGCCGAGGCCGAGATGCTGCTGGACCTGGGTCTTAACGAAGACGCACTGACGGTCTACAACCGGGCGCTCGAAGGCAATCCTGAGGACAGCGGCCTGCTCTATGGCCGCTCCCTGGTATTCGAGCGCATGGCGCGCTTCCCCGAGGCCGAAGCCGATCTGCGCAAGATCCTGGCGCGCGACCCGGACGATGCGCGCGCCATGAACGCGCTGGGCTACATGCTCACGGTCAACACTGATCGATTCGAAGAGGCGCACAAGCTGATTGAAGCGGCGCTCAAGCAGTCACCGGACGACGCCGCGGTGATCGACAGCATGGGCTGGGTGCTGTTCAAGCTCGGCCGCAAGGAGCAGGCGCGCGAATACCTGGAGAAGGCGTTCGACAAGGCCAAGGATCCGGAAATTTCCGCCCACTTGGGCGAGGTGCTGTGGGCTCTGGGCGAACGTGAGCGCGCGCGTGAAATCTGGAACAAGGCGCTGGCGCTTGAACCCGAGCATCGCGTGCTGCGCGATACGGTCGAGCGACTGACCCAATAAGCCGATGTTGCGCGCGCTCATCCTTGCCGCGACGCTCGTGGCCCTGCCGGGCTGCGCCCTGCTGCGCTCATTGCCGGGCGACCTGCCAGACGGCGCCGCCAGCCCGGCGGTGCAGGCGCAGTGGAACATGCGCATCAATGAGCTGCACCACCTGGACCAGTTCGTGTTGCAGGGTCGCATCGCCAGCGGCGCGCTGGGCTTCAAGGCCGACCTGCGCTGGAAGCAGATGCGCGGCGGACGTTTTGAACTGCGCCTGGCCGGTCCCTTTGGTGCCGGCGCCGCCGAACTCTCGGGCGACGCGCGCAAGGTGCAGGTGCGCACCGGCGACGATGCCCCGGTGGTCACTGCTCACCCCGAAGCGTGGCTGGAAGAGGCACTAGGTGTACGCCTGCCAGTGAGCGGCCTGCGCTGGTGGGTCATGGGCCTGCCCGCACCGGGACACGATAAGAAAGTCGTCCTGGATTCTGAAGGCCGCGCGCTGCGTATCGTGCAGAACGGCTGGGAGCTGGACTACCCCGAATACCGTCGCAGCGGCGATCTCGACCTGCCGCGCCGCATCGAAGCGCGCAACGGCGATACGCGCGTGCTGGTGCTGGCCGATTCCTGGGGCGGCCTGCCCGCTCCCAAAAATCCAATCAACCCTCCTTAACTGTCCTGCTTCGCGAAATGTCGCGCCCACCTGCCGAAGTCCCGCTCACCGCTGAATTTCCCTGGCCCGCGCCAGCCAAGATCAATCTGTTCCTGCACGTGGTCGGCCGTCGCGCCGACGGGCTTCACGAACTGCAGACCGTGTTCCAGTTTCTGGATCACGGCGACACGCTGTTCTTCCGCCCGCGCGGCGACGGTATCTGCCAGCGCGAGAACAGCGTGCCCGGCATCCCGCAGGAAGATGATCTGGCGGTGCGCGCGGCGCAGCTGCTGAGTCAGGCCAGCGGCTGCGGCCTGGGTGCGGACATCCGCGTGGAAAAGCGCTTGCCGATTGGCGGCGGCCTGGGCGGCGGTTCCAGCGACGCCGCCACCACTCTGGTTGCGCTCAACCGCATGTGGAATCTGGGGTTCACCCGCGACGAGCTGGCCAATGTCGGCCTCAAGCTCGGGTCCGACGTGCCCGTGTTCGTGCATGGCTATGCCAGCTTTGCCGAGGGCGTAGGCGAAAGACTCAGCACCTTGGAACTACCTGAACCCTGGTTTCTGGTGGTGACGCCGCCGGTGGCGGTGAGCACGCGCGAAATCTTCGAAGCGCCCGAACTCAAGCGCGACACCTTGCGCATCACCGCGCGCCAATTCCGCGCAGGCTCAGGCACGCGCAACGACTGCGAGCCGGTCACAGTGGCGCGTCACCCCGTGGTGGGCGAGGCGCTGGAGCGGCTGCGCAAATTTGCGCCGGCGCGCATGTCCGGCACCGGGTCCTCGGTGTTCGCCGCCTTCGCATCGCGGCCCGAAGCGCTGATGGCGCGCTCGACCCTGCCGGCCGCTTGGTCAAGCTTCATCGCCCGCGGTCTTAATGAATCGCCGCTGGCGCGGCTACGCGCCGGCTGATTGGCGCGATGACCGGGCTATAATTCCTGTGCTTCACGGATGGGGAGTCGCCAAGTGGTAAGGCAACGGGTTTTGATCCCGTCATTCCCAGGTTCGAATCCTGGCTCCCCAGCCACTCAGATTTTCTTGGCGCGCCCCACGCGAGCTTGGAGACTCAAGTGCCCTCGAATGTGTTGATCAAGGGCCATCCCGCAGCAGCCGCACACTGGATTCCCGCCTTCGCGGGAATGACGACACCGCAGAGCCGAACCGACCCATGGCCGAAACCTCCTTGATGCTGTTCACCGGCAACGCCAACCCGCAGTTGGCGCAGGAGATTGCCAACTACATGCGGGTGTCGCTGGGTAAGGCCATGATCGGCAAGTTCTCCGACGGCGAGGTGCAGATCGAGATTCTGGAAAACGTGCGCGGCAAGGACGTGTTCGTGATCCAGCCGACCTGCGCGCCGACCAACGATAACTTCATGGAACTGGTGATGATGCTGGACGCGCTCAAGCGCGCCAGCGCACAGCGCATCACCGCGGTGGTGCCCTACTTTGGCTACGCCCGCCAGGATCGCCGCCCGCGCAGCGCGCGCGTGCCGATCAGCGCCAAGGTCTGCGCCGACATGATTGGCGAGTGCGGCGCGGATCGCGTGCTCACGGTCGATCTGCACGCCGACCAGATTCAGGGCTTCTTCGATATTCCGGTGGACAACGTCTACGCCAGCCCGGTGCTTCTGGGCGATATCTGGCGGCAGAAGTACGAGAACATGATTGTGGTTTCACCCGACGTCGGCGGCGTGGTGCGCGCCCGCGCGGTGGCCAAGCGCATGGACGACGCAGACCTCGCGATTATCGACAAGCGCCGTCCGCGTCCGAACGAGGCCAAGGTGATGACCATCATCGGCGACGTGCGCGGCACGACCTGCGTGCTGGTCGACGATCTGGTCGACACCGCCGGCACGCTCGGCCAAGCCGCCGGTGCGTTGAAAGACGCCGGCGCGATCAAGGTCGTGGCCTATGTCACCCATCCGGTGCTGTCGGGACCGGCGGTGACCAACATCATGAACTCGCGTCTGGATCAGCTGGTGGTCACCGACACCATCCCCCTGTCTGGCGCCGCCGCGTCCTGCCCCAAGATCCGTCAGCTGTCGATCGGCGGACTGCTGGCGGAAACGATCCGGCGTGTGAGCGCGGAGGAATCGGTGAGCTCGCTGTACATCGATTGACGCGCGTCGCCGCAGGCCTTCAGCGCCAGCGATCAATCATCCGCTTGCGGCTCTTGATCTGCCGCGGCGTGAGCTTGTTGGGTTTGTCCTTGAACGGGTTGTCACCGGTCTTAAATGACACCTGCAGCGGCACGCCCTTGAGCTTGAACGCGGCACGGAATTCATTGATCAGATAACGCCGATAGTGCATCGGCACCTTGTCGGTCTGATTGCCGTGAATCAGGATCTTCGGCGGATTACGCCCGGCCTGATGCGCGTAACGCAGCTTGATGCGACGGCCGAGCACCGCCGGCGGACTGAGTTTGTCCACCGAGCGTTCCAGGATACGGGTGAGTTCCGGCGTCGGCATTTCCACGGTCGCGCCTTCAAACGCCTGCTGCACGTCGATCATCAATTCGCCCAGGCCCGAACCGTGGCGCGCCGAGATGTACTGCACCGGTACGTAATCCAGGAACGGCATCTTAAGCGTGACCTGGTAGCGCACCTGCTCGCGCTCATCCGGCGCCAGGTGATCCCACTTGTTGACCGCCAGAATCATGGCGCGACCGCGTTCGGCCACCAGGCCCATGATGCGCGCGTCCTGCTCACCCACGTCGTGCTGCGCGTCCACCACGATCACCACGACGTGCGCCTGCTCCACCGCGAGCAGGGTCTTGATGACCGAGAATTTTTCGATCACTTCTTCAACTTTCGCGCGGCGGCGCACGCCGGCCGTGTCGATCAGCACAAACGGCCGGCCTTCGTATTCGAAAGGCACGCGAATGGCATCGCGCGTGGTGCCGGGCTGATCGGCCGCGACCACACGTTCCTCGCCAACCAGGCGATTGATCAGGGTGCTCTTGCCGACATTGGGACGGCCGACGATGGCCACGCGCACCTCGTCGTCGCCCTGCGGGATTTCGCTGACCGGCACTTCGGCGAGGAGGCTGCGCAGCAGGCCGGCAATGCCGTCGCCATGCTGGGCCGACACCGGTAGCGGTTCACCCAGGCCCAGCGCGTAGAAATCACCGACCGCGGTCGGCTTGTTGAGGCCCTCGGCCTTGTTCACCAGCAGGGTGATGGGCTTGCCGGTCTTGCGCAGCAGCTTGGCGATTTCTGCGTCGGACCCGTGACGACCGGCCTGCGCATCGGTGAGGAACAGGATGTGCGTGGCGTCTTCCAGCGCCATCTGCGCCTGGTCTTCTGCCAGCGCTGCCAGCGGATCGGCCGACTCCGGCATCAGACCACCGGTATCCACCACCACGAAACGGCGTTCCTCGAAACTGCCGTAGCCGTATTGGCGATCGCGCGTCAGACCCGGGAAGTCCGCCACCAGCGCGTCGCGCGTGCCGGTGAAACGATTGAACAGCGTGGACTTGCCCACATTGGGCCGGCCTACAAGGACGATGACGGGCAGGCCGGCGTACATGTTGATGTCTAGGGTGAAGGTTTCTGCGTGCGGATCGCAGCCACACGACCCAGGGTGTTCATGACGTAAATCCGGTCTTCACCGGCGACCGGTGCAACGGCGATGGGATCGGATCCGGCGCGATAGCGCGCCACCACTTCCCCGGTGCTGGGGTCCAGCCAGTGCAGATAGCCTTCCAGGTCGCCGACCACGACATGACCGTCGATAAAGCCGGGGGCAGACAGACGGCGATACAGCAGCGCCTCCTGCTTCCAGGCGGCGGCACCGGTGCGCAGATCCAGGCCCCAAATGGTGCCGGTCTCGTCGGTGATGAAGACCTTGTCTTCGGACGCCGCCATGCCGCTGTAGCTGCGAATGGACCGGCGCCACAAGGGCTGACCGCTCTCGGCTTCCAGGCATAGCACTTCGCCGCCGAAGCTCGCGGCCACGATGCAATCCGGACCATCGAGCAGATCGGCATCGATATCGGTCAAGCGCTCCAGCTCGGTACGGCCGCTGGGCACGGCCACGGCCTGCTCCCAGACCGGTTGCCCATCGGCCAGATTGAGCCCGGCCACGCGACCGTTCTCCATGCCCACATAAGCGTTGCCGCCGATCAGCAGGGGCGCGGAGTTGCCGCGCAGCACCAGGTTGGGCACTACACGATCAAAGCTCCACACACGCTGACCGCCACCGGCACTCAAACCGAACACGCGGCCATCCACCGAGCGCGTCACCACGATCTCACCCGCACTGACCGGCGGCGCCAGCACTTCGCTGGACACGGTGCTGCGCCAGGTCTCAGAGCCATTGGCACGCGACAAGGCAATTACTTCTGCATCCAGAGTGCCGAGCAGAATCGAATCCGCCGTCACCGAGGGACCTGAAATCAGGCGCGCGCCGGTTTTTGCGCGCCACAACAGCTTGCCGGTGTCCGGCGCGTAGGCAAACACGTTGCCGTCGATGTCGGCGGTGTAGAGCGCGTCGGCCTGAAGGTTCAAACGCAGGCCAGAAACCTGGCCGCCACTGCCCTCGCCCGCGCGCGCGCTCCAGACCTGCGCAGGGCGCAGGCTCGGATTGCTGATGTCCGCCAGCGGCGTGGGTTCACGCACGGTGCTCTTGCTTGACGAGCAGGCGCCGAGCGCGAGCGCAAGACCACATAGCGCGAGTGGCGCGGACCAGGCCGCTCGAGAGGACATCCGGTTTGCAAGATTCATGATTGAGCCGCCACTGCCAGATCATCCAGTTTCCGTTGCAGCAACGGGCGATTGCCCGCGCTGGCCTCGGCCGCAGCCAGGGCTTTTTCGTACGCACTGCGTGCCGCTGCCTTGTCGCCCTTGGCGAGCTGGATATCGCCGCGCAGTTCTTCCACCAGGCTGGCGAAGTCGCCGGCGTCACCGCTGCTGAGCGCGGTCAGCGCCTCATCGTGCTTGGCCTGCCCGAGCAATGCGCGCGCCAGGCGCAGACGTGCCAGCTGCACCATGCCGGCGTCGTCGGCGTGATCCACCACCCAGCGCAGGCGCGTCACCGCCTCGTCCCACTGCGCTGCCTGCGCCTGGGTCTGCGCCAGACTCAAGGCCGCCGACGCCGCATAAGGCGTGGACGCAAATTCGGCAGCCAGACGATCCGCGATCACGCGCGCGTCGTCGGTCTTGTTGTCGGCCAAGCCGCGGCGCAGTTCCTCGTACATCTGCGAGGCGGTTTCAGCGCGGCCATCGCGCCAGCGCTTGTAGCCTTCCCAGCCGCCGATGCCGCCAAAGCCGATGACCAGACCACCGACCAGCGCGATCCAGTTGTCCTTCCACCAGGTCTTGAGCTTTTCGAGATCGTCTTCGTCGTCCAGATGAGTCGCCACGGTGTGTCTCGTTGTCTTTATGAATGAGTAGGGGAAAGACCCGCCATCAACGATGCCAGTTCCTGGCACAGCTGCGCTCGGGATAGTGCCGCCTGCGGGCGGTCTTCTCTTAGAAATTTGACTTGAACGGTTCCGGCAGCCGCCTCGTCGTCACCCATCACCAGGGCGATGCGGGCGCCGGACTTGTCCGCGCGCTTGAACTGCGCGGCCGGCTTGCCGCCACCGACATTGAGTGCCACACGCCACTTGGCGCCCAGCGCGTCGCGCATCTGCTCGGCCACCGCCAGGCCGGCGCGCTCGCCCTGCGCGCCGAAGCGGCAGACGTAGATATCGGCCTCGGTCGCGAGCGGCGCAGTGTTGAGTTTCTGCAACAGCAGGATCAGGCGCTCCACACCCGCCGCCCAGCCTACGGCCGGCGTCGGCGAACCGCCGAGTTGTTCAACGAGATTGTCATAGCGACCGCCCGCGCAGATCGTGCCCTGCGCGCCCAGCTCGGTCGTGATCCACTCGAACACGCCCTTGGTGTAGTAGTCGAGCCCGCGCACGAGCCGCGGATTGACGTGGTGCGCGATGCCCAGATCGCTAAGGCCCTCGCGCAGGCCATCGAGATGCGCGGCGGAATCGGTATCCAGGTATTCGAGGATGCTCGGCGCGTCTTTCACGATGCTCTGCGTGGTCGGCACCTTGGAGTCGAGCACGCGCAGCGGGTTGCTGTGCAGGCGCTTTTTCGAATCTTCGTCGAGGCTCGCTTCGTGTTTCGACAGGAATTCGATCAGCGCCGCGCGATAGCGCGCACGCGTTTCGCTGCCGCCGAGCGAGTTGATCTCCAGCCGCAGATTCGCAAAGCCGAGCGCCTTCCATAGCCGCGCGGTCATGGCGATCAGCTCGACGTCCACGTCCGGGCCGGGAACGCCATAGGCCTCGCAGTCGAGCTGGTGGAACTGACGATAACGACCGGCCTGCGGCCGCTCGTAGCGGAACACCGGGCCGGCGCACCACACGCGCTGCTGCTGGTTGTGAAACAGACCGTGCTCGATGCCGGCACGCACCAGGCCCGCGGTGAACTCCGGACGCAGCGCGATGTGCTCGCCGCCGCGATCCTCGAACGCGTACATCTCCTTCTCCACCACGTCGGTGACTTCGCCCACCGCGCGCTTGAACAGCGCGATGGACTCGACGACGGGCACGCGCATCTCGCGATAACCGTAGGCCTCGAACAGCGTGCGTGCAGTGTCGAACAGGTGCTGCCACAGCGCCGAGTCGGCGGGCAGCACGTCGTTGAAGCCGCGGATGCTCTGCACCTTCATGCGCTGGCCTTGGCCGCTGCGCGCGCGGCGAGCTTGGCGCGCACCAGCTTTTCCAGGGTGTCGACCAGCACGTCGTTGTGCGCCTTGTGCTGGATCTCGCCGTCGACGTAGATCGAATTCGGATAGCCGCCGGCGACACCGACGGTGGCCTCGCGCGATTCGCCCGGACCGTTCACCACGCAGCCGATCACGGCCAGGTCGATGGGCTCCTCGATGTCCTCGAAGCGCGATTCGAGTTCGTTGACGACCTTGACCACGTCGAAGTTCTGCCGCGAGCAGCTCGGGCAGGCGACGAGGTTGATGCCGCGCGAACGAAGATGCAGGGATTTCAAGATGTCCCAGCCGACTTTCACTTCCTCGACCGGGTCCGCCGCCAAGGACACGCGAATGGTGTCGCCGATGCCGTCGGCCAGAATCATCCCGAGGCCGATGGCGGATTTCACCGAGCCATTGCGCAGTCCGCCGGCTTCCGTGATGCCCAGATGCAGCGGCTGATCGATGAGCTTGGATAGCTTGCGATAGGCCTGCACGGTCATGAAGACCTCGCTGGCTTTCAGTGAGACCTTGAAGTCCTCGAAGTTGTGGCGCTTGAGGATCTCGATGTGGCGTAGCGCGGATTCCACCAGCGCGTCGGCATTCGGCTCGCCGTATTTTTCCTGCAGGTCGCCTTCGAGCGAACCCGCGTTGACGCCGATGCGGATCGGGATGCCGTGGTGGCGCGCGCAGGCGATGACCTCCTCCACCTTGCGATCCGAGCCGATGTTGCCGGGGTTGATGCGCAGGCAGTCCGCGCCCATCTCCGCGGCCTTGAGCGCGCACTTGTAGTTGAAATGCACGTCGGCGATCAGCGGCACGTAGCCGACTTCTTTCTTGATCTTGCCGAAGGCCTCGGCCGCCGCGATGGTCGGCGTGGACACGCGCACCATGTCCGCACCGGCCTTCATCGCGGCGCGGATCTGCGCGACGGTGGCCTCGACGTTTTCCGTGTCGGTGTTGGTCATGGTCTGCACCGAGATCGGTGCATCGCCGCCCACCTGCACGCGGCCCACGCGGATGCTGCGCGTCCTGCGCCGCTCGATGCGGTGCTGGGCCTTCATCGCCATTAACGTGCCTGTCGCCGCAGGCGACGCAACCGTCCCTCGCCCGCCAAGCGGGAGAGGGGGGGACCGTCCGCGGATGCGGACGGTGGGGTGAGGGCAGCCGTTTTCATCAGCCGCTGGCTGCCGGCACGCTGAAGCGCGCCGTGGAATTGCTTCTTGTATAGGGCGCGACGTTGATCACCTGACCGCCAAATTCCACGTTCACTCCTGGCGCATTGCCCAGGAACACGGCGTACGGCGGCCGCCCATCCAGGACCAGGCGCTCACCGGCGGAGATAACGCCGGACACCAGCGACTTGCCGGTCGCGTCCTGCACGCGCGCCCAGGAGATGGCGGTGAACTGCAGAGTCAGCTGCGTGCCGGTGGGCACTGCGGGTGCCTCGACCACCGCAGCGGGGTCGACCGGTGTGCCCGTGTCGGACTGCACCGGCGCAGCGGCTTCAGCGGTCGGCGCGGGCGCAGGCGCTTCGGTTACGGGCGCAACAACCGCAGGCGCGGGTGCGTCGATCGGCGGCAGAGTGTCGATGCTGGCAACGCTATCGGCGGTGCTGGCGGTGTTCATGTCGATCACCGACACCGTGTCGGTCGGCGCCGGCGCGGTCGAGGATTCGCGCATCAGCCAGATCACTGCGCTGAGCACGACCGCGACGATGGGCGCAATGATCACCAGGCGCGCGGAGATGCGCGGCGTCGAGCCGAGGTCGCTGTTTGAGGCCAGGCGCAGACGCGACGGCGCCAGGGTCGGCGGCGGCGTGTACATCGCCTCATAGGCATCGATCAGCGGTTGTTCCTGCAGATCCAGAATGCGCGCGCATTTGCGGTAGTAGCCACGCACATAGACCGGTTCCAGCAGCTGGTCGAAGTCGTCGTGCTCCATCGCCTCGAGGGTCTGGCGACCCAGACGCGTGCGCGAGGCCAGCTCCTCGATGGAGATACCCAGGCGTTCGCGCGCTTCGCGAATGGCCGCACCCGGACTACCCAGTGTGCGCGAGGGCTTTGCAGGCGGCGGCGGTGTTGGGGCTTCGTCGTTCATGAGGCTGGGCGGCTGGAGAGGCTGACACTCTCTTCGGAGTCCGGAAAATCAGTTTTCAAACGTCGCGCATAGGCAGCGGCTGCGGTCTCGTCGCCGAGCGCGAATTCAATCTTGGCACCCATCCACAGCGTGGCTGCAGTCGGCGGCCCCACACGTTCATAGCGCTGCAGAAAGGCGCGGGCGCGCGCATAGTCGCGGCGCTCGTACAACAGGGACGCCAACTGGCGTAGCGCCTCGGGAGCGTCCGGCTTCAAGCGCAACGCTTCACGGAAATGCGCTTCGGCCTTGTTCAGATCAGGGATGCGGCGCGCGCAGACACCGGCGTTGGTATACGCATTTTCCGGCTCGGCGTAGCGCGGCGTATTGGCTGCCTGCAGAAATAATTTCTCCGCCTCGGCGTAGCGATTCTGACCGCAGAGAAACACGCCGAAATTGTTGCGCGTGTTCGGATCGGCCGGGCTCAGCTGCAGCGCCCGCTTGAAGTGACGCTCGGCATTTTCCACATCACGGCGCTGCTGGTACACGAACGCGATCGCCTGGTGCGCCGGCGCGTAGTTCTTGTTCTGGTCCAGCGCACGTCGCAGCTTGTCCAGCGCCACGTCGAAATCACCATTGCGTGCGTAGGCCACGCCCAAGTCCGTGTTGATCTTGGCCGCCTCGTCCAGATCGGCTGCCGGTCGCGAATCGGGGATGGGTGACAGATTCGGCTGCGCCGGCGTTGACGAACACGCAGCAATCAAGGGAAAGAGCAGGGCGCCAAGCAGGATGCGCGTCATACCGCTCTCACCGGAATATCTGACAAGCGTCGCTTCTGCTTGTTCAGCACCTTGCCGACGAGCTGGCCGCACGCCGCATCGATGTCGTCACCGCGCGTCTTGCGTGTGGTGGCCAGAATATTCTTGCCGCGCAAGATACCGGCGAACTTCTCGATGGCCTCCGACTTGCTGCGCTTAAAGCGCGTGTCCGGAAACGGGTTGAACGGAATCAAATTGACCTTGGCCGGCATGCCGTTGAGCAGCTTGGCCAGGTCGCGCGCCTGCGCCTGCGAGTCGTTGACACCATCGAGCATCACGTACTCGTAGACGATGTGCATCTTGTGATTGCGCCCCTGCGTGTAGCGGCGGCAGGCCTCCATCAAGTCTGCAATCGGGTACTTCTTGTTGATCGGTACCAGCACGTTGCGCAAGTCGTCCGTCGCCGCGTGCAGGGATACCGCCAGCGCAGTGTCAACGTCGTCGCGCAGCCGATCGATAAACGGCACCAGGCCCGAAGTCGATACGGTGACGCGGCGCTTGGACAGACCAAAACCAAAGTCGTCCTGCAGGATCTTGATCGCCGGAATCACCGCGTTGTAATTCGCCAGCGGCTCGCCCATGCCCATGAACACGACATTGGAGATCACGCGATCGGTCTGAAAATTGCCACCCAGTGCCTTGGCCGCAAACCACACCTGCGCCACGATTTCCGCCGTGTTCAGATTGCGATTCAAGCCCTGCTGAGCGGTGGAACAGAACGCGCAGTCCATCGCGCAACCAACCTGGCTGGAGATGCACAAGGTGCCGCGATCCTTGTCCGGGATGAACACGGTTTCGATGGCCTGGCCGCCGCCGACCTTCAACACCCACTTGCGCGTGCCGTCCACGGACTTCTGCTCGGCGAGCAGCTCGGGCGGACGCACGAGAAAGTTGGCTTCCAACTCGCTGCGCAGATCCTTGGCCAGATTGGTCATGGCGCCGAAGTCATCGACGCCACGCCGGTAGATCCACTGCATGATCTGATCAGCACGCCAGGGTTTGTGGCCGATGGCGGCAAACGTCTCGCGCAGCGTGTCGCGATCCATGCCGAACAGATTGGTGAGGGCTGAGGTCGACGCCTGCGGCGTCTGTGAGGACGCCACGCTCGGCGCGGCTGAGAGCCGGATGCCGGGGTCGGCACCCTCGCTACTCATTTTCTTGTCCTCACTCCTCACACCTTGCTCCTGAGCAATCAGCGCGTACGCGGGCAGACTTCGGTGGCGCGGAAGAAATACGCGATCTCGCGTGCGGCGTTGTCCAGGCTGTCGGAACCGTGCACAGCGTTCTCGTCGATCGACGCCGCGAAGTCGGCGCGGATGGTGCCGGGAGCCGCGTTCTTGGGGTTGGTGGCACCCATGATGTCGCGGTGCTTGGCCACCGCACCCTCGCCTTCCAGCACGGACACGACGACCGGGCCGCTGGTCATGAAGCTCACCAGGTCC
>JBQTJH010000082.1:0-2098 GCA_052387335.1 Panacagrimonas sp. | reverse complement strand
GTCAGGTACATTCAACCACTCTGCCACCTCTCCGCAGTGGTCCGGGTCATTCAACCCGAGGTCGTTGCGAACAACTCTCTGCAGCGACCCCGCTATTCTAGAGGATGCCCGTTACCGCCGCGAGAATTCCTTGGCTGCGATGGTCGACCCTGGCGGTCGCCGGCGCTGTCCTGTGTCTACTCGGCACCTGTTCGCCGCGGGTCTCGGTGATGGAACAGGTCCGCATTCTGGGCGCTCTGCGCGTGGCAACAGTCAACAGTCCGACCACTTACTACGAGGGCCCGGCTGGCCCCACCGGGTTTGAATACGAGCTTGCGCTGGGCCTGGCCGAAACCCTGGGCGTGAAGCTGGAACTGGTGCTAGCGCAGAGCCCGTCCGATGCCCTGGATAGGGTGGCCTCGGGACGCGCGCACTTGGCAGCGGCGGGGGTGTCGATGACGCCGCTGCGCGTGCAGCGTTTCCGCTTTGCCAAACCGGTGCTCAAGGTGGTGCCGCAGTTGGTCTATCGAATGGGAGCGGGGAAGCCGGACAGGCTGAGCGAAGTGGGCGAGGGCCTGGTCGTGGCCGCATCGAGTGCCGG
Organism: Panacagrimonas sp.; assembly: GCA_052387335.1. Lineage (GTDB taxonomy): Bacteria > Pseudomonadota > Gammaproteobacteria > Nevskiales > Nevskiaceae > Panacagrimonas. The sequence continues at coordinate 1,518 of JBQTJH010000082.1, read as the reverse complement.
CGCCGAACATCTGCAGTTGCTGAAGCAGAAAACGCCCGGGCTGAGCTGGACGGAGACCGACGAGGCCGCCGCCGAAGAGTTGCTGGAGAAAGTGGCCAACGGCGAGATCCGCTATACCGTGGCGCCTTCGGACCTGATCGCGATCAACCGCCGCTACTACCCGCAGCTCGCGGTGGCGTTCAATCTTACTGAACCGCAGGACGTCGCCTGGGCCTTCCGCAACAGCGCAGACAACAGCCTGTTCAACGAGGTGCAGCATTATCTCAGCGGCATGAGCGAGGCCGATCTTGCGCAACTGCGCGATCGCTATTTCGGCCATGTGCAGAAAGTGGATTACGTCGGCGCCGTGACCCTGGCTACGCATGTGGAAACGCGCCTGCCGCGCTATCGCGCGTTGTTCGAGAAAGCGGGCAAACAATACGGACTGGATTGGCGGCTGCTGGCAGCCATCGGCTACCAGGAGTCGCACTGGGACCCGGATGCGGTCAGCCCCACCGGCGTGCGCGGCATCATGCAACTCACTTTGCAGACCGCGCGCTTTCTCAACGTCGCCAATCGCGAGGACCCGGCGCAGAGCATCGAGGGCGGCGGCCGATACATCCGCCGCCTGATCGATCTGGTGCCGGCAACGGTGCCCGAGCCGGATCGCACCTGGATGGCGCTATCGGCCTACAACATGGGCTATGGGCATCTGCTGGATCTGCAGATGCTCACACGCAAGCGCGGCGGCAATCCGGAACGATGGGTGGACCTGCGCGCCAACCTGCCCTTGCTGACGCAGGCGCGCTGGTACACCCAGACTAAGTACGGCTACGCGCGCGGGCACGAGGCCATGACCTATGTCAGCAATGTGCGCACCTACTACGACATGCTGGTCTACATCTTTGGCGACCCGCCGCAGGCGCCGCTTGAAGTTGAAGCACCGCCGCCGCCCACACCACCCGCGCAGGAACCGCTGAATATCCGCACGCCGGTGTTGTAGCCCCGGGCTTAGGTCAATCGTCCGTGTCGTCCTGGCCTGGAAACAGCACGTCTTGAAAGCCGAATTTCGTGAAATCACGCACGCGCATCGGATACAGGATGCCGTCCAGGTGATCGCACTCGTGCTGCACCACTCGCGCGTGAAAGCCGTCCACGGTGCGATCAATCGGCCGGCCCTGCGGGTCAAAACCCTGATAGCGCAGCGCGCGGTGTCGCGGCACCACACCGCGCAAGCCAGGCACGGACAGGCAGCCTTCCCAGCCGTCCTCCATCTCATCGGATAGCGGCGTCAGCAGCGGATTGATCAGCACTGTTTCGGGCACAGCCGGCGCATCCGGATAGCGCGGGCTGGACTTGAAACCGAAGATCACCACACGCAGATCCACGCCGACCTGCGGCGCGGCCAGGCCGGCGCCATCTAACGCGCGCATGGTGTCGAACAGATCGGTGATGAGCGCATGCAGCTCGGGCGTGTCGAAGGCGGCAAGCTCGCGTGACCTCCGCAGCAGGCGTGGATCGCCAATGCGTAGCACTTCG
>JBQTJH010000081.1:0-17081 GCA_052387335.1 Panacagrimonas sp. | reverse complement strand
GGTAGCCGAGGTGATGGCGCGCGACGCGAAACTTTCCGACAGACGGTAAAAAAATGCCGGAAAGGTATTGACACAACATCTTGTGTTTTAAATGTAGTAAGTACACTATGGGACGTGGTTGGCCGCCGTCGACGGTGGGCGTTGTCGGATCTGACCGCTTTGATTTCACGTTTAGGAGATCGTCATGCCTGTAGCCAAGAAGAAGCCGGCCGCCAAGAAGGCGCCTGCGAAGAAAGCTGCCAAGAAAGTTGCAAAGAAGGCCGTCAAGAAGGTGGCCAAGAAAGCTGCGAAGAAGGTTGCGAAGAAGAAGTAAGCCACAACCTTTGGTTGCTAACGCGGCGATTATTCGCCGCGTTTTTTTTGCCTGCGATTCGGCCGGGCGACAGCTAAAGCAGCTGAAAACAGCCTACAAATTGCCGCTAGGCTGCCAGCTCCAAGCCGGGCGGGAGCGCGCCTCCAGCCTGTACGCCGTGGAAGAATGCCCGCACCGCGCGGCGCTGCTCATCTGCATCTTCGACCTTGTTGATCGAACTCCAGAACGTGGCTGCGTCGGGATGGCTCTGGCAGTACCACTGGATGTGCTTGCGCGCCACGCGGACGCCTCGCCCTTCGCCATAGAGCTGGTAGAGCGCGTCCAAGTGAGAGAGCAATACAGCCGCGGTGCGTGCGGCGTTGGGCGGCGGCAAGTTCTGGCCGGTGCGCAGGTAGTGGGTGATCTCGCGAAATATCCATGGCCGACCCAGTGCTGCGCGGCCGATCATCAAGCCGTCGACCCCGGTTTGCGTCAGCACGGCGCGGGCCTTGGCGCCGCTGTCGATGTCGCCATTGGCGAGCACCGGAATACCGACGGCCGCCTTGACCGCTGCGATGGTCTCGTACTCGGCTGCGCCCTGGTATTGATCTTCGCGCGTGCGTCCGTGCACGGTCAGCGCGGCGATGCCGCAGTCCTGCGCAATGCGCGCGATGCTCAGTGCATTGCGCTGCGTACGCGCCCAGCCAGTGCGAATCTTGAGTGTCACCGGCACGTTTACGGCGGCGACCACGGCGGCGAGGATACGTGCCACCAGCGGCTCGTCACGCATCAGCGCAGAACCGGCGTCGACGCGACACACCTTCTTGGCCGGGCATCCCATGTTGATGTCGATGATCTGTGCGCCGTGCTCGACGTTGAAGCGCGCCGCCAGCGCCATCGCAGCCGGGTCATAGCCGGCGATCTGGACTGCGACAGGGCGAATCTCGCTGTCGTGCTCGCGTCGCAGCCGTGACTTTTCCGTATGCCAGAGCGTGGGGTCAGAGCTGGTCATCTCCGACACCACCAGGCCGGCGCCGGATTGACGGCACAAGCGACGAAACGGCAGGTCGGTCACGCCCGCCATCGGCGCGAGCACGAGCGCCGGTTCAATCAGGTAGGGACCAATCCGCATCGGCGTAGACCCTATGCGCGCCACAGGCTCCAGGCTAGCCAGGCCCAGCCGGCCAGCAGGAACAGGCCGCCGATCGGTGTGATGGCGCCCAGCCAGCGCGTGCCGGTGAGCGCCAGCAGATACAGGCTGCCGGAAAAAATCAGGGTGCCGGCGATGAAGCAAGCGGCGGACACGTCCAGCCCCGGCACGCGGTTCTGGCGCGCGATCACGCCGACGAGCAACAGCGCCAGCACGTGGTAGAAGTGGTATTCGTTGGCCGTTTTCCAGATCGCCAACATCTCAGCGGATAGCCGACTGCGCAGTGCATGGGCGCCAAACGCGCCGAACGCCACCGCGACGAAGCCCAGCGCTGAGCCTATCCACAGCGACGCGATGGCGACGCCGTTCATGCCGACTCCAGCACCTTGAACTCGATGCCCGCCGCCTGCAGGCGCTCGATCAGCTTGTTGCCCATCGCGCTTGCCGGTGTGATGACGCCCGCGCGCTTGGGCAGACGATCACGCGCCAGACACAGCGCTGACTCGGCCAGCATCTTGGCGGTCTCTCCGTAGCCGGGGTCGCCGCCGCTGACCTCGGTCAGCACGCGCTGGCCGCCGCCGCGTCCGACGAAACGCACGCGGAACCAGGCCTTGGCGCGCTTGGCTTCGTCCGGCCCCTGGCCGGGATCACGGAATTTCAGCAATTGATTGCGCGTGAGCTTGAACTGCGCACCGACCATGGCCGCGCCGGCACCGCCCACCAGCGCCGCCACGCTGCTGAGCTTCTTGACCTGAATGAAATGTCCGTAGCGAAAGGCCGGACCATAACGTTCGTCGGATGCGGCCGATCTGCGCACGACCTGCGGATCGATACTGGGAAACGGCACGACCCAGCTGTTCATTTGTCTGTAGAAGCGAATCCGCTGCGGCGTCGAACCAATCTTGCGATCCACCGGCCAGCCCTCGCGCGAGCGACGTTCCTTGGCCACCTTCGTCGTCTCTCGCAGGCGCGAAAAAGCGGTGATCGCAGAATGCCAGGTGCCGCCGGAAATCTCGCCACCGGCCTTGACGAAACCCTCGACCGTCAGCGGTACCTCTTCGGGCAGTTGCTGCACCGTGAAATACGCGCCCAGATCGTGCGGAATCGAATCGAAGCCGCAGGCGTTGACGATGCGTGCACCGGACTGGCGTGCCCGCTCGTGGTAGCCCAACCACATGCGGTCGACGAACTCCGGTTCGCCGGTGAGATCGACGTAGTCGGTGCCCTGTTCAGCACAGGCCGCGACCAGCGCCTCGCCGTAGCGGATGTAAGGGCCGACCGTGGTGATCACGACCTTGGTGGTGGCGGCGACCTTGCGCAAGGCGTCCGCATCGGTGGCGTCGGCCTGCAACAGATCCAGTTCGGCGCAGTGTGGATAGGCCTCAGCCAAGCGCGCGCGCACCTGTTCGAGCTTGTCCAGATTGCGGCCCACCAAGGCCCAGCGCAGCGTGTCGCCGCCGTGCTCAGCCAGATACTGCGCGGTCAGTTGCCCGGTAAAGCCCGTGGCGCCGAACAACACGACTTCGTATTTGCGCTTGTTCGCCATATCAAGAGTCCCATCACTGGTGTGGATCCGCGCGCGGAGTCGCGGGGCGCGCAGTTTCTCATGCCTGCGGCTATTGACCGCCTTGGCGTAGCGACGCAGCGTCAGGGCGCGCGGCCGGTGCTGCATCCTGATCGGGTTCAGGATCGGCGGCGCGCCGCGGGCGTCTGCGCAGCCGAAACCGCCCGCAGGCAAAAGGTGCTGATGGCATGGATGACCTGGTCGCGCTGCCTAGCTGCGCTACGGGCCTGGCCAATCGGACCGATCAGGGCCTCGGTAAAAGCGCCGACGATACAGGCTGCGGATACCTCGATGTTCTGCTCGGGAAACTCGCCACTCGCGATCCCTTCGCGCAGCACGGTCTTGAACACATTGCCGAAGGCGCGGCGCGCGCGGATACGCTCGGCATCCACTTCCTGATCGGCCGGTTCGGCGATGAAGGCATAGGCCAGGAACGGTCCTTCGAACGCGCGGCGGGCAAAGGATTCGACCGCTCGCTGCAAGCGCTGTGGCGCGCTGCCGTCGGCGCGCACGATAAAATTGAGAATGTCAATCTCGTGTCGAACCGCTTCGCCCAGCACCTCGACAAACAACTCGGCCTTGGACGGGAAATAGCGGTAGATCGAACCCGTGGACAAGCCGGCATCGGCCGCAACGGCGGCGATCTGCGCCGCGCGAAAACCGCCCTGCGCCACCAGCTTGCGCGCCGACAGCAGGATGCGCTGGCGATTATCGGCCAGACGTTCTTCCATCAAAGGAGAGCGCTTGCGCGCCATGCTTCGTGCCATGCGCTGAACGTGAAATAACAAAATGAATATTGATTCACTTTATATCGAATCGAGGCTAGACTGGAAGTCCAACCCATCCTCCGGAGCGGGCCAGGCAGGTCCGGGATGACGCATGAACCTCAATAATCTGAATTTTGATCTAGGCGCAGACAGTGATGCGCTGCGTGAAGCGGTCTGGCAGTTCGCGCAAAAGGAAATCGCGCCGCTGGCCGAGCAAACCGACCGCGACAACCAGTTCCCAATGCCGCTTTGGCGCAAGCTGGGTGAGCTGGGTGTGCTGGGCTTGACCGTCGAGGAGGAATACGGCGGCACCAACATGGGCTATCTCGCCCACGTCATCGCGATGGAGGAAATCTCGCGCGCGTCCGGGTCCATCGGCCTGTCTTACGGCGCGCACTCCAATCTGTGCGTGAACCAGCTGCGCAAGAACGGCAGCGAGGCGCAGAAGAAGAAATATCTTCCGAAGCTGATTTCCGGCGAACACGTCGGCGCGCTCGCCATGTCCGAGCCGGGCGCGGGCTCCGATGTGGTGAGCATGAAACTGCGCGCGGACAAGGTCGGTGATCGCTACGTGCTCAACGGCAACAAGATGTGGATCACCAACGGTCCGGATGCAGACACGCTGATCGTCTACGCCAAGAGCGATGCCGGTGCCGGCCCGCGCGGCATCACGGCCTTCATCATCGAGAAGGACTTCAAGGGCTTCTCCACCGCGCAGAAGCTCGACAAGCTCGGCATGCGTGGCTCCAATACCTGCGAGCTGGTGTTCCAGGATTGCGAGGTGCCGGTGGAGAACGTGTTGGGTTTCGAAGGCAAGGGCGTCAACGTGCTGATGTCCGGTCTCGACTTCGAGCGCATCGTGCTCTCGGGCGGACCGCTGGGGCTGATGCAGGCCTGCCTCGATGTGACCTTGCCGTATGTTCACGAGCGTCGGCAGTTCGGGCAGAGCATCGGCCAGTTCCAGTTGATGCAGGGCAAGCTCGCCGACATGTACGTCGGCCTGAGCGTGTGCCGCTCCTACGTCTACGCGGTGGCCAAGGCGGCGGATCGCGGCGAGACCACGCGCAAGGACGCGGCCGGCGCAATCCTGTACTCCGCCGAGAAGGCGACATGGATGGCCGGGCAGGCGATCCAGGCGCTCGGCGGCAACGGCTACATCAACGACTACGCCACCGGCCGTCTGTGGCGCGATGCCAAGCTCTACGAGATCGGTGCGGGTACCTCCGAGATCCGGCGCATGCTGATCGGGCGCGAGTTGTTCAACGAGACGGTTTGAAGTTATTGCCACGGAGTACACGGATCAACACGGAGTAGAGACGTAGTTGTCTCCGTGAAACTCCGTGTACTCCGTGGCTAACGATTTACAGGGTTCAAAAAATGTCGGCGATAAAGTCCAAGGTCAATCCCCGCTCACCCGAGTTCGCGGCCAATCGCGAGCTGATGACACGGTTGGTCGATGAGTTGCGTGCCAAGACCGCGCAGACCGCGCTCGGTGGTTCCGAAGCCGCGCGCGCAAAGCACACCGCGCGCGGCAAGCTGCTTACGCGCGAGCGCGTGAACCTGCTGCTCGATCCGGGCAGCGCATTCCTCGAACTCTCCGCACTCGCCGGCAACGGCATGTACGGCGACGAAGTGCCGGCCGCCGGAATGGTCACCGGCATCGGGCGCGTGGCGGGCCGCGAGGTGCTGATCGTGGCCAACGACGCCACGGTCAAAGGCGGCACGTATTACCCGATGACGGTGAAGAAGCATCCACGCGCGCAGGAGATCGCGCGCGAGAACCGCCTGCCGTGCGTGTATCTCGTCGATTCCGGCGGTGCGTTCCTGCCGCTGCAGGACGAGGTGTTCCCGGACCGCGATCACTTCGGCCGCATCTTCTACAACCAGGCCAACCTGTCCTCGCTCGGCATTCCGCAGATCGCCTGCGTTATGGGCTCGTGCACGGCGGGCGGCGCGTATGTGCCGGCGATGTCGGACGAGACCGTGATCGTGAAAGAGCAGGGCACGATCTTCCTCGGCGGCCCGCCGCTGGTGAAGGCGGCGACCGGTGAAGTGGTGAGTGCTGAAGATCTCGGCGGCGCCGATGTACACACGCGCATCTCGGGCGTGGCCGATCACTTCGCGGAGAACGATCACCACGCGCTGGCCACGGTGCGGCGCATCGTCGGGCATCTCAACACGGTGAAGTCGCCGAACGTCGCGATGCTTGCGCCGGAAGACCCGGCCTACGATCCGGAAGAGCTGTACGGCGTGATTCCCGCCGACACGCGCAAGCCCTACGACGTGCGCGAGGTCATCGCGCGGCTGGTCGACGGTTCGCGGCTCGACGAGTTCAAATCGCGCTACGGCGCGACGCTGGTGACGGGTTTCGCGCACGTACACGGTTATCCCATCGGCATCCTCGCCAACAACGGAATCCTGTATTCGGAGTCGGCGCAGAAGGGCGCGCACTTCATCGAGCTCTGCGGCCAGCGTGGCATTCCGCTGCTGTTCCTGCAGAACATCTCGGGCTTCATGGTCGGCCGCAAGTACGAGAACGGCGGCATCGCCAAGGACGGCGCCAAGCTCGTCACCGCGGTGGCGACGGTTGGGGTCCCGAAGTTCACCATGCTGATCGGCGGCTCCTTTGGTGCCGGCAATTACGGCATGTGCGGCCGCGCTTATTCGCCGCGCTTCCTGTGGACCTGGCCGAACGCGAAGATCTCGGTGATGGGCGGCGAGCAGGCCGCGAGCGTGCTGGCCACCGTGCGCCGTGACGGCCTCGAATCCCAGGGCAAGACCTGGAGCGCGGAGGACGAGGAGAAATTCAAGGCCCCGACGCGCACGCAGTTCGAGGCGCAAGGCAGCCCGTACTACGCGACGGCGCGGCTGTGGGATGACGGCATCGTCGATCCGGCGCAGGCGCGCCGTACGCTGGCGCTCGCGCTGTCCGCGGCACTGAACGCCCCCGTCGCGCAGACGCGCTTCGGCGTGTTCAGGATGTAAGAAGCGCTGTTGCCACGGAGTACACGGATGGACACGGAGAAAGGCAACAGCCTCCTACATGGCGAGATTGCCGACGCGATCCTCAGATGTTTCTTTGAGGTCCATACCGAACTGGGTCATGGGTTTCTCGAAGGAATTTACGAGAGCGCACTTGAGATCGTACTGCAGGGCAACGGACTGACCGTCCAGCGACAGTTGCCCGTCGCGGTTCGGTTCCGGGGACAGAAGCTGGGTGACTTCAAGCTCGACATGGTCGTTGAGCGCAGCGTCGTAGTAGAGGTCAAAGCGGTCGCCGCGCTGAACGCGCCTAACGAGGCACAGCTACTGAACTATCTGAAAGCGACTGGCCTGAGAGTGGGATTGCTTCTGAACTTCGGCCCGAAAGCGCAGTTCAAGCGGCGTGTGGTCTGAGCATGAAAATTTTTTCTCCGTGAAACTCTGTGTCCTCCGTGGCAAATAAAATGTTCACCAAAATCCTGATTGCCAACCGCGGCGAGATCGCCTGCCGGGTCATTGCCACCTGTCGCAAGCTCGGCATCCGCACCGTCGCGGTGTATTCGGAGGCGGACGCCAAGGCACGGCACGTAAGGCTCGCGGAAGAAGCGTTCTGCGTTGGGCCCGCCGCGTCGCGCGAAAGCTATCTGCGTGGCGACAAGATTCTTGAAGTGGCCAAAGCCTGCGGCGCGCAGGCGGTGCATCCGGGTTACGGCTTCCTGTCGGAGAACGAGGGATTCGCGCAGGCCTGCGCCGAGGCGGGCGTGGTGTTCATCGGTCCGCCGGTGGCCGCGATCCGCGCCATGGGTTCCAAATCCGCAGCGAAATCGCTGATGCAGAAGGCCGGCGTGCCGCTGGTGCCGGGCTATCACGGCGACGATCAGGACCCCGCATTGCTCCAGCAGCAGGCGGATCGCATCGGCTATCCGGTGCTGATCAAGGCCTCGGCCGGTGGTGGTGGCAAGGGCATGCGCGTGGTGGAGCAGTCGACCGAGTTTGCGGCGGGTCTTGCGTCCTGCCAGCGCGAGGCGCGGGCGAGCTTCGGTGACGACAAGGTGCTGATCGAAAAATACCTGCAACGCCCACGGCACATCGAGATCCAGGTGTTTGGCGACACCCACGGCAAGGTGATTCATCTGCACGAGCGTGACTGCTCTGCGCAGCGGCGCCATCAGAAGGTGATTGAAGAGGCGCCCGCGCCGCACATGAGCGCCGAGCGACGTGCGGCCATGGGCCAGGCAGCCTGCGATGCGGCGCGCGCGGTCGGCTATGTCGGCGCCGGCACAGTCGAGTTCATCGCTGATCAGGGCGGCAGCGGTGAGTTCTTCTTCATGGAGATGAACACGCGCCTGCAGGTGGAACATCCGGTGACCGAGATGATCACCGGCCTGGACTTGGTGGAGTGGCAGATTCGTGTGGCGGCAGGTGAGTCGCTGCCACTGACACAGGCCCAAGTGCCGCTGCGTGGGCATTCGATTGAAGTGCGTATTTACGCCGAAGAACCGGACAAGGGTTTTTTGCCGTCCATCGGCAGGCTCGCGTATTTCGCGCCGCCGCCGGCTTCGGATCACGTCCGGGTCGATAGCGGAGTGGAGCAGAACGACGCGGTGAGTCCGCACTACGATCCGATGCTGGCCAAGCTCATCGTCTGGGATCACAACCGCGAGGGCGCCTGTGATCGCATGCTCAAGGCGCTGGCGGATTTTCACATCGTCGGCGTAGGCAATAACGTGGAATTTCTGTCGCGGCTGATCGGCTGTCAGCCGTTTCGCGATGGCCAGGTCGATACCGGCTTGATCGAGCGCGAGCGTGCGGTGCTGTTTCCGCCCGCTGCGCCGCTACCGGCTGAGGTGTTTCAGTTGGCCGCCTTCGCGCAGACCCGGATCGAAGCAGCGCGCGCTCCGCGGACGACGCAGGAACCGCATTCGCCGTGGACCTCATCCGATGCCTGGCGGTTGAACGCGCAGTGTTCGCGTCGCATGCAGTTCAAGTGCGCAGAGCAAACCGCCGAAGTTGCAGTGCAGTACCACCCGCACGATCAACTAGGCCTGGACGGCGTGCTTGCTCGGGGTCGGTTGCAGGCCGACGGTCGGCTAGAGGTGCAGCTCGGTGCGTCGCAGCTGGATGCACGCTGCATTGAGCACAAGGAGTCGCTGTACCTGTTCGTCAACGGCCAGCGCTACGTCATTCAGCATGAGGATGCGCTGCTCCATGCCGGCGAAAACGAGAGCACGGCGGGTGGCCTGACGGCGCCCATGCCGGGCAAGATCATCGCCCTGCTGGCCGAACCTGGCAGCCTGATCGACAAGGGCGCGCCGCTGCTGGTGATGGAAGCCATGAAGATGGAGCACGCCATCAGTGCGCCGGCCAAGGGGCGGCTGATCGCGTATCGGTTTGCGCTGGGCGACCAGGTGCCTGAGGGCGCTGAGCTGGTGGAGTTCGAGAAAGACGGCTGAAGCTTGCGGGCCGCGCAGTCCGGGGAATCAAACCGCGCGTGGCATACTCCAAGCCATTCCGTCTGGCCTTAGCACCTGATTCCATGCCCGCTTCAAATACCGCCGAAACCTCCCTGATTCGCCGCTTCTTCGGCTTCATCTGGAGCGCGATCATCACCGTGTACCGCGGGCTGATCATCCTCAGCCTGCTGATTTTCGTCGGCATGCTCTGGTTCACCTTCCGTGGCGGACCGGCACCCACGGTGGAAGACAATGTTGCCCTGGTCATCTGGCCGGCCGGCGAGCTGGTGGAGCAGGTCGATGAAGAACGTCGCCTGGTCGAACGCCTCACGCGCGAACCGCCGTCGCAGACCTTGTTGCGTGACCTGATCGACGCGCTCGAAGCGGCGGCTGAAGACCCGCGCATCACCACTGCGGTGCTCAAGCTGGACACGCTCAGCAGCGCCGGCATGCCGCAGATCGAGGAAATGGTCGGCGCCATGCGCGCGTTCCAGGCCAAGGGCAAGACCATTCACGCCTATGGTCCGTACTTCGATCAGACCGGTTATCTCGCTGCCGCAGCGGCCGACGATGTGTCCATCGACCCCATGGGTTCGGTGTTGCTGGAAGGCTTCAGCGCCTACCAGAACTACTACAAGGACGCGCTGGACAAGCTGGGTATCAAGATGAACGTGTTTCGCGTCGGCGAGTTCAAGGCGGCGGTCGAGCCCTTCATCCGCAACGACATGTCGGAGGAGGCGCGGCGGGCCAACGCCGAGTGGCTGGGCGATCTGTGGACCGAATACGGCCGCGACCTGGCCTCTCGCCGCAAGCTCAAGGCCGATGCCGCCAACGACTATGTCAGCGGGTTCCGTGCCGGAGTCGAGCGCCTGCGCGGTGACAGCGCGGCCTACGCCAAGGAAGCCGGGCTGGTCACGCATATTGAAACCCTGAGCCAGTTCCGCGAGCGCGTCGGCGCCATCGTCGGCATCGACGAGGAACACGGCAGCTTCCGCCAGATTCATTTTTCCGAATACCTGCGTGCGGTGAACCACCGCAGCAACACGCCGACGCGCGAGGCTGGCGCCAGCCAGATCGCGCTGGTGGTGGTGCAGGGCGAGATCGTGGACGGGCCCGGCGACGTCGGTCAGGCCGGTGGCGACACCATCTCCGAGCTGCTGGACGAGGCGCGTCGCGACGATGCGGTAGCGGCGGTGGTGCTGCGCATCGATTCGCCCGGCGGCAGTGTCTGGGCCTCGGAGATGATCCGGCGCCAGGTGCAGGCCTTGCGCGCCGCCGGCAAGCCGGTGGTGGCGTCCATGGGTTCGGTCGCGGCCAGTGGTGGGTACTGGATTGCGATGGACGCCGACCAGATCTGGGCGCACGAATCCACCATTACCGGGTCCATCGGAATCTTCGGCCTGATTCCCACCATCGACGCGCCGTTGAACAAGCTCGGCATCTACACCGACGGCGTCGGCACCACGCCGCTGGCCGGCGCGTTCCGCATCGACCGTCCGCTGTCGGACGAGGTCTCGGCCATCTTCCAGTCCGAGATCGAGAAGGGCTATCGCAATTTCATCGACGGCGTGGCGGCGGGGCGCAAGCTGGAGCCGGCCAAGGTCGAGGCCATTGCCCAAGGTCGCGTCTGGAGCGGAGCCGACGCCAAGGAATTCGGGTTGATCGATTCCTTCGGCAGCCTCGACGACGCCGCGAAAGCAGCGGCCGCGCTGGCGGATCTGGGCGAGGGCGATTGGAGCCTGGAAGAGTTCAGCGTCATGCCGCTGTTTCCCGGCAGCCTGATCGGCCAGTTCTTCGGCGGGATGGGCGTGAAACTGGACTTGGCCGCGCTGCACCCGATGCTGGCCGCGGTCGAAGCCACCGATGCACAGCGCTGGTTGCAACGTTTCAATGATCCGCGCGGCGTCTACGCACACTGCATGTGCGCGCCGGACGCGCCACGGATGCGCTGATGGTGCCGGCCGCCGACGCACCGATCGGCGTCTTTGACTCCGGCGTCGGCGGTCTGTCGGTGCTCAAGGATCTGCGTCGCCTGCTGCCGGCCGAACACTTCATCTATTACGCCGACAGCGCGCACTGCCCCTACGGCGGCCAGCCCGAGTCCGCCATCCAGGCGCGCGCGGTAGCCATTACCGAGGATCTACTCGCGGCCGGCGCCAAGCTGATCGTGGTGGCTTGCAACACCGCAACCATCGCCGCGGTGGAGCATCTTCGGTCGACCTACCCGGTGCCTTTTGTCGGCATGGAGCCGGCGGTCAAGCCCGCCTGCGCGCTGACCCGCAGCGGTGTGGTCGGCGTGCTCGCGACCGGCGCGGCGCTGGCCGGCGAAAAATTTCATCGCCTGCTGGCGCAGCACGCTCAGGGCGTGCGCGTCATAACCCAGCCTTGTCCAGGCCTGGTGGAATGCGTGGAAGCCGGTGACCTGGACGGGCCAAGAGTCACCGAGCTGCTGCGTCGCTATCTGGAGCCGCTCAAAGCGGCCGGCGCCGATGTGCTGGTGCTGGGCTGCACGCACTACCCCTTCCTGCGGCCGCTGATCCAGCGCCTGGCCGGACCGCAGGTGCATCTGCTGGATACCGGCGAGGCTGTGGCCCGGCAGACGCGGCGCGTGCTGGAGCGAGACGGCCTGCTGCGCGAAACCCACACACCAAGTCAGTTCGAATGGCGCACCAGTGGCGATGCGCAGGCGCTGGAAGCGCTGGTGCTGCGCTTGACTGCTTCGTCCTGAGATTCGGCCGACGCGCGCGAGCAGGTGCCGTGATCGCGCGGCGGCAGATTCTGTAGCGGCGCCATTTTTCCGTCGGACCGGCTTGCGGAAAACACCGTCAAACGGCTGGCGTTGGTGATTTTCATGGGGTCTCGGGTCTGGAACAGGGATTGCTCCCTGGGGCTTATCCAGCATCCAAACCGGACCTCCAGCATGGCCAGCGCTGCACCGACCGCCGACGCCGTACCCACCGATGTCCCGGCAAAGAAATCCAGCCGCAAGGGTCTGATCCTCGGCGTGCTGGTTCTGCTGCTTGCGGCCGGCGGCGGCGCCACCTGGTTCTTCGTGCTCAAGCCCAAGGCCGATGCCGAGCACGCCGCCAGCGGCGAAGCCGCACCCGTCTTGCCGTCGCCGGCCGTGTACCTGGCGCTGGACCCGGCTTTTGTCGTGAATCTGGACGACCCCTACGCCGCCCACTACCTGCAAGCCGAGGTCCAGCTCATGTCGCGCGACCCCGTCGCTCTGGAAACCGCGCGCGCGCAGATGCCGCGTATCCGCAACAGCCTGTTGATGCTGTTTGGTCAACAGAAGCCGGAGGATCTGTCCACGCGCGAAGGCAAGGAAAAACTGCAGACCGCAGCCCTGGTCGAGGTGCAGAAGGTCATGCAGGCCGAAACCGGCAAGCCGGTGGTCGAGGCCGTGTACTTCACCAGCTTCGTCATGCAGTGATCTGAGCCCGCCATGAGCGCAACCGAACTGCTGTCACAGGATGAAATCGACGCGCTGCTGCATGGCGTTGATTCCGGCAAGGTCGACACCGATCCGCCGCCGGCCGCGCCGGGCGAGGCGCGCAACTTCGACTTCGCCACGCAGGACCGTATCGTCCGCGGGCGCATGCCCACGCTTGAGATGGTCATCGAGCGCTTCGCGCGCCTGTTTCGCATCGGCCTGTTCAATATGCTGCGCCGTTCGCCCGAGCTGACCGTGGTCGGCATCGAGATGGTGAAGTTCGGCGAGTACACGCATTCGCTGTTCGTCCCCACCAGCTTGAACCTGGTCCGCGTCAAGCCGCTGCGCGGCACCGCGCTGTTTATCTTCGAACCGCGCCTGGTGTTTTCCGTGGTGGAAAATTTCTTCGGCGGCGACGGCAAGAACAAGACCAAGATCGAGGGGCGTGAATTCACGCCCACCGAGATGCGCGTGATCCAGCTCATGGTACGCCAGGTGTTTTCTGACCTGGTCGAAGCCTGGGCGCCGGTGATGCCCATCGACTTTGAATACATGAATTCAGAGGTCAATCCGCATTTCGCCAATATCGTCTCGCCCAGCGAGATCGTGTGCGTGTCGCGCTTCCATATCGAACTCGAAGGCGGCGGCGGTCATCTGCACATCACTTATCCGTACTCGATGCTCGAACCGATCCGCGATCTGCTCGACGCCGGTCTACAGTCGGATCGTCAGGACAAGGACGAGCGCTGGCCCATCAGCCTGCGCGAGCAGATCCAACAGGCCGAGGTGGAGCTGGAGTCCGAATTGAGCAGCGCCACCATCACCCTGCGCGATCTCATGCGCCTGAAGCCGGGCGACATCATCCCCATCAACCTGCCGAAACAGATCGACCTCTGCGTCGAAGGCGTGCCGCTGTATCGCGGCCAGTTCGGCATGGCCAACGGACATAACGCTGTGCGGATCGAGGAAATCATCCGCCGTCCTGCCCACAGCACCACGCGTAGCCACACCGGAATCCCTGCATGAACGCCCAGACCACACCCAAGGTCGCACCTGCCCAATTTGAAACCTTCGGCGCCGGTAGCCAGCCCACCAGTGCCAACGACGTCAATCTCGATGTGATTCTGGATGTCGCCGTCACGCTGTCCATGGAAGTGGGGCGTGCGCGCATTCCCATCCGTAATCTGCTGCAGCTCAACCAGGGCTCGGTGGTGGAACTCGAACGCGCTGCTGGCGAGCCGCTGGACGTCTACGCCAACGGCACCTTGATCGCCCACGGTGAAGTGGTGGTGGTCAACGAACGTTTCGGCGTGCGCCTGACCGATGTGGTCAGCCCGGCCGAACGCATCAAGAAGCTGCGCTAAGCCGCGCTTCTTCTCTCTGACTCTTTCCGAGACGCGCCCCGATGGATGGTGCCGGCACCGTGTTGCAGATGGTCCTGAGTCTGACCGCGGTCGTGGTCATGATTCTGGGTCTGGCCTGGATGACGCGGCGCATGCAGGGCCTGCGCGTGTCTTCGCCGCAGGATCTGCGGGTCAAGGCCACGCTCGCGGTTGGGATCAAGGAGCGCGTGGTCTTGATCGAGGCGCAGGGCCAGCAGTTTCTGATTGGTGTAGCGCCCGGGCAGGTGAGCATGCTCAAGGCCTTGGGGCACTCTCCAGACTCCGGTATCTCCTCCGCCCGCGTGCGGGGGGTGGTTGGGAGGGGGGCGCGGGACGAGCTTGGGCTCGACCCGGATGGGCGCCCGCTCCCCAACCCTCTCCCGCAGGCGGGGCAGGGGGTCACGTTTGCCCAAGCCTTCGCTGTCCAACTCAACAAGCTACTCGGTCGATGAGCGCGCTTCGGTTGCTCGTTCTCGGCTTGCTGTTCGTCGCAGGTCCCAGCTTCGCGCAAAGCGCTGGCCTGCCGGCCGTCACCGTCACGCCCACTCCGGGCGGCGGTTCCAGCTACACGCTCAGCATCCAGGTTTTGGTGCTGATGACGCTCATCACCCTGCTGCCCTCGCTGCTGCTGATGATGACCTCGTTCACGCGCATCATTATCGTGCTGGGCCTGCTGCGTCAGGCGCTGGGCACCGGGCAGACGCCATCAAATCCGGTGCTGATTGGTCTGGCCTTATTCATGACCTTGTTCATCATGCAGCCGGTGGTCGATCGCATTTATACCGAGGCCGCCGTGCCCTATCTGGACGGCAAGCTGGAACCCAAGCTCGCGCTGGAAAAGGCCTCGCAGCCAATCCGTGAATTCATGCTCAAGCAGACGCGTGAAACCGAGCTGATGACCTTCTCCAAGATCGCCAAGCAGGGCCCCTACAACTCACCCGATGACATCCCCTTCACGGTGCTCGCCGCGGCCTTCGTCACCAGCGAGCTGACCACCGCGTTTCAGATCGGATTTCTGCTGTTCATTCCCTTCATCGTCATCGACCTGGTGGTCTCCAGCGTGCTCATGTCGATGGGCATGATGATGCTCTCGCCCATGCTGGTGTCGGCGCCGTTCAAGCTGATGCTGTTCGTGCTGGTGGACGGCTGGGCCTTGTTGATGGCCTCACTCGCCGCGAGCTTCAACGTATGACGCCGGAGCAGGTTCTCACGCAGTCCAACGAGGCGCTCAAGCTGGCGCTGATGCTGGGCGCGCCGCTGCTGCTGACCGCGCTGGTGGTGGGTCTGGTGGTGGGTTTGTTCCAGGCCGCGACGCAGATCAATGAAATGACCCTGAGCTTCATTCCCAAGGTGATCGCCATGGCGGCGGTCGTGGTGGCGACCGGGCCGTGGATGCTGGGGCTGCTGGTGGATTACACGCGACGGCTGATTGAGAGCATTCCGACTTTGATTGGGTAGCTTTTCCCCCTTCTCCCCCCGGGAGAAGGGCCGGGGATGAGGGTCTTTCCGGGCGTGGGCCCACGCGCGGCTTTGCCCTCACCCCAACCCCTCTCCCGGTGGGAGAGGGCCTACAACCCATTCGGGAACGCCGCTTGCACTGCCTGTCTCATGCTTGAGCTCCCCGCCGACCAACTCCTAATCTGGCTGCAAACCGGCTTGCTCGTGCTCGCGCGCGTTGCCTCCATGCTGATGCTGGCGCCTGTGTTTGGTGAACGCGGTGTGCCGCAGACGGTGCGCCTGATGCTGGTGCTGATGCTGTCCGTGCTGATCCTGCCGCTGGTGCCCGCAGGCACGCCGATGACGATCTTCAGCGCCGCATGGTTCTCCGCCATGTTGCAGCAGGTGCTGATTGGTATCGCCATGGGTTTGACCTTGCGCCTGATCTTCGAAGCCTTCGCGCTCGCCGGTGAGTTGATTGCCAACAGCATGGGTCTGGGTTTTGCGCAGCTGGCCGATCCGGTGCGCGGCGTGTCCACGCCCATCGTCGGTCAGTTCCTGATCATCGTTGCCAGCCTGATGTTCGTGGCCAGCGGCGCGCACCTGACCTTGATCGAAGGACTGGTCGACAGCTTCCGCACGCAGCCGGTGGCAGACACCCGGCTCAATCTGGCGGCGGTGCGTTTGATGATCGATTGGGCGGGCAGCCTGTTTGCCGGCGGTGTACAACTGGCGGCGCCGGTGCTGGCCGCGATGCTGGCGGTGAACCTGGCCATCGGCGTGCTCGGGCGCTCGGCGCCCACCATCAACCTCATGGCGGTCGGCTTTCCGCTCACCTTGGTGCTGGGTCTGCTGATGTTGCGCTGGCTGTTGCCGAGCATCGAAACCCTGTTGTCGTCCTGGCTGGATGCGGCCTGGCCGGTCGTAAACAGCATTCCGCGTCAGGATTGAACAGCCATGTCGGAGAGCAGTAGCCAGGACAAAACCGAACGCGCGACACCCAAGCGTGAACGGGAAGCCCGGGAAAAAGGCCAACTCGCCCGTTCACGCGAACTCACCACTGCGGTGCTGATTGCTGGGGGCGCAGCAGTCCTAGCCGGGCAGGGCGCGGACATGGTGCGCGAGGCCGCGCAGCTGATGCGCAATGCCTTCGATATTCAAGCCGCGGACATTGCCACCACCGCCGACATGCCGCGCGCGCTGGGCGATCTGCTGCGCGCTGGCTTGATGGTGGTGGCGCCGATTTTGCTGTTGGGCTTTCTGGGTGCGATTGCCGGTCCGCTGCTGCTCGGCGGCTGGAATTTCAGTGCTCAGGCCTTGATGCCGCAGTTTTCAAGGCTCAATCCGGTGACCGGTCTGGGCCGTATTTTTTCCGGCCGCGCGCTGATGGATCTGGCGCTGGGCCTGGTCAAGGTGGGCGGGCTCGGCGGCATCACGGCGGCGGTGCTGTACACGCAGCGCGCCGAGTTCCCGCGTCTGGCGCAGATGGATGTGATCAGCTCCATCTCCACTTTGGGCGGCATAGTGATGAGCCTGTTGATCTGGCTGTCGTTGGGCCTGGCCATCATCGCCGCGCTCGACGTGCCCTGGCAGGTGTTTCGTCATCGCAAGGACATGC
>JBQTJH010000080.1:0-59172 GCA_052387335.1 Panacagrimonas sp. | reverse complement strand
ATCGTGTTCGGCCTGTTCGGCAACGCGCTGTTCTGCGTGATGCTCGGCATGGGCTTCTCGATTCTGTCCGGCGGTCTGACGCTCGCGTGCATGGCACTGCCGCTGCTGATCCGCGCCACCGAGCAGGGCCTGCGCGCGGTGCCGGACGACTATCGGCAAGCTGCCGCCGCGCTCGGCGTGTCGCGCTGGACCGTGACCGTGCAGGTGCTGCTGCCGGCCGCGGTGCCGGGCCTGCTTGCGGGCCTGGTGCTGGGCATTGGCCGCGCGCTCGCCGAGACCGCGGCGCTGATCTTCACCAGCGGTTACGTGGATCGCATGCCGTCCTCGCTGATGGATTCCGGGCGCGCGATGAGCATTCACATCTACGATCTGGCCATGAACATCCCCGGCGGCGAACGCAACGCCTATGGCACCGCGCTGGTGCTGGTGGCCTTGCTGCTGCTCATCAACCTCGCGGCCGCGGGCCTGGCGCGGCTTTGGCTGGCGCGCAAGGTGCAGGGCGCATGAGTCCGACAAGGCAATTGGCCGCGGATTTCGCGGATGAACGCGGATTCCATTCGAGTTGGTGCATGGAATTCATGTTCGCCCTATATCCGCGTGTATCCGCGAAATCCGTGGCTGATGCTTTTTGACTTCGATGAAAGACGCGCCAACGATCCCGACTGAACTCGCGCCGATGCTCGAGCTGCGCGAAGTCGGCGTGTGGTACGGCGAGCACTGCGTGGTGCGCGATGTGTCGCTGATCGCACCGCGCGGCTCGATCACCGCGCTGATCGGTCCGTCCGGCTGCGGCAAGACCTCCTTGCTCAACTGCATGAACCGCCTGTGCGAGCTGGTGCCGGGCTGTCACATGAGCGGGCAGATGCTGCTGAGCGGGCTGGACACGCACACGCCGGGGCTGGACCTGCTGGCGCTGCGCAAGCGCGTCGGCATGATTTTCCAGAAGCCCAATCCCTTCCCGCTGTCGATCCGCCGCAACGTGGAACTCGCACTGGTCGAACACGGCTATCCGCGCGGCGAACGCGCGTCGAGAGTCGAGCAGGCGCTGCGCGATGCGGGCCTGTGGGACGAGGTGCGCGAGCGACTCGATGCGCCTGCGATGGCGCTGTCCGGCGGGCAGAAGCAGCGCCTGTGCATCGCACGCGCCATCGCGCTGGAACCCGAGGTGCTGCTGATGGACGAGCCCTGCTCGGCGCTCGATCCGATTTCCAGCGCGGTGGTCGAGGCCCTGATCCTGCGCCTGAAATCGCGCTACACCGTGCTGGTGGTGACGCACAATCTGGCGCAGGCGCGGCGCATCGCCGATCTCTGCGGCGTGTTCTGGGTGCAGGACGGCAGCGGCCGGCTGATCGAGTTCGGTACCGCGCAGGACATCTTCGAGAATCCGCGACACCCGCTGACCGCCGCGTATGTGCGCGGCATCAGCGGCTGATGTTCCTACTCACGCTGACGACGACAAACCATGAACGGCGATTTCAACGCACACGCTTCCATCCAGGACTACTACGGACAAGTGCTGAAGTCCTCCGCCGATTTGCAGACCAGCGCCTGCTGCCTGGCCGAGACCTTGCCCCTGCACGTGCGCGAGGCGCTCAAGGACGTACATACGGAAGTGCTCGATCGCTTCTACGGCTGCGGCTCGCCGATCCCGCCGGCGCTTGAAGGAGCCACAGTGCTGGACCTCGGCAGTGGTTCGGGCCGCGATTGCTATGTGCTGTCCAAGCTGGTCGGGCCGCACGGCAAGGTGATCGGCGTGGACATGACCGATGAGCAACTCGCCGTGGCACGCAAGCACCTCGCTTGGCACGCCGAACGGCTCGGTCACGCGAACGTGGAATTCCGCACCGGCTACATCGAGGACCTCGCCGCCGCCGGCATCACAGATGCGAGCGTGGACTTGGTGATCTCCAACTGCGTGCTGAACCTGTCGCCCGACAAGGCGCGTTGCTTTGCGGAAATCTTCCGTGTGCTCAAGCCGGGCGGCGAGCTGTATTTCTCCGACGTGTTCGCCGATCGCCGCATCCCGCGCGCGCTGGCCACCGACCCGGTGTTGCTCGGCGAGTGCCTGGGCGGCGCGCTGTATATCGAGGACTTTCGTCGCGAGATGGCCAAGGTCGGTTGCCTGGATGCGCGAGTGGTGTCGTCCTCGCCGCTGGCGATCAACAATCCGGACATCGCGGCGAAGACCGGCAATATCCGCTTCTTCTCCATGACCGTGCGCGCGTTCAAGCTCGCGCTGGAAGATCGCTGCGAGGACTTCGGCCAGGTCGCGACCTACCTCGGCAGCGAGCCGCACAACCCGCACGCCTTCGTGCTCGACGACCATCACCGCTTCGAAACAGGCCGCCCGATGCTGGTCTGCGGCAACACCGCCGACATGCTCAGCGGCACGCGCTACGCCGCGCACTTCCGCCTGAGCGGCGACAAGAACACGCACTTCGGCTTGTTCGACTGCGGCCCGAACGCGCTGGTGCAGACTTCGGAAGCGGGCGCCAAGGCGGGATGCTGCTGATGGAAAGAGAGAAAATATTCGCCACGGATTTCGCGGATGAACGCGGATCAAGGCTGAAACAGGTGGTTCATGTCGCCTCGGAGTTATCGGTTTTATCGGCGTCTATCCGCGAAATCCGTGGCCAGATGGTGTTGCGCCGATGAACGCGCCGACCCCATCCCCGCTGCGCGCGAAGTACGACTTTGACGCGCTGCTAGCCGCGCACAGCCTGAGCCTGCCGGTGCGCGGCATCGACACCTTGCAGATCAATCTGACCAAAACCTGCAACCAGGCCTGCCGGCATTGCCACGTGGATGCCTCGCCCGCGCGCAAGGAAGCTCTGTCGGACGCCGGCGTGGACAAGTGCCTGGAGATTCTCGCCGCGCATCCTCAGATCAAGACGCTCGATCTCACCGGCGGTGCGCCGGAACTGCATCCGCGCTTCGCCGAGTTCGTGATCCGCGCTCGCGAACTCGGCAAGCACGTCATGGTTCGGCACAACCTCACGGTGCAGTTCGACGGACATCCAGTCACGGGCGAGGGCAAGTCGCAGCTGCCCGAGTTCTTCGCCGAGCAGCGCGTGGAGGTGGTGTCCTCGCTGCCGTACTACGCCGAGTTCTTCACTGACGCCCAGCGCGGCAAGGGTGTATTCGGCAAGAGCATGGCCGCGCTCAAGCGCCTCAACGAGGTCGGCTTTGGCATGGACGGCACGGGGCTGATGCTGAACCTGGTCTACAACCCGGTCGGCCCTTACCTGCCGGCCGCGCAGGCGAGTCTGGAAGCCGATTACAAGCGCGAGCTACTGGCCAGGTTCGGCCTGCACTTCAACGGCCTGTTCACCATCACCAACATGCCGATCCACCGCTTCGCGTTGCACCTGCGCAAGTCTGGGCAGTACGAGAGCTACATGGACAAGCTGCTCGGCGCATTCAATCCGGCGGCGGCGGAGAACGTGATGTGCCGGAACCTGATCTCAGTCAGCCACGACGGGCGCATCTACGACTGCGACTTCAACCAGATGCTGGAACTGGATGCACGCGACGCCAGCGGCGCGGCGCTGAGCATCTTCGACTTCGATATCGAGCGTGTGCTGACGCGCCCGATCCGCTTCGGCGCGCATTGCCTGGGCTGCACCGCGGGCGCGGGCAGTTCCTGCGGAGGAGCGACGGCGTAGAATTTGCGCTCCCCCGGGGAGTATCTAGATGAACCTGTACGACCGTTACGTGATGCCGCTGCTGATCGACACCTTGTGCGGCATGGGCGATATCCAGAAGGAGCGCGCCAAGCTGCTGCCTCGCGCAACCGGTAAGGTGCTGGAAATTGGTATCGGCACCGGCCGCAATTTGGAGTTCTACGATCGCGCCAAGCTCAGCGCGCTGCATGGCCTGGACCCGGCCGACCAGATGAACGACAAGGCGACCGAGCGCGCCCGAAAGGCAGGGCTGGACGTGGAACTGATCACCCTGTCGGCCGAGGAGATTCCCGCCGCCGACGCGACCTACGACACGGTGGTCTGCACGTTCACCTTGTGCACGATTCCTGATCCGATCAAGGCGCTCAAGGAAATGCGCAGAGTGCTCAAGCCGGGTGGGCAGTTGCTGTTCTGCGAGCACGGCCAGTCGCCGGAGCCGCACGTGCACAAGTGGCAGGACCGGCTGACGCCGTACTGGAAGCCGATCGCGGGTGGCTGTCACCTCAATCGCTCGGTGCGCGACATGCTGCGCGACGGCGGCTTCAAACCGACCGAGATCGAGGAAAGCTATCTCTGGGGTCCGAAGCCGGTGGTGTACGTGACGCGCGGCGTGGCTGTGCCGGCCTGAGGTGGCACGCAGCGCGCCGAAAGTCGAAAGCCAGCTCAGCCTGCGCACGGGCGCGGGCAGCGCGCCGTTCCGCCAGCGCTGGATGGAATTGCTCGCGAGTCTCGAAACGCAGCCCTCGATCACCGCCGCGGCCAAGGCCGTGGGCCTGAGCTACAAGGCGGCATGGGACGCGATTGCCACCATGAACAATCTGGCAGGCCACCTGCTGGTGGAGCGCAGCGTGGGCGGCAAGGGCGGCGGCGGCGCGCAACTCACCAAGCAGGGCCGCGAGCTGGTGGCCACGTTCCGCACGGTGCGCGCGGAGAGCGAGCGTTTCGTCGAGCGCGTGAATCGACGAGTGAAGAGCAAGACCGATCTCGCCACCCTGGGTCGCATGACCATGATCACCAGCGCGCGCAACCACTTTGCCGGCACTGTCACGCGCGTGACGCGCGGCGCGGTCAACGACGAGGTGGAACTGCAATTGCCGGGCGGCGACCGCATCGTCGCCACCATCACGCGCGAGAGCACGCAGACCCTGGGTCTCAAGAAGGGCGCGGAGGCGGTTGCGCTGATCAAGGCCTCTTGGATCCTGCTCGCCGCGGGCGATGCGCAGGCGATGAAGCTGTCTGCACGCAACCAGTTGCGCGGTACGGTACAGGCGCTGACTCCGGGTGCGGTGAACACCGAGGTGGTGCTGGCGCTGCGCGGCGGGCAGTCGGTGGTGGCCATCGTGACCCATGCGTCGATCAAGGCGCTGGGCCTGAAACCCGGCACGCCGGCCACCGCGATCTTCAAGGCGTCCAGCGTGATTCTCGGCGTAGCTGGCTGAGTCCGCAGCGGAACGAGCGGCAAAGCGCGCGTCGTGCGCTATATACTTATGTACATAGCGATGCGTTGCCGAGACTGGCGACGCCGTTGCGCAGGCCGTCGCCAGCCGCATTACGACCTTGGGAGCGCACGATGCGTGGAGTTGCGTTCGACTGTCCGGCCGCGGCCTTGTTGTCGCTGGCGCTCTGCGCGCCCGCGATGGGCGCGGAGCCGGACCCAGCCCCGTCTCCGGACCCAACGTTCACGCTCGGCGTGATCGAGGTCATCGGCCAGCATCCCGCCGACAGCGCAGCACTCGCGGTGGAGACGGTGGATGCGGAAACCCTTTCGGTGTTGCACCGCGACGATCTGTCCGAGGCGCTGGACCTGCTGCCGGGCGTGACCTTGCAGAACGTCGGCCAGCGCCGTGAGCGTCTGGTGTCGGTGCGCGGCTTCAGCAGCCGTCAGGTGCCGCTGTTCATCGATGGCGTGCCGGTGTACGTGCCCTACGACGGCAACGTGGATCTTTCGCGCTTCGGCGTGGACTACGTGTCCGAGATCAAGGTCAGCAAGGGGTTCGCCTCGGTGCTCTACGGCCCCAATATTCTTGGCGGTGCGATCAACGTGGGCAGCCGCAAGCCGACCGCGTCGCTGGAGACGGGGTTCGAGATCGGCAGCGAGATCGGCGAGAGCAGCAATTCCCTGGAGCAGCGCTACTCCGCTTCGGTCGGTGGCCTGCGCGGGCAGTGGTACGGCTTGCTCACCGGCTCTTACGTGGACTCCGAGGGCTACGCCCTGCCAGACGATTTTGATGCCGTTGCCGCCGAGAATGGTGGCGCGCGCGAGAACGCGGACAGCCAGGACCAGGTGTTCAGCGCCAAGGTCGGCTTTCTGCCCGACAACGGCGACGAGTACGCGCTGAGCTACTACCGGCAGGACGGCGAGAAGAACTCTCCGCCCTACGCCGGCAGCGCGGCCGGCGTGCAGGCACGCTTCTGGGAGTGGCCGTACTGGGATAAGCAGAGCGTGTATCTCACCGCGCGTAACGGCGTCGGGTCGCAAGGCACCTTGCGCTGGCGCGCGTACTGGGACCAGTTCCGCAACGCGCTCAATGGCTGGAACAACGCAGCACGCACCGCATCCTTGTTCCTGGGCAGCGAGTACGACGACTACACGATCGGCGGCAACGCAGACTTCGAGTGGCGCTGGCAGCTGGCGCAGGCATCACGCGTGGCCCTGCACTGGAAGCAGGACGTGCATCGCGAGATCGACAACACCGGCGCACCCGAGGAGCGCTACGAGGATCGTTCGTGGGCGCTCGCGCTGGAACACGAATGGCGCACCAACGACACCGTGACCCTGACACCCGGCTACGCGTACACCGTGCAGGACGGCCGCGAGGCGGAGAACAACCAGAACGGTGTCGTGGTGGCGCAACCGGTGGACAGGGCGGACGCGCACAACGCCCAGCTCGCGATGAACTGGGCAGTGACGCCGGATTTGGACCTGCTTGCCGGCATCAGCCGCAAGACGCGCTTCCCGACCATCAAGGATCGCTTCTCCTTCCGCCTTGGCAGCGCGGTCCCCAACCCGGGCTTGCAGCCGGAGCGCGCGGTGCATCTGGAGATCGGCATGGTGCGACGCCTGCCCGGACTCGACCTTCGTTTTGCCGTGTTCCAGGCCGATCTCGACGATGCGATCGAGAACGTCACCATCCCCAACGACCAGTGCACCACGCCGAATCCGACCTGCTTCCAGCAACAGAACATCGGCGAGCAGCGCAATCGCGGCGTGGAACTGGGCGCGGTGTGGAAACCGCTCACGACGCTCAAAGTCGACGCGCAGGTCTCGGTGCTGGACCGCGAGAACCGCTCGCGGCCGGAGCTGCGGCAGATCGATACGCCGGAGCAGAAATACCGGCTCGCACTCGCGTGGAGGCCGGTGCAGCGCTGGACCCTGAAGACCGATGCTCAGCACGAGACGAAGCGCTACAGCACGACCGACGGCGTGCGGGTGGCCGATGACTTCACGCTCGTCCACGCTTTCGTGCGCTTCGAGCCGATTCAGCACCTGGGGCTGGAACTGGGCGGGCGCAATCTGTTCGACGAGCTGTATGCCTACCAGGAAGGCTTCTTCGAGCCCGGCCGCACCTGGCTCGCGCAGCTCGACTACCGGTACTGAGATCGCCTCATGAAACGCTGCGCAAGATTGAGAGTCCTGTGTGCGCTGGTGCTGTCGCTCGCTTGGGGCTTGGCGGCCGCGACAGAGCCGGCGCTCCTGCGGCTGTCGGGAGCCGGCATCGCGGCCTTGGAGGTGGATGCCACGCTGCTCGACTCGCTGCCCCGGCGGCAGATCGAGGCGCTGGATCATGGTCACCCGGCGCAGTTTGAAGGCGTGTGGATGCGTGATCTTTTGCAGCGCGCGGGCATGCCGCTGGGCAAGGTGCTGCGCGGCGAGAAGATGGCCTTGGCGCTGCGGGTGATTGCGCGCGATGGCTATGTCGCGGTGTTCGCGCTCGCCGAGCTCGATCCCGGCTTCCGCGAGCGCCCGATCCTGCTTGCGGATCGCCGCGACGGGAAGCCACTGGGGGCTGATGAGGGGCCGCTGCGGCTGGTGGTGGCAGATGAGGCGCGCGGCGCGCGCTGGGTGCGGCAGCTTGAACGCATCGAGCTGATCGATATGAGACCGTGAGGCCATGATGATTCGGATATTTCTTGCACTGACCGTGTGGCTCGCGGCGCTGCCCCACGCGTCCGCACAGGATCGATTGCTGATCGCCACCGCGGCCAACTTCAAACCGGCGAGGGAAGAGCTGATCGCGCTGTTCACGAAGGATCACGCCGACGCTAAGGTCGACGCGACTTTCGGCTCCTCGGGAAAGCTCAGCGCGCAGATCCGCGAGGGCGCGCCCTTCGACCTGTTCTTCTCGGCGGATGTCGAGTTTCCGCAGGCGCTGGAGAAATCCGGCCACGCTGCGACTCCGCCGAAGATCTACGCGCGTGGCCGTCTCGCGCTGTGGAGCGCGAGCGTGGATGCGAGCACGGTGAAGCTGGCGGACCTCGCGCAGGAGCGTTTCACGAAGATCGCGTTGGCCAATCCACGCACCGCGCCCTACGGCGCACGCGCCGAGGAAGCGCTGCGCGCCAGCGCGATGTGGGAGAAGGTCGAATCCAGACTCGTGTTCGGCGAGAACATCGCGCAGGCCGCGCAGTTCGTGCAGACCGGCAACGCGCAGATCGGCTTCATCGCGCTGGCGCAGGCGCTGGACCCGGAGCTGTCACAGCGCGGCGGATACGCATTGGTCGATGACGCCCTGCATGCCCCGCTGGACCAGGCCTTCGTCGTCACCAAGATCGGTGCGGACAAGCCGCTGGGCCGAGCATTCGCCGCGCTGCTCGACACCGCCGCGGCGCGCGCGATCATCGAGCGTCACGGCTACACGCTGCCGGCTGCGCAGTAGCATGCGCGGATGACGCTCTCGGATGCGGACCTCGCCGCGCTGTGGCTGACGGTCAAGCTCGCGACCGTCGTCACCCTGCTCCTGCTGCTGATCGGCACGCCGCTCGCGTGGGGCCTTGCACGCGCACGCGGCGCGTGGAAGCGGCCGGTTGCGGCCATCATCGCGCTGCCGCTGGTGTTGCCGCCGACCGTGCTGGGTTTCTACCTGCTGATCGCGTTTGGTCCCAACGGTCCGCTCGGCCAGCTCACGCAGGCGCTCGGCCTGGGCCTGCTGCCGTTCACCTTCGGCGGCCTCGTCGTCGCCTCCATGCTGTACTCGCTGCCCTTCGTGGTGCAGCCGTTGCAGAACGCTTTCGAGGCCATAGACGAGCGCACGCTCGAAGCCGCAGCCACCTTGCGCGCCGCGCCGCTGGATCGCTTCTTCAGCGTGGTGATGCCGCTGGCACGGCCGGGATTTCTCACCGCGACGGTGCTCGGCTTCGTACACACCGTGGGCGAGTTCGGCGTGGTGCTGATGATCGGCGGCAGCATTCCGGGTGAAACGCGCGTGGTATCGGTGCAGATCTACGATCACGTCGAGGCCTTCGACTACGCGCAGGCGCACGCGCTGGCCGCGGTGTTGCTGGTGTTCTCCTTTGTCGTGCTGCTCGCGCTGTACTGGTTCAACCCGAGAGTGCGGGGGCTGCGATGAGCGGGGTCGCGCTGCGCGCCGCGCTGTCGCGTCCCGGCTTTGCGCTGGATGTTGATCTTGCGTTGCCGGCACAAGGCATCACCGCGCTGTTCGGTCCCTCCGGTTCCGGCAAGACGACTTGCTTGCGCGTGATCGCGGGGCTTGAGCGCGTGAGCGGTGCCAAGGTGCGCGTGCAGAACGCGGTGTGGCAGGACGACGCCACGTTTGTGCCCGCGCACCGCCGCGCAATCGGCTACGTGTTTCAGGACGCCAATCTGTTTCCGCACTTGCGCGTGCGGCAGAACCTGGCGTTCGGCTGGAAGCGCGCGGGTCGACCGACCGGCGTGAGCTTCGGCGGCATCGTGGATTTGCTCGGCATCCGTGCGCTGCTGGATCGCATGCCAGAAGGCTTGTCCGGCGGCGAGAAGCAGCGCGTCGCGATTGCCCGCGCGCTGCTCGCCGATCCGCGCCTGCTGCTGCTCGACGAACCGCTCGCCAGCCTCGATGCCGCGCGCAAGGCCGAGATCCTGCCCTACCTC
Source organism: Panacagrimonas sp. (assembly GCA_052387335.1). Taxonomy (GTDB): domain Bacteria; phylum Pseudomonadota; class Gammaproteobacteria; order Nevskiales; family Nevskiaceae; genus Panacagrimonas. Next base: position 49,404 of record JBQTJH010000080.1, on the reverse strand, counting down.
GAACGCCTGCACGCGCAACTGGAAATCCCGGCGATCTATGTCAGCCACGCGATCGAGGAAGTCGCGCGCCTGGCCGATCACCTTGTGCTGCTCGACGCTGGCAAGGTGCTGGCAAGCGGGCCGGCCGCGTCGCTGATGGCGCGGCTCGATCTGGCCGGCGCGTTCGCCGACGACCCCGGCGCGCTGATCGACACCGTGATCGCCGAGCACGATGCGAGCGATCAGCTCACGCGGCTGGATTTTTCCGGCGGCAGCCTGTGGGTGCCGCTGCGCGCAGAAAAAATCGGCACCGCGCTGCGCGCCCGCGTGCAGGCGCGCGACGTGAGCCTGGCGCTGGAACGCCCGGCGCACAGCAGCATCCTCAACCTGCTGCCTGCGCGCGTCACCGAACTCGCCGCGGGCACGCATCCGGCGCAGATGCTGGTGCGACTCGATGCGGGCGGCGCAACCTTGCTCGCCCGCATCACGCGACGCTCCTGCGCCGCCCTGCAACTGGAACCCGGACGCGAGGTGTGGGCGCAGGTGAAGGCGGCGTCGCTGCTCGCTTAGGGTCTCAGGCCGGCCCGCGATCCAGCAGCGCCTGCACCGCGCCTTCCATCTTGGTCAGGCCACCGGCGCGGCCGAAGGCCATCGCATCGTCCTTCGACTGTCCCTGCACCCAGGCCGCGCGCAGCGCGAGCAGGCCACCGACCCTATTGCTGCTCGCGCAGTGAACGAGCGTGGGTTCGCCGCCGGTCTTGGCCATCGCCTCGTCCAGCGCCCTGGCGCGCGCGAGATCGAAGTCGCCCGCACCGCTGATCGGCACCACGGTGTAGCTCAAGCCGAGTTTCGCGGCGAGCGCGCGTTCGTCGAAGCCGGCGTCTTCGGTTTCCGGACGCAGGTTCACGATGTGCTTGAGGCCGGCCTTGGCCATGGCCTCGAAGTCCGCCGCACTTGGCTGGCCGCCGGTGATCAGGTTGGGAGCAGGGTTGCCGCCCATGGGCAGCACAATAGTTTCGAGTTTCATGCAGATCTTCTCGATGATGGATTGCGATGTTGGCGAGGCCGTCGGGAGATACAGCCAAAGACTTACTGCGCGCGAGCGCGCTGCTTCTTGCCCGCGAACGCCAGCAAGAACTCCATCTGATCAGCCAGAATTTTTCGGTTCGACAGAATCAGATACTCGGCCAGATTTGGCGTGTACGGCACCGCGAGCAGCTTCATGTTCGCTTCTTCGGGCGTGCGATCTGCCTTGCGATGATTGCAGCGTTCACAGGCGGTCACGCAATTTTCCCAAGCACTTTCGCCGCCGCGCGAGGCGGGGATGACGTGGTCACGCGTCAGCGCCGAGATCTGGAATTGGCGCCCGCAATACAGGCACAGGTTGTGGTCACGTTGAAACAGCGTGCGGTTGGTCAGCAGCGGGATGCCACTGGCGAACTTTCTGGACTTGTCAGCTACCGCGATGATCGATCCGATCTCGAAGCTGGAGCGGGTGCCGGTGCGGGCGCAGACGCCACCGAGAATGCGGAAGCGTTCTTCTCCTGCTTCCCAGCACACTCGATCGCGCGCGTAGAGCGTGACGGCGGACTGCCATCGGATCCAGGCGACCGGCTGACCGCCGGCGTCGAGCTTGAGAATGGACGGAATCATGGTCTTAGCCAGAGAAGCGCAGACTTTGCCTCGCGTTGGTGTCGGGACTCTCTCAATCAGCTATGAAATCTGCCTGCTTCGTGTGGAGGCTTCAAGACAGTCTGTTCTGATGTCAATTCAGAAGCAAACATTATTTTATAAATTGGCACGATGAACGCGCTCGACGGCGTCCGCCTGACGAAGGATCGGCGGATTCGGGCATCAGCTACGAAAGTACGCCTGAGCAAATGCGGCGTGGATCTCGCCGAGCCCGATCTGAAGTTCGTCGATGAAATCGGACAGCCCGCCCTCTACCAGGTGCGGGATGCTGGTGTCCTGCACCACCGCTCGCACCCGCGCGAGGCTGCGTTCCACATTGCGGTTCTGCGGCAGGTGCGGCAGCGAGGCGCCGATCAGCGCCAAACAGAACATGACGCTGCGTGGGAATTCGCGGTTCTGCAGCAGGAAGCGCAGCACGCCGGTGCGGTTGACGCGCGCGCGTACGTGGCGGCGGTACATCTGGTAGGCGGTCAGCGAGCGCAGCACGCTCATCCACTGGATGTTGTAGAACGGCGCCAACTCTTGGCGCGAGCCGCTTTCAATCAGCGATGTGGACCGCACATCGAGGATGCGCGTGGTCATGTCGGCCTGTTCGATGCTGGTGCCGATGCGCAGGAACTGGAAGCCGACGTCGCGGCTCATATTGGCGACCAGGGTGCCGTTGACCAATACCGAACCGTCAATCACGCGTTGCAGGAAGTCCTGACGCCGCGTGCGTGAGGTCACCATCTCGCCGCGTTCCTGCACGAAGTAGTGCAGGTCATTGAGTTTCTCCCACACTTCGCGCGGCATCGAGTCACGCACGGTGCGCAGGATCTCGCGCGCCTGATGAAGCGAGGAGATGATCGATCCCTCATTGCGCGGATCCAGCATCAGGAAGCGCAGCACATTGCTTTCCGAGCTGTCCTGATAAATCTCGCGGTAGGTTTCTTCCGCACCCACAATCTGCACCAGTGCTTCCCAGCCGAACACCATGCCCTTGGGCAGATCGAGCAGCAGGTTGGCGTGAACATTGATCAGGCGCGCGGTGTTTTCTGCGCGTTGCAGATAGCGTCCGAACCAGTAGAGATTGTCGGCAACGCGCGAGAGCATTAGCGCGCTCCCCGGTTTGAAGCTGACTGGCTCTGAGTCTGGCTTTGCACGCCGGCACCGTCGGCCTCGGTATCCACCACCCAGGTGTCCTTGGCACCACCGCCTTGGGAGGAGTTCACCACCAGCGAGCCGCGGGTCATGGCCACACGAGTCAGGCCGCCGGTGGTCACATAGGTGGAATCGCCTCTGGACAGGATGAACGGCCGCAGGTCCAGATGGCGCGGTTCCACCGTGTGATCGTTCATCAGGGTGGGCGCGGTGGACAGCGACAGCGTGGGTTGCGCCATGTAGTTGCGTGGGTTGCCCAGGATCAGCTCGCGGAACTTGTCGCGCTCTTCAGCCGTAGCGCGTGGCCCGATCAGCATGCCGTAGCCGCCGGATTCGTTGGCCGGCTTGACCACCAGCTTGTCGAGATTGGCGATGACGTGCCCTCGATCCTTCTCGTTCATGCACAGCCAGCTCGGCACATTCGGCAGGATCGCGTCCTCGCCCAGGTAATACTTGATCATCTGCGGCACGAAGGCGTACACGACCTTGTCGTCCGCCACGCCGGCGCCCGGTGCATTGGCAAGGCCCAGTTTGCCCTTGAGCCAGGCTCGCATCAGACCCTTGGTGCCAAGGATGGAGTCCTCGCGGAACACTTCCGGATCCAGGAACAGGTCGTCGATGCGCCGGTAAATCACATCCACGCGCTTGGGGCCGTAGATGGTGCTCATGTAGCAGCAGTCATCCTCGGCAACGAACAGGTCCGTGCCCTCCACCAGCTCGATGCCCATCTGCTGTGCCAGCCAGGCGTGCTCGAAGTAGGCGCTGTTGTAGATGCCCGGCGTCAGCAGCACGATGTTGGGTTGATCCAGCGGACGCGGTGACATGGCGGCGAGCATGTCGTAGAGCTGGGACGGGTAATCGTCGACCGGAAGAATCGTGGTGTTCTCGAACAGCTCCGGGAACACGCGCTTCATTACCATGCGGTTCTCGACCATGTAGCTCACACCGCTGGGCACGCGCAGATTGTCTTCCAGTACGTACAGGGTGCCGTCCTTGTCGCGCACCAGGTCGCTGCCGCAGATATGGGCCCAGACGCCGCCCTTGGGACGCATGCCCACGCACTGCTTGCGGAAGTTCACCGATTCTTCCAGCAGCTCAGCCGGGAAGACCTTGTCCTTGATGATCTTCTGGTCGTTGTAGATGTCTTCGATGAAGCAGTTGAGCGCGGCCACGCGTTGCTTGAGGCCGGATTCGGTCTTTTCCCACTCGCGTCTGGGGATCACGCGCGGAATGACGTCGAAGGGCCAGGCCCGGTCTACATTCTTGCCCTCGCTGTAGACCGTAAAGCTGATGCCCATGACCTTGATCGCCAGCTCGGCCGCCAGCCGACGCTCCGCCAGTTCCGGATTGCCGAGATCGTCCAAGTAGTCCGCCAGTCGTCGCGCCGCGTCGCGCGGCTGACCCGGGGCCTGGAACAATTCGTCGTAAAACGCTTCGCAGCGATATTGCTGCCAGTCGATGGCCATGAATCCGGGGCAGGCTCTAGTTTTCTGATGTTGTTCAAAGCTACCGGATTGGCCACGCAAAACACAGGCCAGCGGGGTAAACTCGCGCAACTCAAAGGTCCCGCTCATGGCCAAGTCCAGACCCGCTCTCGAATTCAAGGGCCGCATGTTGTCGCTGACCCGGGTCCGGATCCTCGACACTGATCCAACAGCGATCGAAGCCCAGCTCAAAACCTTCGTCCGTTCGCTCGGTGAAGCCGCTGCCGGGCTGCCGTTATTGCTGGATGCGGAGCAGGCCGTTGCTCTGGGCCCGGTACTCAGTGCGATGCGCGCCGTCGGCGTTCAGCCGATCGCCGTGGTCGACGGCGCCCTAACGCGTGCCGGACGTGAACTGGGTTTGGCGGTGCTCAGCGACGACCTGTTTTCCGATGCCGGCAGCCGTAGCGCGACCGCGCGGCCTGCCGCCGAACCCGCAGCGTCGGCGGCCCCGGCGCCCATCGTCGCCGCCGGCAGCCGCAAGCCGACGCGCGTGGTGATGGAACCGATTCGCTCCGGCCAGCAGATCTACGCCGACAACGCTGATCTGGTGATCATGAACACCGTCAGCCCGGGAGCCGAGGTCATTGCCGACGGCTGCGTGCATGTCTACGGCTCGCTGCGCGGACGCGCGATCGCCGGAGCGCGTGGCGATGAGCAGGCCCGGGTGTTTTGCCGGCGCATGGAAGCCGAGTTGCTGGCGGTGGCAGGTGTCTATGCTGTCGCCGATCAGATGCAGGGCGCGCTGCGCGGTCAGGCGGTGCAGGCCTACCTGGCCAATGGCACGCTCAAGATAGACAAGCTGGACGTGTAGCGCCGCGCGTCCCGAGCGGGACGGCGAATTCTGGGGACAGGGCCCGTGCGAGCGGGCCTGAAAATTTCGAGAGGGTTTTTCACTTGGCAAAGATCATTGTGGTCACCTCGGGCAAGGGCGGCGTGGGCAAGACCACCACCAGCGCCTCGTTTGCAACCGGCCTCGCAACTCGCGGCAAAAAAACCGTGGTCATCGACTTCGACGTCGGCCTGCGCAACCTCGACTTGATCATGGGTTGCGAACGTCGCGTGGTGTTCGACTTCGTCAACGTCATCCAGGGCGAGGCCAACCTGCGCCAGGCGCTGATCAAGGACAAGACCCACGAGAACCTGTCGATCCTGGCCGCTAGCCAGACACGTGACAAGGACGCGCTGAGCCAGGAGGGCGTGGAGCGCGTGCTCAACGAACTGGCCAATGACTTCGAGTACATCGTCTGTGACTCGCCCGCCGGCATCGAGCGCGGCGCCCATCTGGCGATGTATTTCGCCGACGAGGCCTTGGTCGTCACCAATCCGGAAGTGTCCTCAGTGCGCGACTCTGATCGCGTGCTGGGCTTGCTGTCGAGCAAGACCCGCAAGAGTGAAAACAATGCCGGCCGCGTCAAGGAACATCTGGTGCTGACGCGCTACAACCCGGCGCGGGTGGAGAAGGGCGAGATGCTCTCGGTCAAGGACGTGCAGGACATCCTCGCCGTGCCGTTGCTGGGGGTGGTGCCCGAGTCCACTGCGGTGCTCAGCTCGTCCAACTCCGGCTCGCCGGTGATCCTGGATCAGACCAACGAGGCCGGCCAGGCTTATGACGACTTGGTCGCGCGCTTTCTGGGTGAAGAGCGTCCGCACCGATTCATCGAGGCGCAGAAGAAGGGCTTGTTCAGCAAGCTGTTCGGAGGCTGAAGATGGACTTGCTCGGATTTTTCAGAAGCAAGAAGCCACCTTCGGCAAATACCGCGCGTGATCGTCTGATGATGGTGGTGGCGATCCAGCGCGACCAGGATGGTCGACGCTCAACCCAGGGTGAGGCGGCCGCATCCTACCTGCCGGCCTTGCGCGAAGAGTTGTTGGCGGTGGTGCGCAAGTACGTGTCGGTTCCGGACAGCGCGGTGCAGGTCAACGTGCAGCGCGAGTCCGGCCTGGAAGTGCTGGAAATGAATATCACCCTGCCGGAGCGCGGCAACTAGCGTCTTGCTATCTCCGAAGCGCCGGCTAAGCCGGCCGCAGCTGCAACCAGGCTCGCAAGCTCAGGCCGGCGTTCTGTTCGACGAAACGGGTTTCGGCAGCGTCGATCATGTCGACCACCTGCCGTCCCAGCGCGTCACTGGGGCGGATCTGGCCAAGGTCGGACCGCACGCTGCGCCATAGCTCGCCCACGGTGACCGAATCCAGATCGCGAGCCGGCACCAGTTGCGTGCGATCACGACCGGCTTCGGTCAGAAAGCCATGCTGGATCAGCGTCTCGATCGCGCGCGCCACGTGCTCCGTGGGCGCCCCCAGATCGCGTGCAAATTCCTCCTGCGTCAGCCCGGGCTTGCCGGCAATGAAGCGCAGCCCGGCGTGACCCATGATCAGCAGGCTCAGATATTCCGCCTGGCGGCTGGCCGGTAACGGCACATTGCGATGCGGTTTCATGTGCGCCGGGTGCTGCACATAGAACGTCAGGTCGCAGCCGATCAGCAGGATCAGCCAGCCCACATAGAGCCAGATCAGCAGCAGGATCACGACCGCGAAGCTGGAATAGATCGCGTCGTAGGTGGTGGCCGCTGCCACGAACGAGGCAAAACCCAGACTCGCGGACTGCCATAACACGCCCGCCGCCAAGCCGCCGATCGCCGCGGCTTTAAGGCTCACCCGGGTGTTGGGCATGTACGCGTACAGGAAGCTGAACATGCCCACGATCATGGCGTAGGGCAGCAGCCGGGTCAGTCCGTACAGCAAGAAGCCGAAGGGTTCGATGTCCTTGATGCTCCCGACGATCTGGCTGTTGAGCACCGAGGCGGTGATGCCCAGGGCCAGGAACACCACGACCGGCCCCACCATGAGCACGCTCAGATACTCGCCCACGCGCTGCGCGAACGGGCGCGGACGCTCGATACGCCAGATGAAATTGAAGCTCGATTCCACCTTCTGGATCAGGGAGATCGCGGTGTAGAACAGCAGCGCGATGCCGACTGAGCCGAGTAATCCGACCTGAATCTTCTCCACAAACCCGATCACGCTGGACGTGATCTCGCCCGCCTGCGGCCCTAGCGGACGCAGGAATTCGTACAGCACCGGCTCCAGCGTGTTGTGGACGCCGAGGGCTTTGAGCACCGAAAACCCCAGCGCCAGAAACGGCACCAGGGAGAGCAGCGTGGTGTAGACCAGGCTCATGGCGCGCATCGACAGCTGGCCGTCGATGAGATCGCGCCCGAGGGCGAACAGATGACGACCGGCGCGGATCAGTGCCGCTTCGGTTCGCGAAAGGGCAACGCGCTCTTCCCACAGACGGGCGCGTAGTTTCTGGGGCCAGGAGGTCGGCAGCATGCGGCTAAGTGTAGACGGCCTGGTCGTGCAATCACCGCCGCGAATGCAGATGGATACTCGCGGCGATCCGACAAACGGTTCTGGAATCCTTGGACCAATCGTTGACAATGCTGCATTGCAACAATACGATGCGACGGTCGGTTGTTGCACTGCAGCAGATGCGGTGACCTAATTAATTCTTTCAATTGTTTACACGGGAGTTCCAGCATGAATGTCGAAACCATTGTGAGCGACGTCAAGGGTGCGGTCGAGCCGTACGTGGCCAAGGGCCAGGACGTTGTGACCCTGTCCTTCGAGACGCTGAAGCAGGCCAATGTGATCGTGGTCGAGGGCGTGCAAGGTCTGGTCAAAACCAATGTCGGCGCCGGCAAGGACCTGTTTTCCGCCGCGCAGACCAGCTTCGAGAAGGTGCGTACCGACGGCATCAAGGCCGTGGCCGCCAAGCCAGTCGAGTATCTGCCGGCCGGCAAGGACGTGGTGCTCGCCGCGTACAAGGAATCCCTGACCATCGTCACCAAGACCGGCGAAGATCTGGTCAGCGTGGTCAAGAAGGGCTACGGCGATGTCAGCGCCAAGCTCAGCGGTTCCAGCCCGGTCGTGGTCAAGGCCAAGACCGCCGCCAAGAAGACCGTGAAAAAGGTTGCCAAGGCCGCCAAGAAGGTCTGAGTGACATCCGCGCTCTGAGGTTGGGGCGCAAAAAAGCCGGGGTCTATGCCCCGGCTTTTTTTGTGTCCGCGCGCCTGAACCGGACGTGCGTCGTCGCTCATTTGCCGCGCCTGGACTTCCTTGGGCTCGACTTGCGCGCGGCCTTGGCCGGCGGTTCTGGCGCTGGCTCTGAATCCGTACTTAGATTGATCCGCGTCAGCAGGCGCTTGAGTGCAGGTGATTGCTTGAGCTGTTCCAGGTTGCCCTTGACGAAGTCGGATGCATTGAACGTCTCGTTGACCTGCCCAACCTTCTCGCGCAGGAACTGAACGATGTCGTCCTGAATACCCGCCACATCGGGCAGGCCGAGAAAGCGGCGCAACTCTTCAGGCTTGACGTCGATTTCGATCTTGATCTGCACGGCGGTCTCCCCAGGTTGAGAGTGTGAGAGTAGCGGATCGCTGTTACGCCGCCATCAGCTTCTGTTGCGCCTCGGCGTAACGCGCAGCCGTCCGCTCGGCGATTGCGTCGGGTAGCCAGGGGCCCGGCGCGGTCTTGTCCCAGGGCTGAGCCTCCAGCCAGTCGCGCACGATCTGCTTGTCGAAGCTGGGGGGGCTGATGCCGGGCTGCCAGGTGTCCGCCGGCCAGAATCGCGAGGAGTCCGGGGTGAGCACTTCGTCGATCAAATGCACGCGGCCCGCGTCGTCCAGGCCGAACTCGAACTTGGTGTCGGCCACGATGATCCCGCGCGCCAATGCGTAGGTGCTGGCCTCTCGATAGATCTCCAAGGTCAGTTCGCGCAGCGTCTGGGCCAGTTCCGGGCCGAGGCGGGTCTCGACGTCGGCAAAGCTGATGTTCTCGTCGTGCTGGCCCACCGGCGCCTTGTCGGCAGGGGTGAAGATCGGTTCGGGCAGGCGATCGGCCATGCGCAGACCCGCGGGCAGCTTGATGCCGCAGACCGCAGCGGTCTTCTGGTAATCCTTCCAGCCGGAGCCGATCAAATAGCCGCGCGCCACGCACTCCACCGGAATGGCTTTGAGCTTTTTCACGATCACCGCACGCCCTGCCAGCGGCGCCAGCTCGGCCGGTGTGAGCCAGTCTTCCAGGCGCATCTCCGGCGCCAACTGGTTGGGGACGCGCGTTGCAAACCGCTGCATCCAGAACTCGGTGAGGCGGGTCAAGACGGCGCCCTTGCCCGGGATCGGTCGAGACAGGATCACGTCAAAGGCCGACAGACGATCAGTGGTGACAATCAACAGATGCTGCGCGCCTACGGCATAGATGTCGCGCACCTTGCCGCGATGGACCAGGGGCAGGCTGGAGAGCTGGGTTTCAAACAACGGAGCCGTCATCGGGAGGGCGGATAGGCAGACGAAGCATCATGATACTGCCGCTTGCCGATCCGACCTGCGCTTGCGTCGGCTCGCAGGCTTGTAGACCATGCGCCCCCTTGAATCAGCGTGCCGCAACTGTGGACAAGACAATGAAAATTCTGGTGGTAGGCAGTGGCGGTCGCGAGCACGCTCTGGCCTGGAAGCTGGCGGCCTCGACACGCGTGCGCGAAGTGCTGGTGGCACCCGGCAACGCCGGCACCGCCACCGAAGCCGGTTGCCGCAATGTCGAGATTGCCGCTGAAGACATCGCTGGCTTGCTGCGACTGGCGCAGAGCGAGAAGGTGGATCTGACCGTGGTGGGTCCGGAGGGACCGCTTTCGCTGGGGATCGTCGACACGTTCCGCAATGCCGGGCTGCGCATTTTCGGGCCCACGCGCAGTGCGGCGAGGCTGGAGAGCTCCAAGGCCTTCACCAAGGATTTTCTGGCGCGTCACCAGATTCCCACTGCCGAATACGCTGTGTTCACCGAGGTCGGCCCTGCATTGGCCTATCTGAATGCGCGCGGCGCGCCCATCGTGATCAAGGCAGACGGTCTGGCCGCCGGCAAGGGCGTGGTCGTGGCCATGTCGCTGGACGAGGCGCGTGCGGCCGTGCAGGACATGCTGTCGGGCAACGCACTCGGCGCTGCCGGTTCGCGTGTGGTGATCGAGGAATTTCTCGACGGCGAGGAGGCCAGCTTCATCGTGGTGGCCAATGAACGCCAGTACGTGACCTTGGCCACGAGTCAGGATCACAAGCGCATCTTCGACGCCGATCAGGGGCCCAATACCGGCGGGATGGGGGCGTACTCTCCCGCACCGGTGGTGACGCCGGAGATTCACGCGCGGGTTTGCCGCGACGTGATCGAGCCCACGCTGGCGGGCATGGCGGCTGAGGGCAGTCCCTTTGGAGGATTTCTGTACGCCGGCCTGATGATTGATCGCCATGGCGGTATCAAGGTGCTGGAATTCAACACGCGCATGGGCGATCCAGAGACGCAGCCGATCCTGTTCCGGCTCGACTCCGATCTGCTTGAGCTGCTCGAAGGCGCGCTGGACGCCAAGCTGGATCGCGTCGACGTTCGATGGAGCGCGCAGCCCGCGCTGGGTGTGGTGATGGCCGCGTACGGCTATCCCGGTACGGTGCGCAAGCACGACGTCATTCGCGGGCTCGACGCCGATCTGGGTGCGGCCAAGGCCTTTCACGCCGGGACCGCGCTCAACAATGGTCAGGTGGTGACGTCGGGTGGCCGCGTACTGTGCGTGGTGGCACGTGGTGCCGATGTGGCCGCTGCGCAGACGGCGGCGTACGCTGGTGTTAGTCGCATCGACTGGGACGGCGTGCAGTACCGCAAGGACATCGGCTATCGGGCGATCGGTCGTTGAACTGAGCGGCCAGCCTCCGGTGCAACAAAAAAGCCGGCAATGCCGGCTTTTTTGATTGACGCGCCTGGCGCTTCAATTCCGCTTCATTGACTCGAAAAACAACTCGTTGGTCTTGGACATCTTCATGCGATCGAGCAACAACTCCATCGCCGCCAGCTCGTCCATCTGATGCAGCAGCTTGCGCAGGATCCAGACCTTCTGCAGATCCTTCTCGTTCATCATCAACTCTTCCTTGCGTGTGCCGGAGCGATTGATGTTGATGGCGGGGAAGATACGCTTCTCGGCGATGCGTCGTTCCAGGTGCTCTTCCATGTTGCCGGTGCCCTTGAACTCTTCGTAGATCACCTCATCCATCTTCGAGCCGGTCTCGATCAGCGCCGTTGCGATGATGGTCAGCGACCCGCCTTCCTCGATGTTGCGCGCCGCGCCAAAGAAGCGCTTGGGTTTCTGCAGTGCATTGGCGTCCACACCGCCCGACAGCACCTTGCCGGATGAAGGCGCAACCGTGTTGTAGGCACGCGCCAGACGCGTGATCGAGTCCAGCAGGATCACCACGTCACGCTTGTGTTCGACCAGTCGACGGGCCTTTTCGATCACCATCTCGGTGACCTGCACGTGACGTGCTGCCGGTTCGTCAAAGGTTGAGGCCACGACTTCGCCGCGCACGGTGCGCTGCATGTCGGTGACTTCCTCTGGACGCTCGTCGATCAGCAGCACGATCAGATACACGTCCGGATAATTGGCGGCGATGGACTGCGCGATGTTCTGCAGCATCATCGTCTTGCCGGCTTTCGGCGGGCTGACGATCAGACCACGCTGACCTTTGCCGAAGGGCGCCACGATGTCGATGACGCGCGCCGTGATGTCTTCGGTGGTGCCGTTGCCGCGCTCCATCTTGAACTGCTCATCTGCGAACAGCGGTGTGAGGTTCTCGAAATTGACCTTCTTCTTGCTGACCTCGGGCGCCTCGTAGTTGATCGAGTCGACCTTGAGCAGCGAGAAGTAACGCTCGTTGTCCTTGGGGCTGCGCACGCGACCCGAGACGGTGTCACCGGTGCGCAGGCTGAAGCGGCGGATCTGCGAGGGCGAGATGTAAACGTCGTCCGGACCCGCTAGGTAAGAGCTGTCCGGACCGCGCAGAAAGCCGTAGCCATCGGGCATGGTTTCCAGCACGCCGTCGGCCATGATGTGTTCGCCACGCCGCGCGGCGGCCTTGAGCAGGTTGAACACCAGATCCTGTTTGCGCGCGCGCGCAATGTTCTCCAGGCCCTGCGATTCGGCAAGCTCCAGCAGCGCCGCCGCGCTCTGCTTCTTGATATCGGGAATGCGCACGATCTTGGGCGGCTCGCCCGGCGCGCGGTATTCCTGCGGCGGGCGCGGCGCCTGCGGGGTAGGAACGCCGTTGTCGTTGTCTTCCGGCAGTCCGTCAAGCCCGTTCATGGACTGCGGAACGGTCAGCGAGCCATCAGCCGCCTGGGCCTGAGCCGCGGCTGCGGCCTGTGCCATCTCAGCGTCAAACTCCTCCTCGGTCATATCGACCGGGAGGCCTTCTAGCTGGTTACCGCCACCGCCACCGCCGCGCTGCTGGTTATTGTTGTTGTTGCGCGGACCGTTGTGACGACGACGGTGCTTCATCATGCGGGGGGGTTTAGGCGGTTGTGACATGCGGAGTGACGAAAGCAGTCAGCTGTGCCTTGTGAGCGGCGCCGACCTGGGTGGCCGCTGCCTGTCCATCCTTGAACAGGATCAGCGTGGGGATGCCGCGGATGCCGAACTTCGGGGGCGTGCCCGGGTTCTCGTCCACGTTGAGTTTTACAACCTTGAGCTTGCCGACGTTCTCTGCCGCGACCTGTTCCAGGATCGGCGCGATCATGCGGCAGGGCCCGCACCACTCGGCCCAGAAGTCCACCAGCACGGGGACATCTGACTTGAGAACATCCTGTTCGAAGGATGCGTCGGTGACGGGGGAGATGTGTTCGCTCATGGAAAGCCCTCGGGTGTCATGAACGCGACGAGTTGCGCGCGTCGATAAAGATGGGGTCAGGCTGAACCCGGCTCAAGACCCTGTGACGGTGCCGCGCATCGGCGAGACCGGACGGTTATGATGGATCTGTTGCTGCGGGGGATTTAGCTGGAGCGGAAGCGCCAAGGACCTTTCGCAGGTACCCTCGACTTCCGAAGTGCTCGTATTTGAGCCGATTCCCTTGGGCCTTGCAAGCGCCCACATCGCATTCAATCCATGCAAGCAGATCATTTATCCAATATCCGTTTCGACAGTCTTCCGCTTCATCCAGGGCTTCTGGCCGCGATTGCTCAGCGAGGATTCGACCGGTGCACGCCGATTCAGGCGCAGACCCTGCCACTGGCACTTGAAGGCCGCGACCTTGCCGGACAAGCACAAACAGGAACCGGCAAGACCGCCGCCTTTCTGCTTGCAACGATGAATCAACTGCTGACCAAGCCTGCAACCGGGCCGGACGGTCAGCCGCGCGCGTTCATCCTGGCGCCGACGCGCGAGTTGGCCGTGCAGATCTACGACGATGCGATGCAGTTGCGCGGCAACACCGGTCTGCGTCTGGCCGTGTGCTACGGCGGCACGGGCTATGAATCACAGCGCCTGGCCATACAGGCCGGCGTGGACATTTTGATCGGCACACCCGGGCGGCTGATCGACTACTTCAAGCAGGACATCTACACGCTCAAGCACATCGAAGTGGTGGTGCTCGATGAGGCCGACCGCATGTTCGATCTCGGCTTCATCGACGACATCCGCTACGTGCTGCGGCGTATGCCGGCGCCGGCGCTGCGACGCAATTATCTGTTCTCCGCCACCCTGTCGCAGCGTGTGCTGGAACTGGCGTTCGAGCACATGAACGACCCGCATCAGGTATCGATTGAACCTGAGCAGGTCACTGCCGAGCGTGTTCGCCAGACGCTGATCCACGTGGCCAACGACGACAAACTCAAGGTACTGGTTGGGCTGCTGCGGCATCACGATCCGCTGCGTACCTTGATCTTCATCAACACCAAGCGCGGCGCGGAAGAAGTGGAGAACGCGCTGCGCGCCAATGGATTCGAAGCACACACGATTTCCGGTGACGTGCCGCAGAACAAGCGTCTGCGACTGCTGGAAGAATTCAAGGACGGCAAGTTGCCGATTCTGGTGGCAACCGACGTGGCGGCACGTGGTCTGCACATTCCCGCGGTGAGCCACGTCATCAATTACGACCTGCCGCAGGACGCCGAAGATTACGTACACCGCATCGGCCGAACTGCGCGGGCGGGGACCAGCGGTGACGCGATCTCCCTGTGCTGCGAGACCTGGGTGTATTCCCTGCCAGATATCGAGCGCTACATTGGCGCGCGCTTGCCCACTGAACACTTTCCCGCAGAGTGGATGCCGCAGGACTTCGTCAAACCGCCGCCGCTACCACGGCGACCCCGCAGCGGTCCGCCCCGTCGGGGTGGCAGCGCGCCGCCGCGAGGTGGACGTCGCCGCCACTGAGATCCGAACTCGGAGATTGCATGCGGCTGGATGTGAAGACGCCGACGCTGATTCATCCCGATTGGCCGCGGCATCCACGCGTGGCGGCCTGCTTCACCACCCGAGTCGGTGGGCATAGCCTAGGGCCGTATGCGGGTTTCAACCTTGCCCATCATGTGGGTGATGATCCGAGCGCCGTTGCGGCGAACCGGCACGATCTGCGCGTGGCACTCCAACTCGAGCACGAGCCAGCTTGGCTTGATCAAGTCCATGGCACCGAAGTCGTGCAGCTGACGAGTCACTCAGCTCCTATTTGCGCAGATGCGTCGTGGACCGGAGCGCCGGGACACGCCTGCGTCGTCATGAGCGCCGATTGCCTGCCTGTGTTGTTCGCCGATGACAGCGGGCGATACGTGGCGGCGGCGCATGCGGGTTGGCGCGGGCTGCTCGCTGGGGTGCTGGAGGCAACAATCGCGCGGCTGCCAGTTGCACCGACTGCTCTCAGCGTCTGGATGGGACCGGCAATTGGACGCCATGCCTTTGAAGTGGGCGAAGAGGTTCGCGCCGCGTTTTGTGCAGAAGATGCGGCAGCGGCCGCCGCTTTCGGCCGCAGCGAGGGCGGGCGCTATCTGGCGGACCTCTACGCCCTGGCGCGCATGCGCCTGACCAGGTGTGGCGTCACCAGGGTGCACGGCGGTGATCGCTGCACCGTGTCAGAGCCCGAGCTGTTCTTTTCGTATCGACGGCAGGGTCGGTGTGGGCGTATGGGGGCATTGATCTGGCTGACTTCGTGAGCCGATCACGACGACATTGCGTGACGTAGGGCCCTCTGCTACAAGACTTCGCACTTGCACGGCGTCGCGTACGCGGCCGTACGATCTATAAATAAGCCGCACGGGCGGCAATGGCGAGGTGGAGGATGTGCGGCGGATCGGGCCAGGGGGAGCCATGGTTTTGCACGGTGCTGCCGCGGCCTTTACTCCCGATTGCAGGCGCTGCGGACTCAAGCTCGGATTTCTTCTTAAATGCGCTGGGCGCTCTGCGCCGCAGTGTTCCCTGAAGTGTTCCAGCAGGTGTATTCCATGACTCATTCCATTCGGCGGAAACTGTGGATCCTTGCGCTTGGCGCGTGCTGCGCAGTCGGCGGCTTGGCCACGGCGCAGGACGATGAAGCGACTGACGACGCCGCTAGCGAGAGCGCTGAAGAGGCGGTCGTGGCGGTCAAGCCCCGATCCGCTGAGATCGCGCCGCTAGCCTCACGCACCCTGCTGCTCGGCATCGCCAACTCTGGCAAACACCTGATCGCCGTCGGTGATCGCGGCAATATCGTGGCATCCAACGACGGTGCCAACTGGGCGCAGGTCGAAGTGCCGGTGCGGGCCACTTTGACGGCCGTCGAGTTCGTCGATGAGAGCCTCGGTTGGGCGGTGGGCCATGACGCGTCGATCCTGCACAGCAAGGACGGTGGGCGTACCTGGCAGCTGCAGAATTTTGCGCCGGAGCTGGAAAAGCCCTTCCTCGATGTCCTGTTTATGGATGCCAGCCGTGGCATGGCCATTGGCGCCTACGGTCTGTTCATGACCACCGAAGATGGTGGTGCGACGTGGACCGAACTCGACGCGCCGCCGATTCGAGAAGAGGAATTGCATTTCAACGCGCTGACGCGGCTCGGTAACGGTGATTTCTTTCTAGTCGGAGAAACCGGAATGATGGGCGTGTCGTCTGATGGTCAGACCTGGGAACGCCTGACCGCGCCTTACGAGGGTTCGCTGTATGGCGCTCTCCCGCGGGGTGACAGCGGCGCGGTGATATTTGGCCTGCGCGGCAATGTTTACACCACGGACAATGTGCGCTCCGGGCAGTGGACGCAGATCGACACAGGCACCGTGGCGTCGTTCTTCGGCGGTACGGCGCTGCCTTCAGGCGATGTCGCATTGGTGGGCTTGGCGGGGGAGGTTGCCATCTTGTCACCCAGCGGCCAGGTCAAGAACACCAAGATCGACGCTGTGGCCGGCGTCACCGGCGCGGGCACTTTGTCGGGCGCCATTCCCTGGAAGAACGGTGTGCTTGCGGTGGGCGAACTGGGGGTCAGTACCGTCGAGTTGTAAGCAGCTTTGAAATCAGAACATCGCCGACAGCACATCGCGAAGGGATCAGGGAGCGAACATGAGTGAGAAAGACGTCGCACGCGACAACAACGAGTACGCGAGCGGCGCGGTGAGCACGGCCCACAAGATTCTCAGCGCGATCGAGCCGATAATTTTCGCCCGACGCAAGCTGACCATGACGATCCTCAGCGTCATCACGCTGATCCTGTTCTGGCAAATGCTGCTGATCAAGCCCGACGCCGGTTTCGACAAGTCAGTGCCGCTTGAGCATCCCTATATGCAGGTGCTCAAGCAGTACATGGCGGATTTCGGTGGGGCCAACACGGTGCTGGTTGCCATCATGAACAAGGAAGGCGTCGGAGAGATCTACAACGAAAAGACCCTGCTCAGTATCAAGCAGGCGACCGACGAGGTGTTCTTTCTCAAGGGCGTGGATCGTTCGCGTGTCTCATCGTTGTTCACGCCCGATGTTCGGTATATCGAGGTCGTCGAAGGTGGGTTCAAGGGTGGAAATGTCATTCCTGCGGAATATGCGCCTACCCAGGAGATGTATGACCTGGTCAAGGCCAATGTCAGCAAGGGCGGCCATGTCGGTCGCTACACCACCACCGATCAGACCGGTGCGCTGATCTTCTCCGAGTTGCTTGAAATTGATCCGGTGACCGGCGAAAAGCTCGATTACGGACGCGTAGCCAATGACCTGGAAGACAAGCTGCGCGGTCGCTTCACCAAGGCCAAGAAGCGCATCTACAAGCTCAAAGAGGATCAGACCGTCACCCTGTCGTCAGGCAAGGACGTCACGATCAAGGCCGGCACCGTCGTCGGAGAAGGCTTTGTCGATCTGGGCCTGAAGATTCACATCACCACCTTCGACTACGGTTATCCGATCGAAGAGGGCAAGGTTGAACTGGTTCCGATCAAGGGCGGCAAGACCAGCTTCGAAGAGGTGGACAACCCGCAATACAACCCCAACATCAACATCCACATCATCGGCTTTGCCAAAGTCGTTGGTGACATCATCGACGAGATCTTCGCCGTGGTCGGTTTCTTCGGCGTGACCTTGGTGTTCACCGGCATTCTGTTGTGGCTGTATGTCGGTGACTTCAAGCTCAGCATGTTGCCGCTGGTGTGCTCGATCGTAGCCGTCATCTGGGAATTCGGCCTGCTGCACATACTCGGATTTGGCCTGGATCCGTTCGCAATCCTGGTGCCTTTTCTCATTCTGGCGGTGTCGGTGTCGCACGGCGTGCAATACGTCAACGCCTGGGTTGGCGAGATTGCGGAAAATCGGCGTAACAGTTTCGATGCCTCGCTGTTTACTTGGCGGCGCCTCGCGATCTACGGAACGATGGCGATCATGACCGACGTGGCGGGCTTCGCCATGATTGGCTTGATTCCGATTGATATCGTGCGTGAGATGGCGATCAATGCCTGTCTTGGAATGGCGGCGATCATCCTGACCAACAAGATCATGATGCCGATCATGTTGACGTGGATCGAAATCAAGGACATCGACGATTTCGTTGCCAAGCAGGAACGTCGCGACAGCATCTTTGATCCACTCTGGCGCTTGCTGTCCAACATGGTGAATCCTGTGCCCGCCGTGGTCGCGATCCTGACCATGGGCGTTCTGTTTGGATGGAGCTTCTGGCAGGGCAAGGCGCTGCAGGTGGGTGACAGTCAGGCCGGCGTGCCGGAACTGCTGCCGGAGTCGCGCTACAACCTGGATACCGCCGAGGTGGTAGCAAATTTCGCCATCGGCCTGGACATCTTCAAGGTCGTGGCCGAGACCGATCCGGAAGCCTGCGTGAAATACGAGGTGATGGAGCAGATCGACCGCTTCGCCTGGACCATGGACAACACGGTGGGCGTGCAGTCCACACTGTCATTGCCGCAGGTTGCCAAGACGGTGAACTCCGCGTTCTCGGAGGCCAATCCGCGCTTCAAGGTATTGCCGCGAAACCAGTACACGATGGTGCAGTCGATCACGCCAATTCCGACGTCATCGGGCCTGCTCAATCCCAACTGTTCGGCAATGGCGATCTTCGTGTTCATGAAGGATCACAAGGCGTCGACTATCGAGCGGGTGGTTCAAGAAACCAAGGACTTCAACGCTGAGAACGCAGCGGCCTTCTTCGAGACGCACACCGACGTCAACACCAAATACTGCGAGGACAAGCTCTCTGCTCGAAGGGCGGTAGGCAATCTCAAGCACGAAAGACAGAAGGTGGTCGACAAGCTCAAGAAGGACAACCCGGACATTCCAGAACTGGAAATTCCGAACCAGCCGTCTGTTGTCGCAGCCACCGCCAAGATCACCGAGGCCGAGACCAAGCTCGCCAGCTTCGACAAGCTATGTCCGGTGAATTTTGCCTTGGCAACTGCCAATGTCGGCGTTATGGCAGCAACAAATGAGGAAGTGCACCGCCTCGAAAAGCCGATCTTGCTCTATGTCTATATCGCCATCGTGATCTGCGTCTACCTGTCGTTCTTTGAATGGCAGTCCATCGTCTCGATCATGCTGCCGCTATCACTGATCTCGTGGATGGCCTACGCCGTCATGGCGATCCTGGGTATTGGAATGAAAGTGGCGACCCTGCCGGTGGTGGCCCTTGCGGTGGGTATCGGTGTGGACTACGGCATTTACATCTATGCCACTTACGCCGATGCGCTTGCAGGCGGCTTCAAGCCCAAGGATGCCTACTACAAGACGCTCAAGATGACCGGCAAGGCGGTGGTGTTCACCGGAGTGACGCTGGGCTTCGGTGTCGCAACCTGGTTGTGGTCAGGCTTGCAGTTCCAGCGGGACATGGGCGCACTGCTGGTGTTCATGTTCACCGGCAACATGTTTGGCGCCATCTTGATCCTGCCGGCTATTGCCTCGTTCATCCTCAAGGAGCGTGAACTGGCGCCGGGCGAAGTAGCAGAGTTCAAGCCGAGGCACTGAGGTCGAGCTTGGTGGAAAAGAAAGCCCGGCTATTCGCTGGGCTTTCTTTTTCGACGTCATGCTTCCTCGGGGCCCGAGCCGCGGAAAAGTCGATGTCGAACCACAAGCCCGGCGAGCTTCCACAGCGCCACCGTGGCAATCAATGAGACGTAGCCGTCGATCGCGTAATGCCAACCCAGGTGTATCGACCCGAGCAGGATCACGATCAGGAAAATGCAGAAGGCCCATCCGAGGCCGCGGTGTACGCGCCATGCGACGAGTGTCATCAACAGGGCACTAGAAACATGCATGCTGGGCATCGCAGAAATTCCGCGGCCAATCTCCAGTGCGCGGTTGGAATAGCTGAGCCAGAGCTCTTGCTGCACGTCCAGAGACCACAGCGGCACCTGAGCGCTGCTCTGGCGCAGATAGGCCATGAGTGGCGCAAACGGATTTTCTCCCTGAGTCAGGTACTCAAAATAACAAGGGCCCGCTGAAGAAAGCGCGGTGGCCGTGACGCTGCCGAGCAGGCTCCAGCTCAAAAAAAAGCTGATATAGAACTGCATCCGTAGCGTCCGATTCCGGATCGTAAACGCCTGCCATATCAGGACGAAGTACAGCAGGAGCAGCCATGCGTTGTAGACAAAGTTGATCGACGAGCTGATCCAAGGCTGTCCGAGCACCGGATGCAACCATTGCCAAGGCGCGGTACCGCCGTGCAGCACGCGGTCCCACTCGGCGAAGCTGGCATCCCAGGAGAAGGGCTGTAGATCTGGAATCATGACCTTCCATGACGAGAACGCGCTCATGAAGATCGAAAGCAGCAGCATCAAGGGAATGCCGAGCAGCAGACGTTCGCGTAGATGCAGGTGCGACCGCAGGTCATCCCGCACGTAGCGCAGCGGATAATCGGGGCGGCGCACAATAAGGACGTGCAGCAGATATCCAACCAGCATGCAGACCGCGGTGGCACTGAGCATCACAAACAGTCCATGCGAGTACAGGCGAAACGCGATGGCGTTATCTAGCTGCGCATACTCCGCGACCAGTAATGCCGATCCCGCGTACGTCGCAACCATCCCAAGGTAAAGCGCCAGCTCAAGAGCCAGCTTCTTGAAGCAGTCTTGCCCGACTCTCTGGCTGCCGACAACAGCCGTTTCAGACGATGGCCCCCGGCCGCTCAGGATCGTTTCGCGAGAAGAAGGCTGTTCCATTCAAGCCCGGATATTCAGTCGATCAAGCTGTAAGCGCGGCCGGCGACAGACTGCAGCCGACCATCGTCCAGGCACAGGCTGGTCAAGCGACCGCCCCAGACGCAACCGGTATCCAGACCGTGTACTCGCGCTTCGGGCCAATGCGTCTTGCCTAGAGTGGACCAGTGACCGAAGACCGCCGACGCGCCTTCGCTCAAGCGCCCCGGTACCTGGAACCAGGGAAGCAGATGCGATGGTTGCGAGCCCGGCACCCCCTTCTGACGCAGATCTAGACGCCCGTCGACATCGCAGTAGCGCATCCGTGTCAGGCAGTTGACCACGAACCTCGTGCGGTCCAACCCTCTGAGTCGTGGTGACCACAGGGACGGTTCATCACCGTACATCCGCCTCAGAAAGCCGCCTCCTTTGGGACCTGCGATCAGCGCCCCCGCTTCAGCAGCCAGATCAAGCGCAAGTTGTACGCTCCATTGCGGGGGAAGCCCCGCATGAACCAGCAAGGTGTCCGACTCCGGATGGCACCATGCCAGGGGCTGCCGCATCAACCAATCCAGCAATGCATCGCAGTCCGGGGCACAGAGCACCTCGGCAAGAGTGTCTCGCCCGCCCAGCTTCCCGCCCTGGGATACGGCCAGCAGGTGTAGATCGTGATTACCGAGGACGGTTACCGCCGCGTCGCCTAAATCTTTAACCAGGCGCAGCACCGCCAGGGAGTCGGGGCCCCGATTGACCAGATCTCCGACGAAAACGACGCGGTCGCGAGCGCGATCGAACTGGATCAGTTCAAGCAGCGCCAGCAACTCCTGATGGCAGCCCTGTACATCTCCAATTGCATAGGTGGGCATCGAGTGGTTTTCAGACGACGCGGAGCGAGCGATGTGAACTTTAGCGTGAGGCCGACGAGCGGTAGAAAACCACGCCCTGTGCAGCTTTGACACCCCCTGACACGAACATCATAGTGACTGCGCTGGCCGAGCTGGAGCCAGTCCTAAATCGGAGTCCTGTCATGTTGAATGAAATGTTTTTCCGCGCCTATGCTGCCGCCGTGAGTCTGAATCGCAAGCAGGAAGGTGCAAGCGCGGTTGAGTATGGTCTGATTCTTGGACTGATCGCTGTGGTTATTGTCGGCATCCTTATAACCATCGGCGGGGACCTAGAGTCGATCTTTAGCGAAGCATCGTCTGAGCTGAAGGGTGCGGTTCCTGCTGGCGGCTAACCGTAGACGGGTCTCGGGCTCCAACCGCAGTGACGTCCCTTGCTAATTGATCAAGTGGTCGTCACTGCGTGATCGAATCGCACCCGGGCTGCAATTTTTTGGGCTTTTGATGCACCACGATTGAGTCGTGTTATGTCAGTGTATCCACTGCGGCTTATGGGGAGTCACAGGCTGCTGACTCGGAATTCTTATCCTAGGGGCTCGACGCATGATCAGCAGTAACGCCGCCAAACTAGTCGCCGTGGTCGCCATCGTGCTGACGGTGGTTCTGGCGTTTGTCGGTTATCGCGTCAGCCGTCAGTACGCCGAAAACGCGGAGCGTGCGCAGACTCAGGCGCAGGCCAAGACGCAGAAAAGCGACGAAACCCCCAAGATTCTGGCGGTGGTCGCGGTCAAGCCCTTGGCGGCCTACAAGGCCATCGCCAAGGACGACGTGGTCCTGGCCGAAATCACCGTGGCGCCGCGTGATTACTACACCAGCCTGGAGGACGTGGTCGGCAAGCAGCCGCTGGTCGATGTGGACCAGGGCGCACCAGTTACCAAGCGCTATTTCGCCGAAGGCAATGTGTTGGCGAAGTCGGTCCCGGTCGGCTTCAAGGCGATTTCGGTTGAAGTCAGCGACGTCATCGGCGTCGGCGGTTTCGTCCGCCCCGGCGATATCGTCGACGTGCTGATCTATCTGCGCAGCGCCGGCGAGGTGGAGAGCACCCAGGCCCGCGTTCTGCTCAAGGACACCCGCGTGCTGGCCTACCACGAGCTGCTGGTGGACCGGCCGGAAGGCCTGAAGGAACAGGAAGGATCAGAGCGCTCCGGACGCCGTCAACGCACCGCGGTGCTGGCGGTGCCTGAGGCCGACACCACCCGGTTGATGTTGGGCGCCAGCATGGGCGAGCTGCGTCTGGCCCTGCATGGCACCGCGACCAACGTGGCGGGCGCGGATCGCGGCGCGGACACTTCGGCGGCAACGCTGACCGCGGCCAACGCGCTGCCCATGAGCGAGGACGCGCTCAAGGCCGAAGCGGCCAAGAAGGTGCCGGATCTGGCCTACACCGCACGGCAGTTGTCGCAAGTTGAGCCGCCGCCCGCGCAGAAGCAGAGGCAGCCGCCGAAAATATTTATCTACCGGGCGTCCGAGATTCAGGTGGTCACGCCATAGCAGCAGACGTCACAAGGGCTCCACTAACGGTCATCCTTCGCGTGGCGAACGGTGACAACGCGGAAACATAATGAGTAGCGCGAATCAGGGACAAGGCAGCCGCACATGAACTCGAAGAACGGCATCCGGACGTGGCTGCAGAGTTTGAGTATCCCCTTGATGGTGCTGCTGGCCGGAACCGGCGCCAGCGCGGCGACGGCACCGCTGGAAAACCTGATCGAGGTCGAAGTCGGCACGCACAAGCTGATCCGCGAAACCGCCGGTATTCAGCGTCTGGCGGTCGGTGATCCGAGCATTGCCGACGTCAATGTCATCAACGGGCGCGAGCTGCTGGTCGCCGGTAAGAAGTTGGGCGTCACCAGCCTGCTGGTCTGGCCCAAAACTAGCGCGCGGCCCAAGGAATTCCGCGTGCGCGTCGGCGCGGTGAAGGACCCGACCAAGCAGGCCAAGCCCGATCCGGAACTGGTAGGCGCAAACATCGAGCGCGGCGCCAGCCTGAGCGGCAAGCTGCCCAATATGCTGGCGTATCGCCGCGCCAAGCAGGCGGCCACGCCGCCAGAGAAGCTAAGCGATCAGAGCATGGTGGAAGGCGACTTCCAGGTCATGACCCAGATCAAGATCGCCGAGGTCAACCGCACGACGGCCAAGAGGTATGGCCTGAATTTGAACTATTCACGTATCGGTAACGACGGCAACGTGTCGTTCTCCTCGCCGCAGGTGTCCACCGACCTGATCACCGGCGCGTTCAATCTGCTGGTCAGCCCCACCAACATCGGCAACAACGAAACCATTGGCGGCATGCTGAGCATCCTGGAGAGCCGCGGTGTGGTGCGGATTCTGGCCGAGCCCAGCCTCACCGTCATGAGCGGCCAGACGGCCTCCTTTCTCGCCGGCGGCGAGTTCCCGGTGCCGGTGAATCAGTCCGGATCGGGCGGTGGGGGTAACGCGGCCATCACCATCGAGTTCAAGGAATTCGGCGTACGGCTGCCGCTGACGCCCACGGTGCTGTCCAAGGACCGTATCGCGCTCAAGGTGGCGCCCGAGGTCAGTGATCTGGATTTCTCTGCCGGCATTCAGATCGGCGGTGTTTCGGTTCCGGCGCTGACCGTGCGCCGCACCGAGACCATGGTTGAACTGGGTGACGGCGAAAGCTTCGTCATATCCGGCTTGGTCAGCAACAATCTGATCGCCAATGTCGACAAGGTGCCGGGCCTGGCCGATATCCCCATCATCGGTGCGTTCTTCAAGTCGGTGCGTTACGACCGCTCGGAGAAGGAACTGATCATGATCGTCACGCCGCATCTGGTGCGGCCCATTGCGCGCGAGGCCAAGCTGCCACCCTTACCGGGCCAGAAGCTGGACAACTACCGGCCTGGATTCGGCGGCCTGATTCTGGAGGAGACCGGTGAGTTCGATACCGACGCCTACGGATTCACCAATTAAGGCCGAACGCGAGCGCGCTTGATCTCATAAAAAATCAAAATACGGTGCGGGAGAGAGTGTGAAGACGCAGGCCCTGGTGGTCGCTGACGATCCGGTGTTCCTGAGCTGGCTGCAGAACGCGGCTCCCGGCGCCGAATTTTCCCTGGCGCGCCCACTCGACGTGGAAGATTTGCTCGAACGCATCGATGCAGTCGGTCGTGTCGATGTGGTGTTCTTCGAATTTGCGCCGGAGTCTTCGGCGCAGCGCGCGGTGCTGGTCGAGCGCCTGCTTGAACGCATGCCAGATATGGCGGTGGCTGGCCTGGGACAGGATGGTGACGCCAATCTGATGCTGGCCGCCATGCGCGCGGGAGCACGCGACTTCTTCGTCCTGCGCCGTGATGACGCCAACGTGGCCGCCCTGATTGGTCGACTGCTGCGACGCGCGGTGCCGGTGCAGGCCGGTGGTCGCAAGCTCGGACGTCTGTTCGGTGTGCTGGGCGCGCTGCCGGGCGAGGACATCGCCTTCCTGGCCGAGCACCTGGCGCTGGCCTGTGCCGAGCGTCTGGCCAAGGGCGAGCGTGCTCTGCTGGTGGACGTGGCGGTGCCTGCCGGTGCCAGCAGCATTTTTCTGAATCTCAACCAGAGTTACGGCGTGCTCGATGCCATCAACGATGGCAGTCGTTGTGACGCCACCTTGGTGGAAACGGCCTTCGCCCGTCACGGGAGTGGCTTGTATGTGCTGAGCCTGCCGGAAGATGTGATCGGCCGTCCGCCGATTGACGGTGACGAGCTGGTCAAGCTGCTCACTGTGCTGCGCGGCCTGTTTGGTTGCATCGTGGTGGCCTTCGACGGCCATCTGTCCATCGACGTGTTGCGCGGTCTGATCGGCGCTTGCGAACGCAGCTTGCTCATCACCGATCAGTCCATCCTGCGCTCGCGTCACAGCAAGTACCTGCTACGTGCGCTGCGGCTGGAGGAATGTGCGCTCGACCGCACGGGCCTAGTGGTCGACAACTACCGGCGGCGCATCGGCCTGGAACCGCAGAATCTGGCGGAGCTGCTCGATCTGCCGGTGACGGCAACCCTGAGCACGCAGGTGGCCAATCGCACTCAGTCGATGAACCAGGGCGAGCCACTATTCGCGTGTGCGCCCAAGGATGAATACTGCGCTGGCGTGCGCCAGCTGGCCTCGGCGCTGCTTGCCGGCGAGCCACTCGCGGCGACAAAACCAGCGGGTGCTGCCGGCTTGCTGGGCAAGCTGTTCAGTTGAACCGATGTAGGTCCAGGCCCGCATGAGCACGCCCGACCAGATCACCAAGTTCCGGCTGTCGGATCAATACCAGCAGCTCAAGAGTGCGATCCATCGCAACTTGATTGTGCAGATCGAAGAACGCGATCTGGATATTGATCGCTGGGACGCGCTGCGTGTGGAACGCTTCGTCTACGAGCAGGTGCGCGTCTACGTCACCGCGCAGCGCCTGCCGATCAACGCGCGCGAAAGCGAAGTGCTGGCCAAGGACGCGCGTGACGAGCTGATGGGCTATGGCCCCATTCAATCGCTCATCGACGACGACTCGGTCAACGACATCGTGGTCAATGGTCCGAACCGGATTTTCATCGAGCGCGCTGGCATTCTGTCCACCGCGCCGGTGCGCTTCGTCAACGACGCGCATGTGATCCGGGTGATCCAGCGCATCCTCTCGCCGATTGGGCGACGCGTGGACGAATCCACGCCCATGGTCGATGCGCGTCTGCCGGATGGGTCGCGCGTCAACGCCATCATTCCGCCCATCGCGCTGGACGGCCCTTGTCTGTCCATCCGTAAATTCCGCAAGAGCGCGCTGAAGGCCGAGGACCTGGTCAGCAGCGGTAGCGTTAGCCAAGTGGCGATCGATTACCTTCAGGAACGCGTGCGCAACCGCGCCAACCTCATCGTCACCGGCGGTACGGGTTCGGGCAAGACCACCTTCCTCAACTTGTTGTCGCAGTGGATCCCGGACAAGGAGCGCGTCATCACGGTAGAGGATGCCGCCGAGTTGCGCCTGGAGCATGAGCATGTCGTGCGCCTGGAAACGCGTCCGCCGAATCTGGAAGGGCATCGCGCGGTGACGGCGCGCGATCTCATGCGCAATGCGCTGCGTATGCGGCCGGATCGCATCATCGTTGGCGAAATCCGCGGTGACGAGGTGCTGGACATGCTGCAGGCCATGAACACCGGTCACGACGGGTCCATGACCACACTGCATGCCAACAACCCGCGCGATGCCATTCACCGTCTTGAACTGCTGGCGGGCTTTGCCGGCTTCAACGGCAGCGACATCACCTTTCGTGGGCAGGTCGCGGCGGCCATACACCTGATCGTGCATGTGGCGCGCCTTGCATCAGGTGAGCGCCGCCTGATGTCGGTGGCCGAGCTGACCGGTCATGATGATCGCGGCATGCTCATGCGCGAGGTGTTCACGTACGACGTGGAACGGCGTGAACATCGTGATCTACGCAACCTGACACCATGACCTCAGCCATTCTGTATTTTGTGCTGGCACTGGCGATGGCGGGACTGGCCATCTGGCTGTTCATGTACGCCGACAGCCGCTCGCGCCGTGATGACTTGCTGGTGCGTCTGCGTGCGGGCGAAGAAGCCGGCGCGCAGATTCTGGCGACGCGCGAAGCGCAACTGCGCAACCCGCTGCTGCGCACGGCCTGCTTCATCATCTGGCGCACCGGCTCCGAGGTCGAACCCGCTACCGTTGCCAAGATCCTGTGGATTCTGGCGGCACTGGTGCCGGTCACCCTGCTGATTTTCGGATTCTTTGGCGGCAGCATTGTCATCGGCTTCGTGCTCGCCTTTGGCTATGGTGTGTTGCGCCAGCAGGCTGCGCGGCGCCGCGCCAAGATTGTGGAACAGTTGCCCGCTTTTCTCGAAGCAGGATTACGTGTGCTGCAGGCGGGCAATACTTTGGAGGAATCGCTGGCGACGGCCGCCGCGGAAAGTCCGGAACCCTTGCGGCCGCTGTTCCTGTCTGTGGGACGGCAGGTACGGCTGGGTGCGCCGCTTGATCAGGTGCTCAGTGAGTCGGCCGAGATCCATCGTATCCGCGACATCAAGGTGATCGCGCTCGCCGCGTCCATCAACCGCAAGTACGGCGGTTCTCTTCGCAATGTGTTTCGCAGCTTGATTGCGGCAATCCGCTCGCGTGATGCCGCCGCGCGCGAGTTGCGTGCGCTCACTGCCGAGACGCGCTTCTCGGCGCTGGTGCTGGCCATCATTCCCTCATTCCTGACGGTGTACATCTACCTGCAGAACCGTCAGTACTACGCGCAGATGTGGGAATCGCCCGGTGGCCGCATCGTGCTGATCGGTGCGGTACTGCTGCAGGTCATGGGCGTGGTGGTGATCTACCGCATGATGGCTGCCACCGAGGACAACGACTGATGTGCACCGCGAGAATTGAACCGTTGGTTCGCGGGGCCTCCGAATGAGCGCCGGACTGTTCGCAGCCCTGGTGGCTGGCGGCATCGTGCTGGCCGGTGTGGCAGTACTGGGCGTGGCGGTGCTGATCTGGCAGTCGCGCGAGTCCTCGCGCCTGCAGCGCCGATTGAACCCCGATGGCGTGGAGGTGGGTGAATTTGGCGACGCCGGTGGTAGCGAGTTGCTCCAATCCATCGCCACGCGCGGCAAGAAGCTGGAAGCTCTGGTCGACACCAATAAGGAAAGTGTCCGCATGCTGCTGCAGGCGGGCTGGCGTACACCGCAGCAACGCGTGATGTATTACGCCTCGCAGGTGATCACGCCGCT
Organism: Panacagrimonas sp.; assembly: GCA_052387335.1. Taxonomy (GTDB): domain Bacteria; phylum Pseudomonadota; class Gammaproteobacteria; order Nevskiales; family Nevskiaceae; genus Panacagrimonas. Next base: position 21,054 of record JBQTJH010000080.1, on the reverse strand, counting down.
GGCGCTACTGGGTTTGTCGCTGCTAGTCATCTCGGCAAATCCGGAAAAATTCAGCAAGCCCATGCTGGCAATCGTCATTCCGCTTGCTGGTGTGATGCTGGGTTTATTGCTGCCCAAAATGGTGCTGCGGTCCATCGCCAATGGGCGGGTGCAGCGCATCAAGCGCGAGGTGCCGCTGTTTGTGCATCTGCTGATTCTTCTGTTTGAGGCCGGCCTGTCCACGCGCCAGGCCTTTGCCAGCCTCGTTCGCGAGGGCAGCGGTGTGTTGCCGGAGCTCGGCCGCGAGTTCGACCTCATCCTGCGCCAGATGGAAGCCGGTGGTGAAACCTCGGAGCTGCTGGATAACCTGTCCAAGGCCATCGCATTGGAAGACCTGGGCAATGTGCTGGCCTTACTCCGGCAGGTGGATCGATACGGCGGTGAAGTGCGCGAGCCGCTGCTGGAAGCACTCAAGGTGATTGAGGAGCGGCGTTCGCTGGATATGCGCGAGCTGGTGAATCTGCTGTCCGGTCGCATGACCGTGGTGATGGTGATGTTCTTTTTTCCCGCGCTGCTGATCTTCGTCGCGGGTCCGGCCTTCCTGTCTGTGATCACTGCGCTGGGCAACGTCACCAAGTGAATGCAGCGCTTGCCTGTGGTCGCGTGCTGGCCTGTTCGCTGCTGCTGGCATGGACCAGCGCCTGTGTCACCGAATCACGCCGTGCCGTCGACAGTGCGGTGGCTGGCGAGATTCCGACGGACACGCCGGAGAGCCGGCGACGCGTTCACCTTGATCTGATTCGCAAGATGCTGGACCAGCAGCAGTACTACGCCGCGTTGGCGCACGTGCAGGCGCAGGTGCGGGAAACCGGTTCGACCGACGAGCTGCGCCTGCTGGAGGGCCAGGCTCGCCGCAAGCTCGGCCAGACAGAGCCCGCCCGTGCGATCTACCGCGAGCTGCTCAAGACCCGTTACGCCGCCGACGCGTATCCCGGCCTGGGTCGGCTCAGCGTCACCAGCGATCTGCGAACTGCCGTCTGGCAGTTGCAGCAGGCCGTGCAGCGTCGGCCCACGGATGCCGAGATGCGCAACGACCTAGGCTATGCACTGATGCTGTCAGGGCGCTATGCCGAATCCCTGCCGGAGCTGGCAACAGCAGTAGAACTGGAGGCCGGAACCGGCAGCGCCAAGGCGCGCACCAACCTGATCCTGCTGATGCTGGTGCGCGGTGACGAGGCGGCGGTGCAGCGACTGGTACAGCAGTCGGGCATGTTGGCTGAAGCCCTGGCCGGATTGCGCCGACGCGCGCAGACTTTGAAGAAGCCGGTGCCCGCGATCTCGCCGCCAAAAGCAGTCGCCAAGCCCCAGCCCAAACCCACCATGCCGAAGCCGGTCACCCAACCCGTCTCACGGCAAAGTTCCTGAAGCGCATTTCGCGGAGAACATTGATGATCAAGTCCATCTCCTTGTCCAAGTCACTGCTGGCACTAGGTCTGAGCTTCGGCGCGGTGACGCTGGTGGGCGCGCAGGAATCGACGCCCGAACCCAAATCGACCAGCGCGGCCGAAGCCTGGCTTGAACTGCAGAAGAGCGGCACGGCCGCATCGCCGACGCCACGACCGCTGCCGGGCGAGATTGCCGACCGCAGCTACGAGCGTTACGCCAACAGCTTCAGCACGCCGATCCCGAACGAGCTGGGGCGTGAGGGCTTTCTTTCGGGTGGTGGCGGCGAGTAAGTAGCGGTTTCATTGATGGGGTTTGATCGCCGACGCAGGCCCAGACGGGCGTCAGATCAAGTGGCTATAGTCCAGGTGCAACCTGCGCTGCACCTGGGCAACGCTGGACCAGAAATCTCGATAACTGGCGCGTTCGCTACAATTGATCAAACGCGAGGTTTTGAGGTGCATCAATGGAAACCGTTACGGTCGTTATCGATAAAGAGCAGGGAAGGGCACTGCGCCAGGCCACCGGACAGCCCACCACCAGAGCGGCCGTTGATGCCCTAATCGAGCATGCCGCCACGTCGATCCCCAATGCGAAGACTCGACGCGCTATTGCGCGCAAGGGAACTCAGGGTGATCGAGTGTTCATCGATCCCGCTAAATTAAAGGCGCATCTGCGAACCTTGGTGTGAAATCGGTTCGGCTGCGCGACTCGTTTCGTCGCGATATGAAGGGATTGCCGCGAAGAATCGGCCCTGACTTCAACTTCGAGACCTTGGATTACGCCGCAGACCTCTTCCTTGCCGGTGAGCCGCTGCCCGCTGCGTGGAGTCCCCACCCGCTTGGTGTCGGCCGGGTTGATTGGCGAGGCCATATGGAGTGCCACCTCGCCGCCGATTGGCTGCTGATCTACATCGAGCGCGGCGATGAAATCGTCTGGGTCCGCACCGGCACGCATGCCGAACTGTTTGGTGGCCGATAGTTGGATCGGCGCAGGGTTGGCCCGGGGTGCACCCGGGCTTGGTACACGAGGGTCACGCCATGTGGTTCTCCAGTCACTGCGTCTCGCGACTTGGCGCAGATCGAACAATGAGAATTGTTTCTGAAGGACGCGGACTCAGTCAGCTGTAGCCCCCGCTGCTCGGTAGCTGTGGCGCTAGGGATGATTCGCATGATCGAGCCGCTAGCTCGCTGCCCAGGGTCTAGTCGACGAGGGTGGGTGCGCCGCCGCAGTCGATTGCCAGCATGTTGACGTCGGTTTCGCCCACGAACAAACCCAACTGGGTCAACAGGGGTTGCAGGACTAGAGACCCCAAGGCATCGAGCACCGGCTGAAGGATGCCCACGAGTACCGCTAGCGTGTTCGAGAGCAGTCCACCATCCGCGCTGGTACTTTGATTATCCAGCGCGTCTGCCAGCAGGGTGATACAGCCTGCGTTGCTCCCTGGCCCAAGTCCGAGAAGGCCGCTGGAAGTGCAGCCGTTGCCGGAAAGGAGATTGGTGAGCAAGCTCGTGACGCCATTAAGCAGACCTGAAACCAGTCCACTGTTGGCGCCTGCGTCCGTGATGCGATCTTCAGCGGCAGCAAGGCGCTGCTCGCGGCAAGCCCGGGTATCTGCGCTGCAGATCGAAGCAGTGTCATTAAAAATTGCGGTTGCGGTTGCCGTGACATCGGCACCACTGGGTGTCGGCATGCCACCATCAAACAGCAGGCCGCTGAGTTCGTCCACCAGCTCCGAGGTCAGCGTTCCCACATCAAGCTCAGTCCCCACCGTTTCGGTTTGTCCGACGGCGAGCTCCGGCGAGCCAGAGCCGGTAAGGCCGTCAAGCTGCAGCGAGTTGTTGGGCAGGGTGATCAATCCCGCGACATTGAGCAGTTCCATCGGCTGCAGGTTTTCGTCGCAGGCACGCGCCTTAGAGAAGAGGTCAGCTGGGGCAATCTGCCCGACGCATCCCTTGACCACCGCAGAGTTAACCGCAACCCGGCCGCGGTCGAGCCCGTCTGGCTCCGGTGGTAGGGCTCCGCACAGGCGCTCGAGCTGCCCCGTTGCCGAGGTCAGATCGAGCACGATGGGCAGGTCGAGCTTGAGCAAGGAACCAAGCAGACCGGGGTTGGTCCGCACCCGGATGTAGGTCCGTACCTGTGCGGAATAAGCGGTGGGGCAGTCTTCATCTATGTCGCAGATCGCGTTGGTGCCCAACCCACCGATCGCAATTGATGGCGGTTCCACTAGCCCCACCTGCGTGGTGACCGTGGCCAGACCCAACAGGTTGAGATTCAGGCTCGGCACGTCGATGGCGCGCTGACCAGTCGCCACCGCAATCCCGGTGCTGATGATGTCTAGCGCGCTAATGCCGACGTCGAGAGCCGATTGCAGGTTGTTTCCGGACGCGATCACTTCGGCAAAGAGTCCGCCACCGCCCGACTCCGAACCCAGCTGCACCGCTAAATTCTCCAGACCAGGTGTCAAAGCCAGCTGGCTCAACAGACTGGTATTGGTGGCCAGCAATCCGTCCTGGCCCGCCGCACGAACCGTGGCATCGAGCAGCTCACCGAGACTGACATTTTCAGCGGCGAGCAGGTTGTTGAAATCGCCGATTCCGATATCGCCTGCCACCGGGATGCCAAGTTCCTCTAGCAGTCCTCCGGGAGTGATCGCGACGTCGGCCAGCCCGTCATAGGCCAACAAAGTGGTGCCGGAGAGATTCAGACCGGGAACCGCGAGTACCGAGCCGAGAATGCCTCCGTCGGATCGCGCAGTCCGAGTCCCCACCGAGAACGCGGCGACCGGATCGCCGAGCACGGCGGTGGCGTTAGCACTCAATTGGCGGTCACCAATAAATGGCAGAAAACGCGGCGCGCTACCCAGAACAGTGACCCGAATGGCGTTCGCGCCTTCATCGCCTTGGGTGAAGAAGGGCGTGGTCGTCGGGCTCCACGTGCCGCACTCCAGGAGATTGACGGTGGCAGCGCGCCCCAGCAGATTCTGATCCACGTTGTCTTCAGCGCTCGCCTTCGCGTCATCGCAATTGATGCTCAGTAGCTGCGCGCCAGCGAGCGCGCCGAGGTCCGCTGCCTTCTGGTACTCGCGCTGATGGAAGTAAAGAAACCCAAGGTCGATCACTGAAAGTAGAACGACCATTGCTGACATTCCCGCCGCGACATTGACCAGAACGGAGCCGCACTGACGCGAACGCGGGACGACTTGGACTTGAGGAATCATGGGAGTCAGAGCCGCACGGTCGCTTTGGAGACTAAAGAATCCGGAATCCAGGTTTCAGTGCCACCGATTCCGGGAAACGTAATCGAAGGAAAAATACGCGTACCGTCAGCGTCGCCGTATGGGAAAGCCAGAGTAATGGTGGCGCAGGTGCCGACAATATCCCCGACACAGCCGGCCTCGGTCACGGTGATGCGCGAGCGCACGTTGGCTGCCATCCATCCACGACGCGACTCCAGTGTCTGATTTACATTGGACGGGGCAATGGCCGAGGCCGCGAGCGATTCGATGATCTCATCCTCGATGCTAGTTTTTCTGGCCACGGCATCGGTTAGTGCTGGCAGAAGTTGCACTGCTCGTGCGCCATCGGTTACTGCACGCGCCACAGCCATCTGGGTATAGAGCACCGCGCCAAAGGTGATCAGCCCGTAGAGCATGAGGAAGACCACCGGAAATACCAGCGCAAATTCCATAGCTGCCGCGCCAGCTTCGGTAACGCGTTGCGAGTGAGATCTCATAGGTCTAGCGCCCGACCATCGATCAAGGCTCTGGCGCGGCCCTGTAGCTGCTCCGGAAATAACAGCCCGAAGCCGGGGATGGACGGAAATACCGGGTGAGTCGAATACGGATAGGTCACGGTCACGATGACTTGGCAGCCCGTGTCCCCGCAGTCAAGGTTGTCGTTCAGCAACGTGCCCGATGGGGGCAGGCAGTCAGTGCCAGGTGTAGTTGGGCAGATGTCTTTTTTAACATCCAAGGTGCCGAGGTCATTGATCCAGCTCGCGCGGACGCGAGCCACCACCTCGGCTGCATTTTCCCTCAGCGTGATCTGCGGAATGAGCGGCGCGTCAGGCTCTGCGTCAGCAGGTTGAGGCTGATAGCGCAGCGCTGCTCGCGCACCTTCTTCGGCCGCGTGTTGCAGACCCAGGCGCATGGTGAAGATGGTGCCGTAGGCCAGCGTGCCGTACAGCAGCATGAAAAAAATCGGGAAGACGATGGCGTACTCCACCGCATACGCACCGCCTTGCTGGCGCTGCATGCCGGGGCTGCCATTTTTTTTGCTGACGCTCATCCGTGGGCTTGCCTGAGGGCCTGTTGGAACTCGGGTGGATCGACCCGTTGAGACGATAACGGATGCTCGTAAAAACTTTATGCCGATCATCCGCGGTAAGGCTACCGCTCATCGCGCTTGCTCGCGCTACAGCAGGCGTCGAAATTGATCCCTGACGGCAGGGATTGACTAGAATCAATCAAACGCGCGACCGCGGCGCGACCAGGGGTTGCCGCTGGTGCCACAAGAAAAAGTAGGAATTGATCCGAAGACCCTCGCGCTGGCGCTCGGCCTGCTGGCCGCGGCGCTGCTCGGCGTCCTGTCGGTGCGGGCGCTGATCAAGGCCGGTGATCTTCAGCATCAACTCAATCGCGGCCATGCACTGGGTACGGCCGAGCAGGTCCTGGCGCCGTTGGTGGCGGCCGGTGGCGGCGAGGCCTTGGTGCGCCAGGTGCGCCGCTTGGTCCGCGACGCCGACCTGGGTCTGACCTATCTGGCGGTCACCGATGCGGCCGGCACCACCCTGGCGGTGGACGGTCGATTCGAGCGTCTGGCTGTGCCGCTGTTGTCCACGCTCGCGCGCCAGCAGCTGCGCGGCTGGCTGTATCGGTTCACCAGCGAGCCGGGTAGCTTGCCGCTGGCGCGGTCCGGCGCCCGCATTGGCCAGGTTCAGTACGCGGTGTCGCCGCGTCTGGCCAAGGACGTGCGTGAAAGCGCGCTCAGTGAGCTGCGTCTGGCCGGCTGGCTGGGGCTGCTGTTGGCGCTGCCCAGCTTCGGCGCGCTTGGGTATCTGGTGTCGCGACGGCCGGTGGAAGCCGATCCGCGCCTGCTGGCGCGCGGCCAGACCCTGATCGAGCGCGACGAGCCGGATGCTGCGGACGACATAGAGGAAACCGAGATCGTCGAGTCGCTGCGCGAGCACGGCGTGCATGCCCTGGATTCGCTCAAGCGTGCGCTGATCGTGGTCGATCGCGACGCTCGCGTGCGCTTCATGAACCGCACCGCGGCCGAGATCACCGGCTGGTCGGTCGACGATGCGCGCGGTCGCCTGGTGTATTCGGTGTTTCATCCGCTGGATGATCAGCGCTCGCCGCTGATCACGCCGGCGGAAACCAGCCTGCGCGAGAACCGCGAATACGAACCGGCCGAACTCTGGGTGCGTTCGCGCTCCGGCGCCGTGTACGCCATCGAAGTCATGGCCGCGCGCTTGCGTGACCGCGCCGGCGCGCCAGCCAACGGCGCGGCCATGGTGTTCCACATCATCGATGATCGACGCGAGCTGATCGATCAGCTCAAGCGCCAGTCGCGCTTGTCCTTGAGCGTGATCGATCATCTGGTCGAAGGCGTGCTCACCACCGATACCGCGGGCGTGATCCGCTTTGCCAATGCGCGTGCGCTGCGCATGTTTGGCTATGCCCGCGACGAGCTCGACGGGGTCAGCCTGACTCGGCTAATGCCGGTGCCGTTTCTCAACACGCCTGGTCTGCACCTGACCGACTATATAGGCGGGCGTCATCAAAGCCGTTTGCCCAAAGTCGTGGGCTGGCGCAAGGACGCCACCACCTTTCCGGTCGAGCTGGTGGTACAGCCCATGACCGCAGAGGGCGCGGACGGCCTGGTGGTCATTGCGCGCGACATCACCGAGCGCACGCGCACCGACAACCTGTCGCAGCGCTTGGGGCGTTTGCTCGACGCGGCGGCCGAGGAGGTCTACATCTTCGACGCGCAGTCGCTGTACTTCGTCGAGGTCAATCGCGGCGCGCGGCGCAATCTGGGGTACGCCGCCAACGACATCAACCGCCTGACGCCGCTGGCTATCAGTCAGGAGCTTGAGCCCGAGACCTATCTGAGCTACCTCGCCAGCCTGCGCGGCGGCGAGCGCGACCACATTACCTATCGCTGCAAGCATGTGCGGGCCGACGGTAGTCGTTATCCGGTGGAAGTACGGCTGAATTTTTCACGCGATGAAGAACCGCCGATGTTCATGGCCATCGCCGTAGACATCACCGAGCGCCAGGCGCAGGAAGATCAACTGCGCTACCTGGCGCATCACGATCCGCTGACCGGTCTGCCCAATCGCGCCACCCTGCTCGACCGCTTGCGTCAGGCGCTGCTCGGCGCCAGCCGCTCCAACCGCTTGGTAGCGGTGTTCTTTGTGGACCTGGATCGCTTCAAGCAGATCAACGATACCTATGGCCACGAGGTCGGCGACGTGGTGCTGGAGCTGGCCTCGCGACGTCTGGCCGGTGTGTTGCGCGAAATCGATACGGTGGCGCGACTCGGTGGCGACGAGTTTGTGATCGTGGCACAGGGTCTGCGCGGTCTGGATGACGCTGAGGGCCTGGCGCGCAAGATCCTGCAGGTCTTCGAGGCGCGCTTCGAGATTCCCGAGCACGAGCTGCGCATCACGCCCAGCGTGGGTGTGGCGCTGTATCCGCTGGACGAAAGCGATGCCGAAGGCCTGCTGCGTCATGCCGACGCGGCGATGTATCAGGCCAAGCAGTCCGGGCCGGGGCAGTATCGCGTGTACAGCGTTGAGGTGCCGCCGGAGAAGCGGCGTCGGCTCGAACTTGAACGCAGCTTGCAGTCGGCGCTGGCGATGCAGCAGTTTGAAGTTGCGGCGCTACCGGCCTTCGACATGAGCGGGCAGCAACTCGGCGCGCTGTTGCTGGATTTCTTCTGGCAGCACCCGCGGCAGGGTCGGATTGCAGGGGGCGAGGTGCTCGCCGCCGCTGGCCGTGCCGGGATGCTGTCTGACCTGGAGCTGTGGCTGGTGTATCGCGCCTGCAGCCTGCTGCCGCCGAACACAGCGGTCGAGACGGATCGCGGTGCTGCAGACGCTCCCGTCGGAGCTTTAGACGCTCCTCCGATACCCGTGCTGGTGCAGATTTCCGGCTGGCAGCTCAAGGACCCGGATTTCAGCCTGCACGTGTTCGAACTGATGGAGCGTCATCAAGTGCCGCCGCGGCGGCTGATGTTTGCGCTCAGCAGTGAAGGTCTGGGCGAGGCACGCGATGCACCGCTTGCGCTCACGCGTCGGCTGCTGGAGCGCGGTATTCGCTTTGCGCTGCGCGGCTCGGCCCAGTCGGTATTCACTGCACTGAATCGCGCCGAAGGGATGCCGCTGGATCTGGTGGTCCTGGACGGTGAGGAATTAGCGGGTCTGCCGCAGGACGAGCAAGCCACCGAGCGCACGCGCCTGGCGCTGCTCAGTGCCAAGGGTATGGGCGTGCCGGTGATGGCCAGCGGCGTCATCAGCGCGGATGCACGTGAATGGCTGACCACGCAGGGTTGTCGTCTGGGTGCGGGCACGGCCTTCGTCGCGCCGATTCCGGCAGAGCAAGTGCCGCGCTGGTTGGTGCAGCAGGGCGAAGCGGCGCGCTGAACCGGATCGCGCAGTACAGACCAAGCGCGCTGGCGGCCGGGCACTGGCAGGGAGGGCAGCGACCGCGCAGCATTGGTTGTCAGAAACCGGAGATCCGCATGTCCCGCTTTACCGCCCTGAGCGCACGCGCACGCGGAGGCTTGATGCTGGCAGCCGAGGCCTTTGATCACCTGACGGCGCGCGTCCATGAGTTCCATCGCGCCATCTCCAATCTGCCCTTCAAGACCTTGCGCGTGATTCCGGGTGTGCGCAGCGGCAGTGAGGCGACGCGCGTGGTGCACGATGGGGTGACCGATGGCGTGTATGCCTCGGTTCGCCAGACCGGCCGGCTGATCTTTGCGGCGGCCGACACCGCGCTGCGCCATGTCGAGCGGGCACGGCCCATCGCGCTGCCGCGGGCGGGCGCTGCAGGTGCTGCTGATGACGCGGTGTCGATCCTGAGCGGGTTTGTGGGTGATCACATGGCCACGCGGCGCAATCCCTTGGCGGTGCGCTTCGGGATTTATCAGGACGGCCGACGCCTGCGTCCGGACGCGGCGAGTCTGGCTGCGGGTTTCCCGCAGGCCACGGCGAGAGTCGCGGTGTTCCTGCACGGCCTGTGCGGCAACGAGCGCGTGTGGAAGCTGTATGCGCAGCCGAATGACGCGCAGACGCAGCCCTATGGCTCACGACTGTTTCAGGACGCCGGCTACACGCCGATCTACCTGCGCTACAACAGCGGGCTGCACGTCTCCATCAATGGCCGCGCCTGTGCACGGATGCTCGATCAACTGCAGGCGAACTGGCCGGTGCCGCTGCGGGAGATTGTGCTGATCGGACACAGCATGGGCGGTCTGGTGGCGCGCTCCGCAGCCGATATCGGTGCGACTCGCGCGGCACCCTGGATCGCATCGCTGCGTCAGATCGTCTGCTTGGGGACGCCGCATCTGGGCGCGCCGCTGGAGCGCGGTGTGCACCTGGCCACGCATCTGATGCAGCGCTTGCCGCTGTCGCGGCCGATCGCGCGTCTGCTCGATTCACGCAGCCGCGGCATCAAGGATCTGCGCTGGGGCTACACCCAGCGCGCCGAGTGGAAGCATCGCGATCCCGACGCGTTCTGGACCCAGGATCGTCTGCAGTCCGCGCCCTTGCCCGGCGTGCGGTATCGCTTTCTGGGTACCTGTCTGATGCAGGACCCGCAGCATCCGGTGAGTCGCAGCTTGGGCGATGGGCTGGTGCCGCTGAGCAGCAGCCTGGCGCTGGACGTGGCCGGTGCCGAGGGCGCCATGCGCGCGCAGCTCGACCACCTGCGCCTGCTCAATCATCCCGAGGTGTATCAGCAGCTGCTGCGCTGGATCCGCGAGCCGGGCTGAAGTCGATCCGGAAAGACGGGGCGCATTAAGGCGCTGTCACGCGCAGGCCTACGCTGGGACTTCGTGTCGCGTCTGATAGCGCCGACGCAGCCATTGCGCTGCGGGTCTGTGCAACCAGTCCGACACCTGTGGCGCCAACGCAGCGCGAAAATCCTCGCGCGAATAGACCTCGTGTTGATCCGGCCCAACCAATGGCGCCAGAAGGGCGCAGGCGGTGATGTCGGCAACGCTGAGGCTGTCGCCGACCAGAAACTCACGGCCGTCGGCCAGATGCGTCTCCAGAACATCCAGCGTCTCCGCGATGGCCTGGCGCGAACGCGCCACCCGCGTGGGATCAAAACCGAACTTGCGGCGGAACACCGCGCGCAGCAGCGGAAACGCGCTGCGGATGACGCGCGTTTGCACCGGGTTGGCGTCCAGTGTCCATAGCCGTGTCACCGCTTCGGCGTCGTCGAGGATGCCGCTGTAGGCGTATCGGATGACGTGCGCGCCCACGCGGTCGAAGCGGGCTTCCAGCTCCAGCACCTGTCGGCGCCGGTCCGCATCCCGCGGCAGCAGATTAAAGCCGGGCATGTTGTGGTCCAGCCACATCAGGATGCGGGTGCTGTCCTGCACATAGCCGCCGCCATGCCTGAGGATGGGTACGGTGGTGCCAATGCGACCGTGTCGCAGCGCTGGCAGCACGTGGAAGAACGGCGTCCAGCAGATTTCCCGGTATTCGATACCCGCAGCGTCCAGACTCCAGCGAATCTTTTCGCTGAAGTGCGACATGCGAAAGGTATAGAGCTCGAGCACGGGCATTCTCCGGGCGCGGAGTTTATCGGTCTGACATGACGACTTTGCTGCCGAAGGGCCAGCGACTTCTGGCGCCAGGGCGCATACCTAGCCGCGCCCCAGGGCCAAGGCTACGCTCCGCATTTATCGCGGCGGCAAATCGACAAGGACGACATGGGCGAGCAAGGCGACACCATCCGCATCCGTGATCTGGCACGCGGCCTGATCAAGAGCCTGCCCGACGCCCTCACGGCGCAGCGCGGCTTGTTCAATCTGGCCACGCTCAAGCCGGAATCACGGGCGTCCATCGGCCTGCATCTGGAGCGGCTCACGCGCCGCCATCCGCGCCGCACCGCGCTGCTGTTCGAGGACCGGCGCTGGAGCTATGCCGAGTTCAACGGCTGGGCCAATCGCATTGCCCACGTGCTGCGTGCTCGCGGTGTGGTAGCCGGTGATTCGGTGGCGATCCTCATGGAAAACCGCCCCGAGGTGTTGGCCTGCGTCGCCGCCGTGGTCAAGCTCGGCGCGGTCGCTGGCATGCTCAATCACAATCAGCGCGGTGAAGTGCTGGCGCACAGTCTGCAACTGACCAAGGCGCGCGTGGTGATTGCCGGTGATGAATGCGTGGAGGCACTGACCTCCAGCGGCTACGCGCCCAAGAGCACGCTGGGCGCAGGCATCAGCTTTCTCTGGGACGGCGCGGGCGGCGCACCCTTCGGCTATCTGAATCTGCGCAGCGAACTGCTCAACGCGCCCTCGCACAATCTGGAAGAGACTCAGGCCATCGCAGCCAAGCGGGCGGCCTTCTACATCTTTACTTCGGGGACCACCGGATTGCCCAAGGCCTCGGTGATGAGTCACTACCGCTGGCTCAAGGGTATGGCAGGGCTCGGGCAGATGTCGCTGCGCATGCGTGGGGACGATATTTTTTATTGCGCGCTGCCGCTGTATCACAACAACGCGCTGACGGTGTCCTGGGGCGCCGTGCTCAGCGCCGGTGCCACTCTGGCGCTGGGCCGCAAGTTCAGCGCGAGCCGCTTCTGGGACGAGATTCGCCAGCATCAGGCCACTGCGTTCTGCTACATCGGCGAAATCTGCCGGTATCTGCTCAACCAGCCGCCGCAGCAGACGGATCGCGAGCACCGGGTGCGGGTGATCTGCGGCAATGGCCTGCGTCCAGAAATCTGGGACTCGTTCCAGCAGCGTTTCGGGATTGACCGGATCGCCGAGTTCTACGGCGCCAGCGAATCCAATGTCGCCTTTGTCAACGGTTTTGGTCTGACCAAGACGGCCGGGTTTTGCCCGCTGCCGTTCGCCATCGTCGAGTTCGACGCCGAAACCGAAATGCCGCTGCGCGACGAAGACGGCTTCATGCAAAAAGTTGCCAAGGGCGGCGTCGGTCTGCTGATCACCGAGGTCAGCGACAAGACGCCCTTCGACGGCTACACCGACGAGAAAGCCAGCCAGAAAAAATTATTTCGCGATGTGTTCGAGCCGGGAGACTGCTGGTTCAACAGCGGCGATCTGGTACGCGATCAGGGCTACCGCCACATCGCCTTCGTGGATCGCGTCGGCGACACGTTTCGCTGGAAGGGCGAAAACGTGGCGACCACCCAGGTCGAGGGCGCACTCAATCAGCACCCGTCGGTGGAACAGGCCGTGGTCTACGGCGTCGAGGTGCCGGGATGCGATGGCCGCGCGGGCATGGCTTCGCTGACCTGGAAGGATGGGGCGTTCGACGGCGCGGGGCTGGCGCAGATGCTCAAGGCCAGCCTGCCGGCGTACGCCGTGCCCTTGTTCATCCGCCTGCGGCCCGAGCAAGAGCTCACCGGCACGTTCAAGTTCCGCAAGGTCGAGGTCAAGCAGGAAGGTTTTGACCCGGCCAAGGTCAGCGAGCCGTTGTACGCGCTGATCGATTCGGATCGCGGTTACGAGCCGATCACTCCGTCGCTGTTCGCGCGCATCCAGAAGGCGGAGGTCCGGCTTTAGCCTCATTCACGCGCTGGCGCGCTCAGCTCACCAGCTTAAGCAGTTCCTCGCCCGCGCACTCGCGGCGCCAACCGCGCAGCAAGGCGACATCAGCGGCAGCGCCCTGGAGGGCCAGGGCTTCAATATCCGCGCGCGGTGCCAGCAGCGACGCCGGAATCTGCAGCGCGTCGGCCAGGGCGCGGGCACGTTCCAGCACGCGCTTGATGCGGGCTTTTTCCGCCTCGCTGGGGCGCGCGTCGCTGACCAGCGCCGGGACGTCCTGGGGAATCGGCGCGGAGAGCAGATCCATCAAGGCGTCGCCCTGGCGTTCCAGACTCTTGGGCGGCAAGACCTGCAGCTCACCGAGCTGAGCGAGGTTCGTCGGTTGACGTTCGGCGATGGCGTACAGCGCCTCGTCGGACAGAATCCAGCGCCGTGGCCGGTCTTTGTTTTCTGCAATCACTTCACGCCAGGCCGCAAGCCGTGCCGCCAGATGCTGTGCCCGCGGCCCCAGGCGCGACAATCCCTTGAGCCGCTTCCACTCCGTTTCAGGCGACATGCGGTAGCGCGTCGGATCGCACATCTGCGCACAGTCTTCCTGCAGCCAGGCCAGGCGACCGCGCGCCTCCAGTTCCTGATGCAGACGCGGGTAGAGAGTGGCCAGGTGGCGCACATCGTCGGCGGCGTACGCGATTTCCTTGTCGTTGAGCGGACGGCGCGCCCAGTTGGTTCGCGACAGACTTTTGTCCAGCTTGATGCCGAGCATCTTGTCCACCAGGCCGGCATAGCCCAGCTGCTCGCCGTACCCGAGCATGGCGGCCGCCACTTGCGTGTCAAACAGTGGCTGCGGGCAGCGGCCGGTGAGCTGCACGAAGATTTCCAGATCCTGTCCGGCGGCGTGAAACACGCTCACCATGCTCGGCGTGTGCAGCAGTTCGAGCAGGTCGGCCAGATCCAGGCCGGCGAGGGGGTCGATGCACTGACTGCTGCGACCGTCGCCCACCTGAATCAGGCACAGCTGCGGGTAGTAGGTCTGCTCGCGGATGAACTCGGTGTCCAGCGCAAGGAACGGGGCCTCGCGCCATTGCGCAAGATGGTCGGCAAGAACAGCGGGATCAGCGATGACGGAGGAAGGCACGAGGCGGCAGCGGGAGTCAGCGGGTTGCAGGCTCTACAATAGCCGTTCACTGCTCATTGCGATTTCCCGCGCATGTTTTCCATTGTTGCCAGCACCACACTCAACCTGCTGTTGTTCCGCGCCGGACCCGAGGATTTTCCGTATGCGCCGGCACTGACGCGCGTGTTGGTGCCGCTGGCCGCACTGATCAACTACGCGCTGCTGGTGCAGGCGCTGCCGCCGCTGCTGGCCATGGCCATGGCCATGGCCGTCGTGGTGGCGACTGGGCTTGCCACGCGCAGCTTGCTGCGCATCCGCGGCGTGGAGCCGCGCTTCTTGCAGACCTTCCACTCACTGCTGGCCGTCAACAGCGTGCTGACCCTGGGGCTGTGGCTGCCGTTCTCGGAGATCGCGCCGCAGTTGCAGGAGCTATCACGCAATCCGGAAGCGATCGAGGCCGGCGCCGAGCTCAAGGTTTCGAGCTGGGCGGCGCTGCTGATGAACGCGCTCAACATCTGGAATTTTGTGGTCAACGCGCACATCTTTCGTCGCTCGGCCAATTTCGGTTTTGGCGGCGGCCTGCTGGTGGCGATGTTGGTCGCGATGGCGGTGCTGATGTTTGTCTTGTTCTTCGCCACCTTTGCTTCCGCCGTGCTGGAGATGTTCAGCGGCGGCGCCCGCTGAGCCGCGTCTATGCACCTGCACATTCTGGGGATTTGCGGCACCTTCATGGCAGGTATCGCGGCGCTGGCGCGCGAGGCCGGGCATCAGGTCACGGGCTCGGACGCCAACGCCTGGCCGCCGATGTCGACGCAGCTGGAACAGCTTGGCATCACGGTGATGCAGGGCTACGACGCCGCGCATCTCGATCCTGCTCCCGATGTAGTGGTGGTGGGCAATGTGGTCACGCGCGGCGCGAAATTTCCGGCGATGGAATACGTGCTGGACGCGGGCCTGCCGTATGTCTCGGGTCCGCAATGGCTCGCGGAAAACGTGCTGCATGGTCGGCATGTGCTCGCAGTGGCCGGCACGCACGGCAAGACCACCACGACGTCCTTGCTCGCCTGGCTGCTGGATCAGGCCGGTCTTGCGCCCGGCTTTCTGGTCGGCGGCGTGCCGCTGAATTTCGGCGTGTCGGCGCGTTTGGGCCAGGGCAAGTATTTCGTGATCGAGGCCGACGAATACGACACCGCATTCTTCGACAAGCGCAGCAAGTTCGTGCATTACCGACCGCGCACCTGCGTGCTCAACAACCTGGAATACGACCACGCCGATATCTTTCCGGACCTCGCCGCCATTGAGCGTCAGTTTCATCATCTGATCCGCACGGTACCGAGCAGTGGTCGCCTGATCGTCAACGGTGCCGATGCCAATCTTGCGCGCGTGCTGAACATGGGCGCGTGGAGTCAACTTGATCGCTTCGATGACATCGCCGGCTGGTCGGCGCGCGATGCCGAGCAGGAGTTTGAACTGGTCGTGCAAGGCCAGTCACAAGGGCAGGTGAAGACGCCGCTGGCAGGCCTGCACAATCGATCCAACACGCTCGCCGCATTTGCCGCCGCTGCGCATGTCGGCGTGCCAATACAAATATCGATTGCGGCGCTGCAGACCTTTCAGAGCGTGCGCCGACGTTTGGAAAAAATCGGCGAAGCGCGTGGCGTGACGGTGTACGACGACTTCGCCCATCACCCGACCGCGATTGCCGTCACCGTCGATGCGCTGCGCCGGCAACCCGGCGGACGCATCGTTGCGGTGCTGGAGCCGCGCTCCAACACCATGCGACTGGGCTCGCATGCCGCTGAGCTGGAGCAGGCTCTTTGTGATGCCGATCACAGTTTTGTATTCGTGCGACCCGACCTGGATTGGGATGTGCACG
Source organism: Panacagrimonas sp. (assembly GCA_052387335.1). Classification (GTDB taxonomy): domain Bacteria; phylum Pseudomonadota; class Gammaproteobacteria; order Nevskiales; family Nevskiaceae; genus Panacagrimonas. Next base: position 4,889 of record JBQTJH010000080.1, on the reverse strand, counting down.
CTGCGCTCGCCGGCCTCGGCGGCAAGCTGAGCGTGGAGCATGAGATCGACACCCTGGTCCGCAGCGTCGCGGCACAGGCGCGGGCCGGAGATCGGGTACTGATCATGAGTAATGGCGACTTCGGCGGCATTCATCAGAAACTGCTGATCCATTTGCTCGAGACTTGAGGAGTGCCCCACGATGATTCTTCCCGATCAAAACGGATGAACAAGCCAGAATCCGCCTCCTTGCCGGTCGAAGCTGATCTGCGAGCCCTGGCCGAGCGCGTGTTGCAGATGAGCCGCGACATCGGCGCCACTCAATCCGAACTGAGCCTGAGCCATTCGCGCGGCTTTTCGGTGAGCGTGCGCAACAGCGAGGTCGAGAGCCTGGAATTCCAGCGCGACCGCAGCCTGGGCGTGACGGTGTATTTCGGCCAGCACCGTGGCAACGCGTCCACCGGTGATCTGAGCGACAAGGGTCTGCGCGAATGTGTGGAGGCCGCCGCGACGATTGCGCGCGTGACCGAGAAGGACGATTGCTCGGGCCTCGCAGATGCGGCGCTGATGGCCAGGGAGCAGCCGGACCTTGCGCTGGATCATCCCTGGGAGTTGAGCCCCGAAGCGGCCATCGAGCGCGCGCGCGCCTGCGAGGCTGCTGCACTTGCGGTAGACGCGCGCATTCAACAGAGCGAGGGCGCGGGCTTGTCGACCACGCGCGGGGTGTCTCTGTACGCCAATTCGCACGGCTTCTTCGGACACCGTCGCGGCACGCAGCACAGCTTGAGCTGTGCGGTTGTGGCGGTCGACGGCGCCAGCATGCAGCGCGATTACTGGTGGGACGGCGGTCGTAACCCAGCGCGACTCGATTCGCCCGAATCCATCGGTCGTCGTGCCGGCGAGCGCACGGTGGCGCGACTCGGTGCGCGTACGCTCAGCACGCGACAGGCGCCGGTGCTGTTTGTGCCCGAGGTGGCGCGCGGGCTGTTCGGACATTTCATCTCCGCCATTTCCGGCGGCGCGCTGTATCGCAAGGCCAGCTTCCTGCTCGACAAGCTGGGCCAGCCGGTGTTCTCGCCGCGGGTGCAACTGCGCCAGCAGCCGCATCTGATGCAGGCCGCATCCAGCGCCGCGTTCGATCACGAAGGTGTAACCACGCTGGAACGCGAATTGGTGCGCGACGGCGTGTTGCAGGGCTGGCTGTTGGGCAGCTATTCGGCACGCAAGCTCGGTCTGGAAACCACCGGCAATGCCGGCGGCGTGTTCAATCTGATCGTGCAGCCCGGGCCGCTGGATCAGGCCGCGCTGATGCGCGAAATGGGCACCGGCCTGCTGGTGACGGAGTTGATGGGCCAGGGCGTCAACGGCCTGACCGGTGATTACTCGCGCGGCGCCGCCGGTTTCTGGGTGGAGAACGGCCGCCTTGGCGCACCGGTTGAGGGCGTGACCATCGCCGGCAATCTGCTGGAGATGTACCGCGATATTCAGGCTGTAGGCGGGGACGTGGATGCACGATCCGGCATCCGCTGCGGTTCGGTGCTGGTGGGTCGCATGACCATCGCCGGTGACAACTGAGCTGCGGCCTTTTTTGTTCTTGGCCACCCGAGCTTTTCATGAATCGCTATGTCTTTATCGCGGCCGCCGCCTTGGCGTCGCTGTCGCTGAACACTTCGGCCGCGGTGGCGCCGCGTGCTGGCCTGTGGTCGGTGGAATTGCTGCTGGCGCAGATGCCGGAACTTGATCCCGAGCTGCTCGAACAATTTGGATTCGGCGGGCTTGAAGTGCCGAAGCCGGCACCGCAGCGTCATCAAATCTGCTTGACCCAGGAACAGGTTTCTCAGAACCGGTTTCTGGATCTCCAGGATGAGTCCAGCGGCTGCGTTGCCACCAACCTGCGCCGCAACGGCGATGTGCTGAACGGTGACCTGGCCTGCAATGGCTGGTTGCAGGGCCGCGGCCAGGTCCAGATTCAACTGCTCGACGCGCAGCGGTATTCCGGCACCACTTCGTTCCAAGGCAACACCCAGGAAGGCATTCCGCTGTACACCAACGGAACCTTGAACGGCCGCTGGTTATCGGCAGATTGCGGCGCCGTGGCGCCGCTCGGCAATTAATTTCTAGCCTGCAGCCTGCGCCTGCTTCCAGGCCAGATCCGCCAGCGGCTCCACAAACGCCGCCATCTGCTTGGCATGCGCGCTGGCCGCGGTGCCACGCACCACGCGACCGCGAATGCCGTGAATGATCGCCGCCAGCCGGAACAGGTTGAACGCGATGTAGAAGTCCAGCTGATCGATGCGCGCGCGTCCGGTGCGGGCGCAGTACGCGGCGACATACTCGGCCTCGGTCGGAATATCCATCGCGCTCAGGTCGGTGCCCACCAGTCCTGCGGTCACACCCGGCGGCATGCGGTACATCATCAGGTGATAGGCAAAGTCGCCGAGCGGGTGGCCGAGTGTGGACAGCTCCCAGTCCAGCACCGCCAGCACGCGCGGTTCGCTGGGATGAAAAATCATGTTGTCACTGCGGTAGTCGCCATGCACCAGGGTCGATTCGTCACCGGGCGGGATATGTTCCGGCAGCCACTCGACCATGCGATCCATCGCCGCCACGCGACCTGCGGCTTCGTCGGCCAGGTATTGCTTGGACCAGCGGACGATCTGGCGTTCGAAGTAATTGCCGGTCTTGCCGTAATCCGCAAGGCCAAGCTTGGCGTAGTCCAGCGTGTGCAAGTGCGCCAGGGTGGCGTTCATGGCATCAAAGTAGGCGCGGCGCTGCTCGCGTGGCACGTCGGGAAAGCTCGTATCCCAGATCACGCGGCCATCGATACAGTCCATGACATAGAACCAGGTGCCAATCACGGATTCGTCGGTGCATAGACCGTAGGTCTTCGCCACCGGAAAACCGGCGCCGTGCAACGCGGTGATGACACGGTATTCGCGATCCACCGCGTGTGCCGAAGCCAGCAACTGTCCGGGTGGTTTGCGCCGCATGACGTAATTTCGTGCCGGCGTGATCAGCTTGTACGTCGGGTTGGATTGCCCGCCCTTGAACTGCTGGACCGTCAGCGGCCCCTTGAAGCCCTCGACATTGGCGTTCATCCACGCCAGCAGGCGCGACTCGTCGAAGCGATGCTGCTCGCGCACCGCGTCGGTGCCGGAAAATTGCTTCTGCTTGTCCATCCGCTGTCCTCGTCTGATCCGCAATGATGCGACGGAACAGAAGCAGGAGCGAGCGTGCTGGCGACCGCGCGGCTTGTGCGCCGCGGCTACATCAGGATCAAGGTCCCCAGGCCCAGGAACAGGAAGAAGCCCATGACGTCGGTGATGGTGGTGACGATCACGCTGGCCGCGAGCGCCGGGTCCAGACCGATCCGGCGCAGCAGCAGCGGTACCAGCAGTCCTGCGGTGGCGGCGAGCAGCAGATTGAGCATCAGCGCAAGTCCAATGACCAAGCCCAGCGCCGGCGATTCGAACCACCACAGGGTCAGCGCGGCAACCGTCAGGCCCCACAACAGGCCATTGATCACCGACACCAGCAATTCCTTGCGCAGCAGCGCCGCTGTGTTGCCCGCGCCGACCTGGCCGAGCGCGATACCGCGCACCATCAGCGCCACGATCTGATTGGCCGCAATACCGCCCATGCTGGCGACGATGGGCATCAGCACAGCCAGCGCCACCACCTGCTCGATGCTGGCCTCGAACATGCCGACCATGCCCGCTGCCAAAAATGCGGTGGCCAGGTTGATGCCCAGCCACAGCGCGCGACGGCGAGCGGCCCGATGCACGGGTGCGAACAAATCCTCGTCTTCGTCGACGCCGGCCATCGACAACAAATTGTGCTCAGCGTCGGCGCGGATCACGTCCATGACATCGTCCACCGTAATGCGGCCGAGTAGCTTCTGGTTGGAGCCCACCACCGGCGCGGACACCAGATCCGAACTCTGAAACCGCTGCGCCACTTCGCGCGCGGGCAGGGCCACCGGCAGTGCTTCGAGCTCGCGATCCATCACGTTGTTGACGCTGTCCTCCGGATCGCGAGTCAGGATGCGGTCCAGCGGCAGGCAGCCCAGATAGGCGCCGTAGCGATCCACCACGAACAGCGCATCGGTGTGCGTCGGCAGTTCGCCGCGCATGCGCAGGTAGCGCATCACCACTTCCAGTGAGACGTCCGGCCGCACGGTCACCGTATCGGTGTTCATCAGACCGCCGGCCGTGTCGGGCTCGTAAACGAGCACCGCTTCAAGGCGCGCGCGGTCAGCATCGGACAGCGCCTGCATGACCTGCCGCGTGACGGTTTCGGGCAGGGAATCGACGAAGTCGGCAAGGTCGTCGATGTCCAGTTCTTCGGCCGCCGCAACCAGCTCGGCGGCGTCCATCTGCCGGATCAGGTCGTCACGCACATCCTCGGGCAGGTGCAGCAGCACCTCGCCGTCTTCGGCCGGGTCGACCATCTCCCAGACCAGATTGCGCTCGCGCTCGGGTAGTGCGGCCAGCAGGTTGGCGACCTCCGCCGGATTGAGCGAGGCCAGTTGCCGGCGCACGGGCGCCCAACGGCCGCTTTCCAGTGCGGCGCGCAGGCGACGGACACGTTGTTCGGCTCCGGTATCGGCCATGGGCGTAGGCGTATGGACCCTCAGGGGGCCGCGACCGTAGCCGGAGCGCTCCCGCACGTCCAGCGTTTTCGATGGATGGCGGGTTGAAAGCGACTAGGGTCTGTTGACATATGAATGGTCGCTGCGTTGCGAGTCCAGAATTTCGCCAGGCAAGGCGCGACCGCCGAGGTTTGGTTAGTCCAAATGAGGAGGGAGCAACGCCGCATGGCGAAATTCTGGCCGCAACCCGAAGGGGCGGGGCCGCTTTTGCGCGTCGCTGCGTCAGTCGTCGCTCATGTACATCGAGTACATCGCGCTCC